>NZ_CP066369.1:2038229-2355375 GCF_016406305.1 Shewanella putrefaciens
ACCTGTTCAATCTTCCCCTGTGAAAATCGTGGTCAAATAGACGCATTTTTGGCTGAGAATCCAAACTTTCGCTTAATTGAAGATGAAACGATTAGCCCCGCGGATACTGGCTTTGATGGTTTTTATCTAGCAAAATTGGAACGCATTCAAGAGTAATCACCTTCGCCCTAAAGCCCGTACTCCCTGAGTTAAAAGGTTGCTTTGGGGCGCCTTAGTGCCTAAAATTCACCCTTAGTTTACAAAGGTTGCTGACCTTAGTAACAGTTTATCTGCCCGCTAAACTTTTAAGGGATGTATGGACGAAGGCATTAATGTCTCAGTGAAACTCGACGGGATCCCACTCACTCTCGACCATGATGTGAGTCTCGAATGTTATAGCGGCATTCTCTCTATGTTGCTTAACGGCGCTCCCCTCGGTGAAATTCTCCACGCGCTTGTGCTTAAAATTGAAGCCCAGCGTATTGGTACTCGTGCATCTGTTCTGTTGCTCAGCGATGATGGCAAACGCTTGCTCTTTGGCGCGGCTCCCCATTTACCCGATAATTATAATCAAGCTATTCATGGGGTTGAGATAGGCCCTGATGTTGGCTCCTGCGGCACCGCCGCTTTTACGGGTGAAAGGGTGATTGTTGAAGATATCGCTAAGCATCCCTTTTGGGAAAAGTATAAAGCGATTCCACTGAGTGCGGGCCTTAAGTCCTGTTGGTCTGAACCTATCAAAGATAGTCATGGCAAAGTGCTGGGGACCTTTGCCATGTACTATGACGAAGTTAAATCCCCGACACCACAGGATTTAACCTTAATTGCCGAGGCCGCAAGATTAGCCAGCCTTGCCATAGAACGTAGCCGTTCGATGGAGTTTCAGCGATTAGCCGTGAAAATATTTGATCGCCTCCCTTTGGCCTTAGTGATCACCAATGCGTCTAATAATGTGTTATATGCCAACCGGGCATTTAGCCAAATCGTCCAACCTCAAACACTTGTTTCCCGTGAGTTTAATCCCGCTTTATTCCTCTCACCCTCAGAGCCCCATGAAGTCGATATGCTGTTTCAGCATCTTGGCGAAGGAAAAATGTGGCAGGGCGAGTTAATTGGCCTGCGGGGCAATGGTGAACATTTTCATCTCGATCTTACCGTTACCGTATTTCGTGAACCCCACAGCACTCAAAATGGCTTTGCTTGGCTATTTTCGGATATCAGCGAGCGTAAGAAAGCGGCGCAGTTGATTAAATACCAAGCCAATAATGACTCCCTCACGGGGCTTGCCAACCGGAATGCCTTATTCCGGCAAATCCAAGAGCTGATTACCGCCGACAGTTTAACCCCAGGTTTTAGCTTTATGTTGATGGACTTAGATAATTTTAAGCAAGTTAACGATACCTATGGGCACGACAAAGGCGACATGTTATTGATCCAAGTTGTCGAACAAATTAAGGCTTGCTTGAATGACAGCATAGTGTTTTCTCGCCTTGGGGGAGATGAGTTTGCGTTGTTATTACCGGGCGTGGTGACCCAAAAAGAGCTTTCACAGCTTGCTGAGACCATTAATAAGCATGTTTATCGCCGCTATGAATTATCTAAGGACAAAGGCGTTTATAGCTCTGTCAGTATCGGGATCGCACGTTTTCCGGAGGATGCGCTCGATTTAGAGCAATTGTTAAACTGCGCCGATCAGGCCATGTATATTTCTAAGGCAAATGGGCGCAATCGTTATCATTTTTTTACCGAGCAAATGCAGCAAAATGCGGAGCGAGTCGCCAATTTACACACTTTGCTTAAGCAAGCCTTAGATCAAAAGGCATTCGAGCTTTATTTCCAACCTATTGTAAATGCAAGCACTGGCTTAATTGTGCGGGCCGAAGTGTTATTGCGTTGGCAACATGAGGGCCAATTTATCCCCCCCGATGAGTTTATCCCCATCGCCGAGAATAGCGGTTTAATCGTGGATATTGGCCGTAATGTCCGCCGAAGTGTGATGGAAACCATTTTAGAGATGCAGGCCCATGGCTGGCCCATCAGTTTAGCCATTAACGTCTCTACCTTTGAGTTTTGGTCCCATGAGTTGCAGGATGAGTTTTGTGACTCCTTCGCCGATATCATTGATGATTTGGGCCGAGTGGATTTTCCCTACCAGTTGATTACGCTGGAGATCACTGAATCGCTGTTGATGAAGCAACATATGCATTTAATCAAAGTATTAAATGAGTTACGTGGCAGAGGCGTAAAAATTGCTTTAGATGATTTTGGTACTGGCTACTCCTCTTTATCCTATTTAGCCAACTTTCCAATTGATCAGATTAAGATTGATAAAAGCTTTATCGACCGACTAGAGGAAGGTGAGCGCCATGAGGCGTTAGTGGAGGCAATAGTGCGTTTGAGCCATGCGCTAAACCTCAGTGTCACGGCGGAAGGGGTGGAGAATGAATCGCAGCTTAGGTTTGTGGTCGCCAATCATATTCAAGAGATCCAAGGTTATCTCTTCCATAAACCTATGACTAAGGCGGCTTTTTTTGAGTTGCTAGCTAAGCAAGCCTAGAAAGGGTTTTCCCTTCATCTGAATTTGTTCTATTAAAAGAAAGAGCGCCTAAGGGCGCTCTTTATGCTTTAAAACAGTAGATTATTTTTTAAAAACAGAAGCTTATATTTTAAAGCCCACAGCTTCGTTTTTAAATCTGCAACTTAGTGTATTAGGCTTTAGGCGTCACTTGGCTGTTGATCACCACACTTAAATAGTCAGTGAAATCGTGACCGTGATTTTGCAGCATTTTAGGGAACATTGAAATCGGAGTTAAACCTGGGAAGGTATTGATTTCATTTAGTAAAATTTCATTGTCAGCGGTTAAGAAAAAATCGATGCGCGATAGGTGTCGCAGCTTCATGCCGGTAAAGGCTTTAATGGCATAGGCACGAATTTGATCGCTGATCTCAATAGGCACATTTTGCGCGACCACGTCGGTGCGGGCCTTGCTGTTCTTAGCGTATTTTTCATCGAAGGTGTAAAACGTATTGCTGTCGCAGATGATTTCACCCGGCAGGGTTGCCACAATTTCACCCTTGTATTCGTATACCGCGACTTCTAACTCCCTTGCATTAATGGTTTTTTCAACCACAACATAGGGGGCGTAACCAAAGGCATCCTTAAGGACTGCGGCGACATTGTGGCTAGTGTCGACTTTGTAACAACCAACGGATGACCCCTGAGAAGCGGCCTTAATGAAGATGGAACCCCACTGGGCTAATGCCGTTTGGGTTTGGGCAATGGCATCCTCATCGTATTGATGGAGGAAAATATAGGGCGTGTTGGGGATCCCTAAGGCCGAGAACCACATTTTGGCGGTAATTTTGTTGAAACAATTACTGCTGGCTTCGGATTCACAGCCAAAATAGGGCAATTGGATCAAATTAAAATAGGATTGAATATCGCCGGTTTCCCCGGGATAACCGTGGATGCAAGGGATAACATAATCCACTGGCCAAGGGGCTTTAGTTTCATCACGAAAGCGGATCTCACGGTTATTTGTGAGTTCACAATCGTCACCCGCCGCGGTGCGGTACTGGCCAAATTTATCCAGCTCAACGCGTAGGACGGAAAACTGATCGGATTTTGCCAATGAGGTTTCAAAATAATTAGCCGACATTAGGGAAATATCGTGTTCCGCACTTCCACCGCCGCACAGCAAAAGTAGATTGATCTTAGACATTGGGATTCCTCAAGTGAGCAAAATCGGAGCGGGTAGTGAACGCTTATCCTGCATCCTATAACATAGCCGTTGCCATCTTAGTTTTCTTATCCCCATCAGCGCAAGGGCTGTGGCATAGGACAGTGATCGAGTGGTGAATTTTAACGCAGCATATCCCTAGGGCGCTTTGGCTTAGCGACTAAAATGCAGCAAACGATTATTGGCCGGCATGGCAAAATCCTGTTTGAGTGAAAAACCATGTGCATTGGCTAGCTTACAGATCCATTCAATATCCCGGATCCCACTTGCGGGGTCACGCTGCCTCAAAAATGCATCAAACTGGCGATTGCTGTCACTGGTAAATTGGCCTTGATAGTTAAAGGGACCATAAATGCACAGGGTGTTTAGCTGCGGCAGATTGGCGCCTAGGCCGCTAAAAAAGGCTTCCACCATCTCTTTACTCATAATATGCAAGGTATTAGCGGTAAATACCGCATCAATATCGGGCGTGAGACTATGGGTTGGCCATGGCTGAGTGACATCAAGGCATAGCGGTAAGCGTATATTCGATGCGGGGTTTGGCAACAGGGCTTCCTGCTCGCATCTGGCTTTGATTGCCGCAAGATACTCAGGCTGATCGCTGGTTTGCCAAATCAGATGGGGCAGATTCGCCGCAAAATAGACGGCATGTTGCGCCGTGCCACTGCCAATTTCGAGCACATGTTGGCTTTGGGAAAAGGCCTGTGTTAACAGGGCTAGAATGGGCGCTTTGTTGTTTTCACAGGCTTGGGAAAAGGGCAGTGTTAACATAGTATGCTTTGTAACCTATTGGTTTATTTATTAAAATCTAACTATCTTTTGTTGCTGCGAGTGTTGCCGTGTGTATTGCTGCGAGTGTTGCCGCATAAGTTAGCGATCTCTATTGACTCCAACTGGCCAGGTTAAGAGTGGGAGTATGAAGAGTGGAGAGTGTCGGTATCGCCTCATAACCTAAGCTAATAGCCTAACCTAAGCTCGGGGAAAGGGTAAGCCTCGATATCCCAGCTTGACGGCATTTTGAACTTAGTTATACTCGCAATATTGAACAAGTGTAAAAAATATAAAACAAATTAACGCTTGCCATCCTCGGATACTGGTTTTTGACCGGCTGCCACTATCAAGACTTAAGCCACTATTGCCATTAATTATTGCCAAAGGAATGTTATGCCCGCAGAACGCTGTGCCTCCTATTACAATGCCACCATTGACCAAGAGTCAGATTATCCTGCGCTTGAAGGCGACATTCGAGTCGATGTAGCCATTGTCGGTGGTGGTTTTACCGGTGTGGCAACGGCGCTGGAGTTATCCGAGAAGGGCTATAAAGTCGCGCTTATTGAGGCCAATAAAGTTGCGTGGGGCGCGACCGGACGCAACGGTGGGCAGGTGACGGGCAGTTTGTCCGGCGATGTTGCGATGACAAAACAGCTGCGCCGCCAAATCGGCCATGAGGCTGAAGATTATGTGTGGAATATGCGTTGGCGCGGCCACGACATTATTAAAAATCGGGTAGCCAAGTACGGCATAGACTGTGATTTAAAGTTTGGTCATATCCAAACCGCTTACCAGCCAAAGCACATGCAGGAGCTTAGGGCGATGCATGACGAGGCGCAGTGCCGCGGCATGGGTGAATTTATGACGCTGGTATCCGCCGATGAAATGCCCGCCTATTTAGGCTCACCCTTGTATCACGGCGGCTTAGTCAATCGGCGCAATATGCATTTGCACTCAGTAAATCTGTGCCTAGGTGAAGCTCGCGCCGCAGCAGATCTGGGGGCTCTCATCTTTGAACACTCGCCCGTGCTCGATATTGAGGAGGGCGATGTGGCGACTGTTATCACCGCCAAGGGAAAAGTGCGCGCCAACAGTGTGCTGATCGCGGGGAATGCCTACCATAAACTCGCCCGTCCAAAACTGCGCGGCATGTTGTTCCCTGCCTCTTTGGGCAATTGTGCCACGGCAATTTTGCCCGATGATATCGCTTTGCAAATCAATCCGCAGGATTTAGCCGTGTACGATTGCCGCTTTGTACTGGATTACTATCGCCTGACCGCGGATAAACGGCTGATGTTCGGCGGCGGCACTAACTACAGCGGCCGCGATCCTAAAAATGTGGCTGCGGAACTGCGGCCCGCGATTGAGCGCACCTTTCCGCAATTAAAGGGCGTTGATATCGAATTTGCTTGGGCCGGAATGGCGGGAATTGTGATTAACCGCATCCCGCAGCTCGGTAAAGTGTCGCCTAATGTATTCTATTGCCAAGGCTATTCTGGGCACGGAGTAGCGACATCGCACATTATGGCCGAGATCATGGCCAATGCGATGGATGGACAACTGCGTGAGTTTGACCTGTTTGCCGCCATGCGCCATATCCGCATCCCGTTAAATGAATGGTTTGGCAATCAAGCGCTTGCCTTAGGCATGTTGTATTACACCATGCGGGAAAATTGGCGTTAGTTTGCGCCGTTTTGCCTGCTACCAATCAATTTGCTCAAACATCACTTAATTTTGTTCGATGAGTTTTTCGGCAAGATAATCGACTAACACGCGGACCTTGGCCGACAGGTGGCGGTTTTGCGGATAGAGTGCCCAAATGCCTTCTTTGGCTTCGCGGTGACTGTCAAGGAAAGAGAGTAAACGTCCGGCTTGAATATCTTCTTCAATATAATAATCAGGTAGTTGCACTATTCCAATGCCCTTAAGCGCCGCATCCCTTAATGCGTAGCCGCTATTACAGTTGAGATTGCCGCGCACTTTAATATTACGCTCGCGGCCATTTTCCACAAAGCGCCAGTAATTATGATTCCCGATCAAACAATTGTGCTGGCTGAGTTCGGATAAGGTATGGGGCTGGCCGTATTTTTCTACATAGCTTGGTGAGGCGGCGACATAGTGAGTGCGGCTGCTGAGCGGTTTGGCCATCAGGCTTGAATCGGCGAGTTTTCCGAGGCGAATAGCCAGATCATAACCGCCTTCAATCAAGTCCAAGGTGCGATTGGTGAGGTCAACGCTAAATTCAATACTTGGATATTGCACCATAAAATCATTGAGTAACGGCATGATAAATTTCTCGCCATAGGCCACTGGCGCCGTGAGCTTGACTAAGCCTTGGGGTGAGTCCTTTAGGTTGGAGATGGCGCGCTCGGCTTCTTCTAACCCCGTTTGTAATTGGCGGCAATGGCGATAATAAATCGTGCCTTCTTCGGTGAGCGAGACTTTGCGGGTGGTGCGGTAAAACAGCTTTGTGCCGAGGCGATTTTCCAATGCCGCGATTTGGCGACTTACGTGGGCGATAGAAATATTGAGACGCTGTGAGGCCAAGGTAAAGCTTTCAGTCTCGGCCACGGCGACAAACTCAGAAATACCATCCCAGAGATACATTGTTGTTACTCAGTAAAAATGAATTGCAAGAATGCTAGATTATCAATCATTAGGAAATAAATACAATCAGGTTTATCCATAGCCCCAGTCGTTTTTGGGGATACGAGTCACTGCATACCAGAGGAAGGAATTAACATGTCAAATCAAGCACCACAGTTTATTAAATCAAAGGCCGCCGTTGCCTGGGGGCCGGGCCAACCCCTTAAGATTGAAGAAGTGGATGTGATGTTACCTAAAGCGGGCGAAGTCTTAGTGCGCATTGTCGCCACGGGCGTGTGCCACACGGATGCCTTTACCTTGAGCGGTGATGATCCTGAAGGGGTATTCCCGGCGATTTTAGGCCACGAAGGCGGCGGTATTGTTGAGCAAGTGGGCGAGGGCGTGACCAGCGTGCAAGTGGGCGATCATGTGATCCCACTTTATACTCCAGAATGCGGCGAGTGTAAGTTCTGCCTATCGGGCAAGACGAACCTGTGCCAAAAAATTCGTGCGACCCAAGGTAAAGGCTTAATGCCCGATGGCACCACGCGTTTCTATCTCGATGGCAAGCCTATTTTCCATTACATGGGCTGCTCGACCTTCTCTGAATATACCGTTTTACCTGAAATCTCATTGGCTAAAGTCAATAAGAGCGCGCCATTAGAGGAAATTTGTCTGCTGGGCTGCGGCGTAACCACAGGTATGGGCGCTGTGATGAACACGGCCAAAGTGGAAGAAGGTGCGACCGTGGCGATTTTCGGCCTCGGCGGGATCGGTTTATCGGCAGTCATTGGGGCAACGATGGCGAAAGCCAGCCGCATTATTGCGATTGATATCAACGAGTCAAAGTTTGAGTTAGCCAAAAAACTCGGTGCGACCGATTGTATTAATCCAAAGAATTTCGATAAGCCAATTCAAGAGGTGATCGTTGAGATGACCGACGGCGGCGTGGATTACTCCTTCGAGTGTATCGGCAACGTCAACGTGATGCGTAGCGCGCTTGAGTGTTGCCATAAGGGCTGGGGCGAGTCGGTGATAATCGGTGTTGCCGGTGCTGGCCAAGAGATTTCAACCCGTCCATTCCAATTGGTGACTGGCCGCGTTTGGCGCGGCTCCGCCTTTGGTGGCGTGAAAGGGCGCTCAGAACTGCCACACATTGTTGAGCGTTACTTAGCGGGTGAGTTTAAGCTCGACGATTTTATCACCCATACTATGGGACTTGAGCAAATCAATGAAGCGTTCGAGTTGATGCACCAAGGTAAGAGCATCCGCAGCGTGATCCATTTTGATAAATAAGCGATTTTGCACGCTAAGTTGATGCTTCAGCTTGCTGTGACTAACGGGCAGACAGGTGCAAATCTGTCTGCTGTGTTGCTAAGGTTCAGACGATCAGCGCCATGACTAATGCTTAAGACAAGCGTTAAGAAAAACGTTAAGACAAACGCTAACAGATTGAGCTTAAAAGGACTTGTATGACCATAGAAAATATCAGTTGTAACAAGAGTTTCGGCGGTTGGCATAAGCAATATCGCCATCAATCTCAGGCGCTTAATTGCGAGATGCGCTTTGCCATTTATCTGCCACCAGAAGCGGTGAATAGACCTGTGCCTGTGCTGTATTGGCTCTCGGGTTTAACCTGCACCGATGAAAACTTTATGCAGAAAGCGGGCGCCCAGCGTATGGCGGCAGCACTTGGGATGGCGATTGTCGCCCCCGATACCAGTCCTCGCGGTGATGATGTGCCCGATGCGGCGGATAAAGCCTACGATTTAGGCTTAGGTGCGGGCTTTTACCTCAATGCGACTAAGGCGCCGTGGAATCGTCATTACAAAATGTACGATTACATAGTCCATGAGCTACCTACCTTGATTGAAGCGCATTTTCCCGTCACTACCCAGCGCGCTATATCCGGCCATTCTATGGGCGGTCATGGGGCTTTGGTGATTGGCCTGAGTAATCCGCACAGATACAGCTCCATTTCGGCCTTTAGCCCGATTTCGAATCCAAGTAATGCGCCTTGGGGCATTAAAGCCTTTAGCGAGTATTTGGGTGAAAATCGTGAACATTGGCGCCAGTATGATGCCTGTGAGTTGCTTAAGCTCGCGATTAGTGAAGTGCCAGTACTGATTGACCAAGGTGAGGCCGACAGCTTTTTAGACACCCAATTGATGCCACAATCCCTGGTGGATATCGCCCATGCTAAGGGTTATCCCTTAGATGTGCGGATGCAGCCGGGGTACGATCACAGCTACTACTTTATCGCGAGCTTTATTGAAGAGCACCTGAAGTTTCATAGCTTGTACTTTAAGCCGTAAATAGCCGATTCAGCCGTAAAGTAGCTAAATAAAAATGCCGCAACTCACTGAGTTGCGGCATTTTTTATGGTGCGATTGAAGCGGTTAGCAAGAGTGAACTAACACTCAACACTCATCACTCAGTACTAAGTACTCAACACTCAACAATGTTGACCGCTAGGCCGCCTTTGGCGGTTTCTTTGTATTTGCTGCGCATATCTTTGCCGGTGTCCATCATGGTTTTGATCACTTTATCCAGTGAAACCTTATGGTTACCGTCACCGCGTAGGGCCATACGCGAGGCGTTGATCGCTTTGATCGCGCCCATGGCATTACGTTCGATACAAGGCACTTGCACTAGGCCGCCCACAGGATCGCAGGTTAGACCTAAGTTATGTTCCATGCCGATTTCAGCCGCGTTTTCAACGTGCTCAACCGTGCCGCCCATGATCTCAGTCAGAGCGCCAGCGGCCATAGAGCAGGCCACGCCCACTTCACCTTGGCAGCCGACTTCGGCGCCCGAAATCGAAGCATTTTTCTTGTACAAAATACCAATCGCGGCGGCAGTTAATAAATAACGGGCGCAGACATCGATATCCACTTCTTGTACGAAGGTGTCGTAATAGCATAAAACCGCAGGAATAATCCCGGCTGCACCGTTAGTTGGTGCTGTGACAACGCGATCGCCGGCGGCATTTTGCTCGTTGACCGACAGGGCGAATAAATCAACCCAATCCATAGCCGTTAATGGATCGACATTGTTACGGCCTTCGGCTTTCAGGCGGCGGTACAGTGCAGGGGCGCGGCGACGCAGTTTTAAGCCGCCGGGTAAAATACCTTCCTTCTGATAACCGCGCTCGATACAGGTTTTCATGGTCTGCCAAATATTCCACAGCTTGGCTTTGACTTCCTCTTCGCTGGCTAAACTCAGTTCGTTCGCCATCATTAAAGAAGAAATGCTGAGACCTTGTTCTCCGCATAATTCCAGTAAGTGAGCCGCACTCACAAAATCAAAAGGTGCCGATTCAATTTGTGAGGCTGGCGATGCATTACGCTGGCTGATTTCATCTTCATCTAAGATAAAGCCGCCGCCGACAGAATAGTAAGTGCGTTCGAAAATGCATTTATCCTTGCTGTAGGCGTATAAGGTCATCGCATTGGCGTGGGCTGGCAGGGTTTTACGTCTGTGGTAGGTAATGCCGTCTTCACGGGTAAATTTAACGATTTTCCCGGTGCTGAGTGTTAGGGTTTCACTCTTAGATACATGCTCAAGGATGCCATCTATGCTGTCGGTATCGACGGTTTCAGGATCTTCACCCATCAGACCTAAAATGACGGCTTTACCTGTACCGTGGCCTTTACCTGTTTGTCCGAGGGAGCCAAAGAGTTCGGCTCTTAGTTCATCCACTTGGGAAATAAGATCGCCGTCGGCGAGGTGCTGCATAAAAATTTTGCCCGCTTTCATTGGGCCGACAGTATGTGAACTCGAAGGGCCAATGCCGATCTTGAACATATCAAATACGCTAATCATGGTTGAAGTCCTGTTGTGTCTTACTTTTTATTCTAGTCTGAGCCCACGGGATTGCTCGCCGTCCGGTATAAAGCAGGCTAGCCTTGTTGACGTAAACTCTGGCAAACTGCAGGCAGCTTTTCGACGGGATCTGCTTGTGTGATACTCTTGCTATCAGTATCACATAGAACCGTGTGACAATTCACATTAGTTTTTTTGATTTGAAAGGCTTCGGATAAGTTGAGCTTAACTCGCCATATCGGTTTACCCTGCCAGAGGGTAAGATTGTCGGTTTTAAAAGGGCTGTAATAGTGAATAGTTCGCTTTTTTGGTGATTTGTGTGACACACACTGACTTTAGCTATTGTGGTTATTTTTTGAGTATGAATGAATATTTTTAGGGAGAAGTATGAGTTATTTAATGTTGGATTTGCTCTCGGTGGATGTCAGTGAGGCTGAAGCTGCAATGCTTAGCCATCCACAGGTGGGTGGCTTAATTCTATTTTCCCGCAATTTTTCGAGCCGCGCGCAGCTGATCTCCTTAGTACAACAGATCCGCCAAATTCGCCCCGATATTCTGATCGCCGTTGACCATGAAGGTGGCCGGGTGCAACGTTTTCGGGATGGTTTTACGCTAATTCCGGCGATGGGGGACATTTTACCTGCCGCTAAAGGCGATATGGCACTGGCAAAACGTTGGGCCTGTGAGCTGGGTTTTTTGATGGCCATTGAGTTATTAGCCTGCGATATCGATTTAAGTTTTGCGCCAGTGTTGGATCTGAATGGTATAAGCCAAGTGATTGGTAAGCGTAGCTTTAGTGCGGATCCCGCTGAGGTCATCGCGCTAGCAGAGCGTTTTATCGAGGGGATGGCCGAGGCTGGTATGGGCGCTGTGGGCAAACATTTCCCCGGCCATGGTAGTGTTGCCGCCGACTCACATATCGCCCAACCCATAGATGATCGCGAAGCCGAAGCTATCTTTAATAAAGATATTTTGCCCTTTAAGGCATTGATAGCGAAAGGACAATTATCGGGGATCATGCCGGCCCATGTTATTTACCCTAAGATTGATCCTAATCCTGCAGGTTTTTCACCTTATTGGCTGCAACGGGTGTTACGTGAGGAACTGGGCTTTAAAGGGGTGATTTTTTCCGATGATTTAGGCATGAAGGGCGCCTCATTTGCTGGTGATTACCTTGGCCGTGCACAGGCTGCATTGGATGCGGGCTGTGACATGATTTTAGTCTGTAATGATAATCCGGGTGTGATGTCACTGTTAGAGGGCTTTGTTTGGCCCGCGGCGGCACCCCAATATCCCGCCAGTTTGCTCAAGCCTAATGCGGCTCAAACGGCGTTGGCGCTGGAGAATAGTGCCCGCTGGGAAAATGCAAAACAGTTGGCGGAGCAAATTTGTTTGGCACAACAGGCAAAAGTTTGATGCAACGCAAGGTTCTTGCGTAAACTTTTGCTAGGGTAAAGGGTGTCACTCGTTAACAACCCGCGTTATCTCACACAATTAAAAGGCCTTGATATGATTTTCTATCTTCACGGATTTGATGCTACTAGCCCTGGTAATCATGAGAAAATGCGGCAGTTGCAGTTTATTGACCCCGATGTGCGTTTATTAAGTTACAGCACGCTACACCCTAGGCACGATATGCAGCATCTGCTCAAGGAAGTGGCTAAGCAGATGCAATATACCGACGACCCAGCGCCTTTGATGGTTGGCGTTGGGCTCGGGGGATATTGGGCCGAGCGAATTGGCTTTTTAAACGGCCTAAAATCAGTGTTAATTAACCCCAACTTGCACCCTGAAGAGAATATGCAGGGCAAGATTGACCGCCCTGAAGAATATGCCGATATTGCGAATAAATGTGTATCGCAATTTCGACTTAAAAACACCCAAAGAGCCATGTGTATTTTTTCTGTCAGTGATGGGGTGTTCGATAATCAGCAACTCGCTAGCGAGTTAAAGCCCTATTATTCGATTGAATGGGATGAAGTTCAGCCCCATAAATTCCCCCAACTCGCTGCACATCTTCCCAAAATAAAAGCGTTTAAGTTGGCGTGATTCATATTTTGGAATAAACACATCACTCCTTTCTTTATATCTAAGAGGGGAGTGGGTTTATCTCATCGGCTATTCCGCCTTATGGTTTTGGATTTTGTACTTCATGTGGCGGACATTGCGACTTTGAATATGACTGTGGCTATTGGGAATATTTTTAAGTAGAGCACGTTGAGGGCTCTAGATTATAAAATTGACTATGTTAGTTTTGGATAGAAATTTGTTGGTAACCAGTGCGGGGGATAGGCAACTTGGGTTTTAGAGGTTTAGCGTTGACTGGTATCCACGCATTTAGGCTTGTCATGGCATTCACTCACCGACTCGCAGCCAGTCCATCCTTGGATGCTCGACCGCCCCGTCCATGGGGCGGACGGTCGTCTCGCTAATCACCATGGCACGCCTTTCGAGCGCACGCGTAACCTGTAGGTTCTAAAGACTAGATCTAACACTAACTTTTTATAAAATTTAGTTATAAATGCCTTAGAAAAGCCGTTTTGTTAAGACCAAAAACATGAAGAGCTTAAGGATGTAACGCTTGGCTTGATGCTTTGCCTTTACACCATTTCCCGCTGTTGTGCTGCTTTTTAAACTCGCACATCGCATCCCATCGACCACTTATACCACTGTATTGACGGCGAAATTCTTTAGCTGAAGTGAGCCAAGCATCGGGCGCAATGCCTAATTCATTAAGCAGTTTGGGTCGTTGATTATCGATATAACCTTTTTTATCTTGGCGAATCGCTCTGCCTGTCCAATCTATCAGTTCCAGATAATCGGCAAAATGAAATGGAATGCCAGATTGTTGACTTAGATGTGTTGAACCATCAAATTTGGCGAGGGATGGGTGTGTTGTTTGCGGTCGTTTATTGGCGGATTGAACCAGTGTGTTAAGTGAGGGAAAAGCGTCATCTTGCGGGTCTAGCGAGCTAATTCTTTCTTGAATCGATGTAAAATCAGAGGATTGCAAAGAGTCAGCAATTCCTGCCCTGATTGGATTTAAATCCACATACATCATGCATGCCAGCAAAGCTTGCTCATCTAACAGCGCTTGCGATTTAAACCGACCTTCCCAGAAAGCGCCTTTACACTCATCTTCACGATTGGCCTTACGGGCAATTTCTTCATTTAAACAGCGCATAAACCAAGATATGCTGGATAAACGCTCATGCCACTCAGCGAGTAAGCCATCAAGCAACATGACTTCACCGTCGATTAAAGCATCACCATTCATATACTTAGTGGCGACGGCATGGCCTTTAGTGATTTGACACCAGCGGCTGATAATGTCTTTTTGTGTTAACGATTTTGCCTTGTCGACATCAATTTTAAGCACTAAATGATAGTGGTTGCTCATCACCGCATAGGCGCAAATATCAATGCAAAAAATCGCAGATAATGCCTTGATTTTACCCACAATCCAGCCACGTCTATGCTCGTAACTGCGGCCCGTGAGTTTATCCTCACCACACAAGAAAGCCCTACGAACACAGCGATTTATCACATGATAGAAAGGCGTCGCACTGGCATCAATTAACTGTCTTCTGGCCGAGGTCATCACAAACTCCACACAGACAAAATCAGGATAATTTAAAGCCTAGTTGAGGGGGCTGAAAAACACAAAAAGATGTGGCTGTCCTTGCTTTTTATGTGGCTGTCCTTGCTTTTTCTGCTTTTTTAGCAGCCAGCGTTTTTTGCTGGCGATAAAATTTTATTGTTATAAGTCATTTGAGAGATGCCAGAAAAATCAACTCTTGCACGACATTTCTTATATCTGCCATTACATTGTCGATATCCCGCCTCTGAGCAATAAATCTTCTGCTATGGGCTGATTTATCACCAATATCTTTAAGTGCTTTAAGTGATTTTTTAGCGTTACGACCAATATTCCATGAACTTTCTGATAAAGCTGCTGAAATCAAATCGCTTAAATATAGGAAATCGCCGTCACTATTTTGTATTTTGTTGGCAATACCTTTTGATTCAAAGCATTCAATAATAAGAGTTTCAATCAGGCGCCTGATCATTACTGCACAACTATCATACCAGCCATTTTCATAAGTTCCATTTATCTGATGTGATAGCTTTTCTATATATCCCCGAGTCCCTTTTACCAATGACAAATAGATTATCGGTTGCTCTATGCTATGTCCCGTATCTTCCGGGGGGGGATTTTTCGCCCTTAACTCATCACTAAGAGCTTTAATCTTTGACAGAGTTAGCAACGCATTTTCGTTTAACATCAGCTCTTAAAACCTTTCAAATGTTTAGCCATAGATTCAAAAATTTTATCTATTTGCTCTGGTGAGCTTTCAGGTGATATATGAACTTGAACATCAATATGTAGCCGTGGTGAAAAGCCAGGTGAACTATTGTTCTCAGCTGAACTCTGCTCAGATTTTTCTTCGACGTTTGCCTTATTATTCTTTTCTGGCAATGCCTTTTTTTCAGATTTTACTTTTTCGAGTTTTGGTTTAGCTACTTTGGCTTTCGTTGGCTCTTTCACACTATCTGGACTTTTCTGAAGTAGCATTAGATAAGTCGAAGCAAACATTTTTGCAGCAGGCTCTCCGACTTTTGCATCTCTCATAAACCAAGATGTGACATCAGCAGGTTGTGCGTCAGCAGTGTGGAAAAGATCTTGTAGTTCCTGAGGGTATATAGATTCAATTATTTTTTCACAGACCTCTGGATATTTAGAGTCGTCTCGCCAGTCGTAAGCCAGCTCGGTAGGCTTTGACTCTTCACTTATTATTCCCAGTAGTTTTAAGGGCGAGATAACATTGGCCCTGGCAGAGCCTTCAGCCATTCCCATCGCACTTGCTACGTATGAAGCACTTATTTCATTAGGCACTCTTTGCTTCAGCTTGTCTCTCAAACCAAACCAGTTAGCTTGAGCAATTTTTGGATATCCCTTCTTTTTCTCTTCAGCCATATTAAAACTTCCTAATTTGATGATTTGACTTATAACGTCTTAGTATTTATGCGCTGCGCTGTTTGCAGGGCATAAATCGCTTGTTGGACTTGGCAGCTGCCACATCCGTGTAAAGGGATATAGATGATGCTATAGGAATTTGCTTTTTTGCGGTAGCGTTTTTTTTATACAGATTGATGGGTAGTTGATTGATATCGTTTTAGCTTTCTCATTCTTTAATTCTCACGTCAGACAGATTGTTGACCTTGATTGACAGCATTCTGGCCCCGTATTCGTAGTAACACCCTTACCACATTTTCTCATTGGCTAACGTAATTGCGGTTGGATAACGGAAAAAGCCAGAACTTTGTAGCATTACTAAAATTGGGTCAATGTTCTGATGTTGGAGTTAGCTAGATGTCACTTTGCTAACGAGGAATGGGGCAATAGTTTTTTAGCTGAACGAACTGCCAGAGGGGTCGTGAAGATTGGCATTGTTGCAACCGTGACCGTTGGTTACATGGCCGCTCTTTCACGTCTGACCCATAGGGATATGGGAAATGTCTATGATGTCGGGAACATCATTGACCCTGTGAACGCGGCATTTACACTTCGGTGTAAAGCAGATGTCGTCGCCGCTTTTCTAAGTGTTCGCTGTAATCGGTGAGTTGTTGCAACGTACCCACTGGGCCATAATAGCTTGCCAAACTCGGTGATGAGCTTGAGCCCGTTATCATGGGGATATTGAGTCTTGTCAGTAACTTGTCACTACTTTCACAAATGAAGCCACATTTATCCTTGCGAATGATTCGTCCTGAATCATCTAGCTGGTTGCAAGCTGATTCTCAGCAAAAAGCATTATATTGATTAGGTCTGGATAGGTTTATTTTTCAAACTCTTGAAAATAATTATTTATTGTGTAAAGTAGCGACCCTTGTCATTTTGTAACAAAATGCTACAAAGTTGATGCTATCTTTGTCCAGTAATTGGATATCCCTTTGCGTATGTCGCCCGACACAGCTAACAGCAGTCTTGTTAGCTGTTTTTTTTTGCCTAAAAATAATCTCTATTTGTTTTTTGCTCTACAGATCTAGAGGTTAACACTTAGCCTTTGGATAATTGCGGCTATGCTTAATCCAATAATTAGATGTGTGTAAAGGGGCGTGAAATGAAGCGAGTATTAATTCGTTTGACTGGTAAAGTACAAGGTGTGGGATGTCGGCATGCGATACTGACAAAGGCGAGAGCCTTAGGTGTGACAGGTTATGTGACCAACTGTAGCGATGGCAGTGTTGAAGTGTTAGCCCAAGGCAGTGATATTGCCGTGAATAACTTGATTGCCTGGTGCGAAGTGAGTGTGCCCTGCACCGACGGACTCACAGTGACTGTGGGGGAAGATAAAGCCGATGATATTTACCTCGACTTTTCGATTGTGCAATCTTAGCTTGTTGTATTAGCCCATTGGATTAGCTTGTTGTATTAGCCCGTTTTATTGCTAAATACACAGTGGAAAATGTGAACAGGGATAGCCAGTTAACAACCTTGACTGCCATTGGCTATCCCACACTTACATAATTAATACTGGACGGTTTGTGCCACTCCAGCGTCCTGTCCAACGGGGTTGCTAGGTTGTGCCATCTTACGAATTTGGATCACCATGCCCATTTCTGGATGATCTAAGTAATGGATCTCCTCACTCTTTACACGGCGATTTTGCTCGAGTGGAATCGCCATTAAATAAGGTGTCATCACCTTAGGCTGTGGAGTGGCGGCCGTCGTCAAATCGGTATTTTCAACGGCCATTAATTTTCTGCCTTCCTTGCGCAGATTTAAGGCCGTTTCGATATATAAATAATGGTTTAAATAAATATTGAGCGTGCCATCTAGTTCCCAAACGGGTGATACTGTCGGTATGGGCATTGGGGTACCATCGGCATTTAACATGGGTTCGTTTAATGCTTGTGCCGCAATTTTACGGCCATCGAAATGGTAGGTGCCAGAGAAGTCTTTACCCGCAAATAAGCGGATAGGCACTGCGCTACTTTTACTGCGCATCGGTTGCTGCCATGTCATATGCAATAGGCTGCGATTACCACGCTCCCTCGATAAACTACTGATGATACTGGCAAATTTCCCTCGGCTGCTGGGGAGTAATAGGGCATCACCACCGGACGAAGCATTAGCGGTATTGTTGTTACCGATTTCAGATGGGATAGACGATGGATAGCGGTATTCGGTGGCAGCTGTGTTTATTGCAGCAGGAGCCGATGTGCCATCGCTGCTGAAGCTATCGACAGTCGTGCCGTCGGCATTGAGTTGCTCTGCGCAGTGGCTATTGGCATCGGCATCAAACACTAGCGTGCAGGGTGTTGCCGCAGAGCCCACAGGGGTGACAACTTGGGCAACAAGGGGAGAAATAAAGTCGATGGCGCTATGGGTGTTGGTGGCAATGGGGGCATCTGGCCACTGCTCGGTTGTTTGGCTTTGGCGTTCAAACACATAGACTTCCACCTCGAACCAAGCTTCGGCACGGGCAAGCTGGCTGTGTGAGAGTGCAATGAGTGTAGCGATAGAGACCGCGAGTTGACGTAACACTATTCATCTCCAAGACGATGTTGCGATTGATGTTGAGATAGTTGTTCGAGCAAGAGTTTGACTAAAGCGAGCCTATCCTTCGCCGTTTCAGCGGGAAGGCTGAACTTTAACTTATTCGGCCCTTCCATTCGATAGATTTGTGGCTGGCTTTGGAGTAATCCAATAATAAAGCCTGGGTCGATCACATGGTCATTGCTAAATTCGATACTGCCCCCCGTGGCATGCACTTCAATTTTAGTTGCGCCTAGGCGAGTCGCCTGATGTTTATAGAGTGTCATTTCCATCAGGTTTTTAGTGGCCTCGGGTAACAAGCCAAAACGGTCGATCAATTCGACTTTTAATTCGTCGAGCGCCGCCTCAGTTTCGCAGCCCGCAATCCGTTTATACAAGGATAGACGAATATTGACATCGCCCACATACGCCTCTGGGAGTAGCGCTGGGATCCTCAGTTCAATTTCACATTGCTGATTCAGCATTTGCGCGAGCGACGGCTCTTTGCCTTGTTTAAGAGCTTTGACCGCAGATTCAAGCATTTCCATATATAAGCTAAAGCCAATTTTTGAGATATGGCCGCTCTGCTCATCGCCTAAGAGTTCACCGGCGCCGCGGATCTCTAAATCTTGGGTGGCGAGCATAAAACCTGCCCCAAGATCTTCGAGGGCATCAATGGCTTCTAAGCGTTTACGCGCATCACTGGTCATACGTTTAGGGTGCGGCGTCATTAAATAGGCATAGGCCTGATGGTGCGAGCGACCGACACGGCCACGCAGTTGGTGCAATTGCGCCAGACCAAAGGTATCGGCACGCTCGATAATAATGGTATTGGCACTGGGCACATCAATACCGGTTTCGATAATAGTGGTACAGACTAAGACGTTGAACCTTTGATGATAAAAATCCGACATCACCCGCTCAAGATCCCGCTCTCGCATTTGCCCGTGGGCCACGACGACCCGTGCTTCAGGCAATAAATCGATAATGTCCTGGGCACATTTCTCAATACTTTCAACATTATTGTGCAGATAATACACTTGGCCACCGCGGAGGATTTCCCGCAGTATGGCCTCGCGCACTGTGGCGAGATCGAATTCACGCACAAAGGTTTTGACGGCTAAGCGTTTGGCGGGGGGCGTGGCGATAATCGATAAATCGCGCATACCCGACATGGCCATATTTAAGGTGCGCGGGATAGGCGTTGCCGTCAGGGTTAAAATATCCACATTGGCCCGCAGCGCTTTGATTTTTTCCTTTTGGCGCACACCGAATCTGTGTTCTTCATCTATGATAAGTAAGCCTAAGTTTTCAAATTTCACTTGGGATTGCAGTAACTTATGCGTACCAATAACGATATCGACTTTGCCTTCTTCAAGTTGCTTAAGCACTTGGTCTTGCTCTTTAGCCGTTCGAAAACGAGACATGACTTCGGTGACGACTGGCCAGTCGGCGAATCTGTCCTTAAAGTTTTCATAATGTTGCTGGGCAAGCAGTGTGGTCGGCACTAGGACAACCACTTGCTTACCTGCGTTGACGGCCACAAAGGCGGCGCGCATGGCCACTTCGGTTTTACCAAAGCCCACATCGCCGCAAACTAATCTGTCCATGGCGGTTGGCGATTGCATATCCGCTAATACCGCATGAATGGCACTCTCTTGATCGACCGTCTCTTCGAAGGGGAACCCTTGGGCAAACTGGGCGTATTCCTCTTCGTCAATTGCGCAGCTTTCACCTGGACGAGCCTGACGACGGGCATAAACGTCGAGCAACTCAGCTGCCACATCACGGATTTTTTCAATGGCTTTATTTTTTGCCTTGGCCCAAGTCTCGTTGCCGAGTTTATTTAGGTGCGCATCGCCATCGGCCCCCATGCTGTAGCGACTAATAAGGTGCAGATTCGAGACTGGCACATAGAGTTTATCGCCCCCTGCGTATTCCAATTGCAGGTATTCCGCTACCAGACCGCCCGTATCTAAGGTGATAAGCCCTTGATATAATGCCACTCCGTGCTCTAGGTGCACTATGGGTTGGCCCACTTTGAGTTCGGCAAGGTTTTTAATCAGGGCATCATTGCTGATCTGGCGCTGTTTTTCCCGGCGGCGCTGCTGGGAGATACGGTGTCCAAAAAGTTCGGTTTCACAAATAATGCTGACCGCATCCTTTGGACCGAGCTTAAGTAAACAGCCCCGTGATAGCGGCGAAACTATGAGCCCCAATTTAGCATCGCTTTGAATAAATTCATTAAAATGGCTAAATAACGTGGGTTTAAGCTGGATTTTACCTAAGAGTTCGAACAGGGCCTCACGTCGCCCTTCGGATTCAGCACTGAATAGGATGCGCGGGGCACTTTGAGCGTAATCCTGCAATGCCAATAGGGGTTGTTTTAATTTGTGATTGGCACTGATATCGGGTAATAACTGGGCATCGATCACTGAGTCCTTATCGTCGTTAGCTCCCAAACTGGGTGCAATAAACTGATATCGGGGCAGGGGTTTAAAGGCCGCAAATAACTCTTCTATCAGTAAATACAGTTCTTTAGGCGCCAGTAATGGCCGCAGTGGATCGACGCGTCTATCTTGGTAGCGATGTTCGACTTCTTGCAAATGGGCGCGAGCCGACTTTTCAATATCGCCTAAGGTGACCAGCTGGGTGTCCTTGGGGAGGTAATCGAACAGGGTCGCAATGTCATCAAAAAATAGCGGCAGATAGTTTTCAATCCCCGCCGGCATCAGATTACGACTCACCAATTGGTAAACGGACTCTGGCTCTTTGACTATCACTTCGAAACGGCGGCGGTATCTCTGTCTAAAACCTTCGATGGCGGCGCTGTCGGTGGGGAATTCCTTCGCAGGCAATAAACGAATGGCATCGACTGGGTGTAAGGAGCGCTGGGTTTCGGGGTCGAAATGGCGAATCGTTTCCACTTCATCATCGAACAGCTCGATACGCAGCGGCATATTCACGCCCGTCGGAAAGATATCTAAAATTGACCCGCGAATCGCAAACTCACCGTGCTCGTACACTTGCTCGACTAAATGATAGCCAGTATCGGTTAAGTGTTGTCGTACATCTTGTAATTGATATTTATCGCCTTTTTTCAGCACAAACACGTTAGCACTCAAAAAGGATTTGGGCGGCAATCGCATCATCAAGGTGCTGACTGGCACTATGACTACACTGTGTTCGGCCTGAGAGATCTGTGAGAGTGTCTCTAAACGCTGGGAGATCAGATCCTGATGGGGCGAAAAACTATCGTAGGGCAGGGTTTCCCTATCGGGGAATAAACGTACCTTAATGCCATCGGCGCTCAGTAAATAGTTGAGTTCTAATTCTAGGCTCAAGGCACTGGGCGTATCACTGCTAACGACAAGCGTCGTGCCTTTATGTTGGCGAACAACACTGCCCAGTGTCACGGCTTGGCAAACCCCCGCGATGCAGGACAGGGTTTGCACTTGAGTACTCTTTTTGACGACGGGTGGCGTTAAGGCTGAAATGTGAGTCATGGGTGTGGGATAAACGATTCATTCACAAAAAGTTGCAGACATTGTAGTGACTTAAAGGCCGAGGTGCCAGTGAAAAGTCTGTGCTTATTCGCGCCCATCCCTCGCTAATTTGCGAAGTTTTAGCTGCTTTTGTTGCACGGTAAGGCTGGCTTTAACCAGTTGCTCGACATCGGCGTCGAGGATCTTGCTAAATTCGAGGTCAATAAAATATTGCTCGGGTGCTGAGGGATCTGCGGGTTGATGAGTGGTATCCAGATGATTTGCCAAGACCTTTACAAAACATAAAATGGCGATCAATTCATCGTGAATAAAGAGCGTGGTTTTAAAATGCTCCCCAAGGGGAAGTGGGGTCGGGCTGATAAGCCTTATGCCACTGCCACCAAATTGGCAGCCAAGCAATTTATCTCCATCTTGCACTTCTTTCTCGAGCACATGCTGCAACACTAAGTCCACTTTGCGGGATTGTAACTTTAAAAAGTCCACCACGACCTTAGCCTCATTATCTAAATGGCGCAGTTGCAGCAGACAACTGGCCTCTAGCTCCTTGACTTCACTTAGCAGTTGTATTCCAAGGGATTGCATTGATCTTAATGCTATTTCACTGGGTAAAGGCTGATTTTGTGGCCAAGGGCTTAGGTAAGCCGTGAAGGGGTGAGGCACACTAAAATAGGGATTAGAGTCAGTGAACAAGGCTTGCCTCTTTATTTATAGGACTTAAACCCCTATTATCGTGCCCATCTTTATGATTTAGCAAGTTCATCACACAGGACGCAGCCCTCTTTCAATGGATCTACGATTTCCCTTCTACGTTGGTTACCGCTATTGGCGGGCCAGAAAGGCAAATGCCTTTGCTTCTTTTATTACGATATTTGCCGTGTCAGGCATTTTTTTAGGCGTGGCGGCGCTCATTGTGGTCAGTTCGGTGATGAATGGTCTGGAGGGGCAGCTAAAGGAGCGTATTCTCGGCGCCGTTCCCCAGTTAACTATTTATACTGAGGCTCCCCTAAGCGATTGGACTGTTCAAGCGACGGCACTGAAGACGTTACCAAGTGTGAAGGGCGTGACCCCCAGTGTGTCGACCCAAGCTATGGTGCAATCGGCCGCGAATATTCGCGCGGTGCAGGTCTTTGGGATCTTTCCCGAGCTTGCGCAAACCTTGTCTGCGGTTGCTCTACATACTTATTCTGGCGCCTTTGATGAGCTGACGAGCGGACAATATAAGGTGATCTTAGGGGCAGAGCTTGCCCGTCAGCTCAAGGTGAGCCCTGGGGATACCGTTAGATTATTGAGTGGCGATGGTGTGGTTTACTCGCCGCTTGGGCCTGTACCGAGCCAACGTAAGTTTTTGGTCTCGGGTATCTTTGAAATGGGCTCGCAGGTCGACGCGGGCGTGGCCTATATCCATTATCAGGATGCGAAACGCCTAATGCGTCAACCGAGCGATGAGATCAATCAACTTAGACTCTATTTAGACGACTCTTTCACTGCCCCAGCCTTAGCGCCTAAAGTGCAGCATATACTCGCTAAACAAGGGATTAAGGCGACGACCAGCGATTGGCGCGACACCTATGGGCATTTATTTAGCGCAGTGAAAATGGAAAAAAACATGATGTCACTGATGCTGAGTTTAATTGTGGCCGTGGCTGCTTTTAACATTGTTTCTGCACTCGTGATGATGGTGGTCGATAAAACCACCGATGTGGCGGTACTTAAGACGCAGGGCCTGACAACGGCCTCGGTGATGGGGATCTTTGTCGTTCAAGGCTCGCTCAATGCCGTATTAGGATTAGTGCTGGGCTTAGGTGTCGGCATCCTACTGACGCTTAATCTCAATGGCATTATGTCGAGCTTAGGTATTTCTATTTTAGGGGCAGGGCAAGTGTTACCCGTAAAGCTGGAGTTGGTACAATTGTCGGCCATTGTGATAGGCACTTTAGCGGTAACTTTGTTGGCAACCCTCTATCCGGCGCTGCGCGCGGCTAGAGTGCAACCTGCCACGGCGCTGCGATACGAATAATTGAATCTGGTTTAACTCGCCAAACCCTATTCCCAGAATTGATAGAGAGAATGTAAATGCAAGACGTGTTACTGCAAGTGCAGAGTGTCAGTAAGAGTTACCACGACGGCGCCGTGACCACCCAAGTGTTATCGAATGTGGACTTACAGGTGTTTAAGGGTGAACAGTTGGCGATCGTCGGCAGTTCGGGCTCGGGCAAGAGTACGCTACTGCATATTATGGGCACATTAGATGAGCCTACATCGGGTAAGGTGTTGCTGCTGGGTGAAGATTTATACCGCGTCAGCAGTGCGCGTCAGGCGCAGATCCGTAATCAAGATTTAGGTTTTATCTACCAGTTCCACCATTTATTACCTGAGTTTACTGCGTTGGAAAACGTGGCTATGCCTGCTTTTATTCAAGGTAAAGATCGTAAGCAGGCACTCGCCGATGCGCAAGTTTTGTTAGAGCGGGTCGGGTTAGGTCATCGCATGACCCATCTTCCCGCGGAACTCTCGGGCGGTGAACGTCAACGGGTGGCGATCGCGCGGGCCTTGATCAATCAGCCTAAGTTGGTGCTTGCCGATGAACCTACGGGTAACTTAGATGCCAACAGTGGCGATGCTGTGTATGAACTGATCCGCGAGTTAGCCAATCAACTCGGCACGGCCTTTGTGGTAGTGACCCATGATCACAAACTGGCTGGGCGCATGGACCGGCAATTGATGATGAAAAACGGTTACCTGCAATTAGCGGCGGAAACCCAAGTATGAAAGGACCGTTAGCCCTATCCATTGGTTGGCGTTTTTACCGTGCCCGCCAATCAAACAGTTTTATTAGCTTTATCTCCTTCGCCTCGACCGCAGGTATTGCCCTCGGCGTGGCGGTATTGATCGTCGTATTGTCGGCGATGAATGGCTTTGAGCGCGAGTTAGAGCAACGATTTCTTGGCGTGGTACCGCAGGCGGATATTGTTGGGGTGGACGCGCCGATTGCCGATTGGCAAAACGTCGTCAAAGATGCCGAGCAGATTGAGGGGATCCGCGGCGCGGCGCCTTTTATTCGCCTGCAAGGATTAGTGCAAAAGCCCGGTGGGTTCCAAGGCTTATCCGTGGTGGGTATTGAGCTGGAAGAAGAAATGAAGGTCTCAGCCCTGTCACAATTTATGAGTGATGAAAGCTGGCAGAGCTTAGGCCAGGATGCGAATCATATCGTCCTTGGCAAGAGCTTATTGAACAAGCTAGGGCTTAAACTGGGGGATACAGTAGCACTCTATGTGCAGGACTCAGATCCAGATGCGGCGGGGAGTCTACGCGCGGCAAAGAGCCATAGATTTGTGGTGTCCGGCATTTATTCCCTAGGGGGAGAGCTTGAGTTAACGACCGCCTATATTCCAATGCGCTATGCATTGCAGATCCTAAATATGCATAGCGGCGTGACGGGCGTGCGTATTAGTGTCGATAAAGTGTTTGAGGCGCCAGCCAAAGTGCGTGAACTGGGGTATGCGCAAAAACAGTCCGTGTATATTAGCGACTGGACTCGCACTCAAGGGCATTTATATCAAGATATTCAATTGGTTCGCACAGTGATGTACTTGGTTCTCGTGTTAGTGATTGGTGTGGCTTGCTTTAATATCGTCTCGACCTTAGTGATGGCGGTGCGGGATAAAGCCTCTGAAATAGCCATTTTAATGACCATGGGCCTAAGTCGTGTTGCTGTGATGGGCATTTTTATGGTGCAGGGCGCCTTAAACGGGCTGCTCGGTTGTGGTCTTGGCGGCATTATTGGTATCAGTATGGCGCTGAACCTAAGTGATATCGCCAGTGCCATTGAGCGGTTATTCAGTATTGAGCTACTGTCTGCTGATGTGTACTTTGTCGACTTTCTTCCCTCTGAATTGCATGGCTCGGATGCGGCGCTCGTAATTGCCATGGCATTTATGATGAGCTTGATTGCAACCTTATATCCAGCGTGGAAGGCCAGTCAAATTGCGCCAGCACAAGCCTTAGCGGGTAGATAGTGTGCTTTACAGCTAGGTAGTGTGCTTTAGCAGAGATGTTAGAGCGGGATAGTGTGACTCGCGGGATAGTGCCTAATAGTCTGATTGCTAAACAAAAGGCCAGTGACTTCTTAAAGAAGTCACTGGCCTTTTTAATCTTGGCGACTAAATGAAGATGGCGATGAAATTAACGCTTTAAACCTTCATTTAATAATGGGCGCATGATCTTCACTAATTCTGTGGTCACTTTAGGTGAGCCAGCAACGATATTACCTGAAACCAAATAGTTATGGTTGCCAGTAAAGTCAGTCACAGTACCGCCCGCTTCGCGGCAGATAAGATCGCCGGCGGCGATATCCCAAGGCTTTAAACCGATTTCGAAGAAACCGTCTAAACGGCCAGCAGCAACATAGGCTAAATCTAATGCGGCAGAACCCGCGCGACGTAAGTCAGCACATTGGCCGAAGACTTCGCCAAAAATAGCCATATAGGTTTCAGTGTGTTGGCGCGCTTTAAATGGGAAACCCGTGCCGATAATGGTTGGGGTTAATTCATTCACATTAGTGACGCGGATCCTAAAATCGTTGAGTTTTGCACCCTTACCACGGATTGCGGTAAAGAGTTCTTCACGGACTGGATCGTAAACAACGGCAACTTCAGTCTTGCCCTTGTATTGCAGTGCAATGGAAACCGAGAAGTGGGGAATGCCTCTAACAAAGTTGTTAGTGCCATCCAGAGGATCGACTATCCAAATATAGTCTTTGTTTTCACCGCGGTTTTCACCTTTCTCTTCACCCACAATCGTATGATCTGGATAAGATTTACGAATTTGGTACGTAATAGCCGCTTCTGCTTCCTTGTCTACACTGGTAACAAAATCATTGATACCTTTGGCACTGACTTCAACTCGGTCTAGTTCAGTGTAGGCGCGCATAATAGTTTGGCCGGCCGCGCGGGCAGCGCGAACAGCAATCGTCAGCATCGGATGCATTGCAATCCCCTGGATGTTAAAGAACGTTAAAATAGCGGGCGGCATTATACTCGATTTGATTGTTATATCAAATACCGATTTTCATATAAGCATTCGCCCACGCCTGTGATAATATTCGCCCCCAGTGTTTTATGAATTAAATTAAGTTGTTTCATGCTAAGTAATATTCGTGTGGTTTTAGTGGGGACATCGCACCCCGGCAATATAGGTTCCACCGCCAGAGCGATGAAGACTATGGGTTTATCAACCCTGTACCTTGCCGAACCTCGCTGTGAGGTTGATGGTCAATCCATTGCATTAGCCGCCGGTGCCTCGGACATTTTGAAACACTTAGTCAAAGTTGATTCTCTCGCCGAAGCTATCGCCGATTGCAGCTTGGTGATTGCCACCAGTGCGCGCAGCAGAACCTTAGATTGGCCCATGCTTGACCCGCGAGAGGCAGGGCAGAAACTGGTCAGCGAAAGCCTAAGCGGCCCCGTTGCCATAGTGTTCGGCCGCGAGAATCACGGCTTAAGCAATGAAGAACTGCAGCAATGTACTTATCATGTTGCGATTCCCGCAAACCCAGAGTACAGCTCACTTAACCTTGCGCAAGCGGTGCAAATTATCTGTTACGAGACTCGGGTTGCCCATTTAACGCAGACAGAAACCATAGCTGAGCCTACAGAATATCCCTTAGCTGCGGATCAAGAGCGTTTCTTCGTCCACCTCGAAAGTACGCTGTTATCGACGGGTTTTATTATTAAAAATCACCCGGGACAAGTAATGACAAAACTGCGTCGATTATTCAGTCGCGCGCGGATTGAGAGTCAGGAGATGAATATTCTTCGGGGAATATTGACCTCCATCGACAAAGTGGTCGGCAATAAACAAAAATAGCCCAGTGCTTATCTGGCAAACTATAACTGGCAAACAATAATCAGTGCGAAGGATTGAGTGATGGGTGTGATAGCTAGGCTAAAAGAAGATATTGAATCTATATATCACCGTGATCCCGCGGCGCGCAGCGCCTTTGAGATCTTAATTAACTATCCGGGGATGCATGCCATTTGGCTGCACCGGATAAGCCATAAGTTATGGAAGCGTGATTGGCGTTTAAGTGCCCGTTGTCTATCGACGTTTTCCCGTTGGTTGACTGGGGTTGAGATCCATCCCGGGGCGACCATAGGACATAGATTCTTCATTGACCACGGTATGGGAGTGGTGATTGGTGAAACCGCTGAAATTGGCGATGATTGCACCCTTTACCACGGCGTGACACTCGGTGGAACCACCTGGCAGGCGGGTAAACGTCACCCGACCTTAGCCAATAATGTGGTGGTCGGCGCGGGGGCAAAAATCCTCGGTCCTATTACGATGCACGATGGCGCCCGTGTGGGGTCAAATTCTGTGGTGGTCAAAGATGTGCCTAAGGACACTACCGTGGTTGGTATTCCAGGCCGCGTGGTAGCAACGCCGTCACCCCAGTCAAAGGAAAAGTCCGAACGCCGCAGTGCGATGGCGGAAAAATACGGTTTCGATGCCTACGCTGTTTCGCCCGATAATCCCGATCCCGTGGCTAATGCCATTGGGCAAATGCTGGATCATATGCATTTGATGGACTCGAAAGTGCAGGATTTATGTCAAGCTATTCAACGTTTAGGCGGTGATGTGTGTACCGAAAAACTGCCGGAATTGGATGTGGGCGAGTTTAATGATGCCGAAAAAGCCGCCGCAGTGAAGCGTCAGAATACCCACGATGAGTTTGATCCGGGGATCTAATTTGTCCTTGTTTGAGCTTTAGTGACTGCACCCAAACGGAATGACTCTGCGGGTGCCCTCAACCTCAAGTCCTCAACCTCAAGTTTCGTATTTTTTTGCCGCAGCATAGACAGTGCAGTGTGCCTATATTGTGAGCGTTAGGGATGTGCATTCGGTTTTCCTGACTCTTATAGTGCGATAGATCTCGATATCGGCTTTAGTGTGCCGATTAATTGCCGCTTTGGCATTGAATCTTAGGGCAGAAAAAGGTTAAATACCCCACCAAGATGAAAGGGTATTGGTTCACAGCGCACTCATATACCTGAGTGTTTTAGTAGGTTTTATACTTGACTGATTTACTCGGGTATGTTGAAATAACCCCATACCTGTTTGGGAGCTATGGTAGTTATGAAACTTACATCAAAAGGTCGTTATGCAGTAACCGCTATGCTTGACGTGGCAATTCACTCGGCATCGGGACCGGTTCCCTTAGCGGATATCTCTGAAAGACAAGGGATTTCGCTTTCCTATCTGGAACAACTCTTCGCTAAGTTAAGAAAGCATGGTTTAGTCGCTAGTGTTCGCGGACCCGGTGGTGGTTATCGCTTAGGGCTAGAAGCCAACGATATTTCAGTCGGCATGGTTGTCCATGCGGTTGACGAGTCTGTCGATGCGACTCGTTGCCAAGGATTAGGCAATTGTCAGAGTGGAACTCGCTGCTTAACGCACTCGCTTTGGGGCGATTTAAGCAAACAAATTTCAGATTTTTTAAACGGTATCAGTCTTGCGGGCTTGATGCAGAAGCGGGATGTACAGTTTATCTCACTTAAGCAAGACACTATGCAAAAGGAACAAAGAGTCAGTTTATAGGCTCCTTGTTATACGATAAAAATTATTTTTGTACGTTGTATGTAGCCTCGGCAGAGACTGCTCAGTACGGAGTGTGTTATGAAGCTTCCTATCTATTTAGATTATGCCGCCACCACGCCTGTCGATCCGAGAGTCGCGGAAAAGATGTTCCAATATATGACTATGGACGGCATCTTTGGCAACCCCGCCTCCCGCTCACATCGCTATGGCTGGCAAGCTGAAGAAGCGGTGGATATCGCTCGCAACCAAGTGGCTGACTTAATTAATGCCGATCACCGTGAAATCGTGTTTACGTCGGGCGCAACTGAGTCAAACAACCTAGCAATTAAAGGCGTTGCGCATTTCTATAGTAAGAAAGGCAAGCACATTATCACCAGTAAAACCGAACACAAAGCTGTGCTCGATACCTGTCGTCAACTCGAGCGTGAAGGCTTTGAAGTGACGTATTTGGAGCCTGCGGCAAACGGCATCATTCCGATGGAACGTTTAGCTGCGGCAATGCGTGATGACACTATTCTTGTCAGCATCATGCACGTGAACAACGAAATCGGTGTGATCCACGATATCGATGCCATCGGTGAACTATGCCGCTCAAAAGGCATTATTTTCCATATGGATGCGGCGCAAAGCGCGGGTAAACTGCCTATCGACGTGCAAGCCACTAAAGTGGATTTGATTTCAATTTCTGGCCACAAGATGTATGGCCCAAAAGGGATTGGCGCTTTGTATGTTCGCCGTAAACCCCGTATTCGCTTAGAAGCGCAAATGCACGGTGGTGGCCATGAGCGTGGTATGCGTAGCGGTACTTTGCCAACACACCAAATCGTGGGCTTAGGTGAAGCTGCAGCGATTGCCAAAGCTGAAATGGCTACCGATAACACCCGTATCGCTAAGCTGCGTGACAAGTTATGGAATGGCATCAAGCACATCGAAGAAACCTATATCAATGGCGATATGACACAGCGTGTAAGCGGTAGTCTTAACGTCAGCTTCAACTATGTTGAAGGTGAGTCATTGATGATGGCCTTAAAAGATTTAGCGGTTTCATCGGGTTCAGCCTGTACTTCGGCGAGCTTAGAGCCTAGCTACGTATTACGTGCACTGGGTTTAAACGATGAAATGGCCCATAGCTCGATTCGTTTCTCAATCGGCCGTTTCACAACGGAAGAAGAAATCGATCACGCTATCGAAGTTATTACTCAATCTATTGATAAATTAAGAGAAATGTCTCCATTGTGGGAGATGTTTAAAGATGGCATCGACCTGAACCAAGTTCAGTGGGCTCATCATTAATTCGACCATTTACGATAGATAATTTTGGAGCAGTACCATGGCTTACAGTGAAAAAGTGATAGATCATTATGAGAACCCACGTAACGTTGGTTCTTTCGATAAAAACGACCCTTCAGTCGTCACTGGTATGGTGGGAGCACCTGCCTGTGGTGACGTGATGAAACTGCAGCTGAAAATCGGCGCCGACGGTATCATCGAAGATGCTAAGTTTAAAACCTACGGTTGTGGTAGTGCGATTGCCTCTAGCTCACTGGTGACCGAGTGGGTGAAAGGGAAAACAATCGAGCAAGCAGCGGCGATTAAAAACACCGATATAGCTGAGGAATTAGCCTTACCACCGGTGAAAATCCATTGTTCTATTTTGGCGGAAGATGCCATTAAAGCGGCGATAGACGAGTATAAATCGAAGCAAGCTAAGTAACATCTGGAGTTAAGATGGCGATTACAATGACCCCAGCGGCAGCCGATCGTGTCAGATCTTTCTTAGCAAATCGAGGCAAGGGCATTGGCCTGCGCCTCGGCTTAAAGACTTCTGGCTGTTCTGGTATGGCTTATGTACTTGAGTTTGTTGATGCGCTGAATGATGACGATGAAGTCTTCGATGTGGATGGTGTCAAAATCATCATCGATGCGAAGAGCTTTATTTATCTGCAGGGTATCGAGCTGGATTTTATTAAGGAAGGCCTGAACGAAGGTTTCCAATTTAACAATCCTAACGCAAAAGGTGAGTGCGGTTGCGGTGAGAGTTTCACTGTTTAATTGCCGAATTGACGCATGAATTATTTCGAGCTGTTTAAATTTTCCCCCGCCTTCGATATTGACACCGCTGTGCTTGCAGAACGCTATCGCGAACTGCAACGGGCGGTGCATCCCGATAAGTTTGCCAATGATACCGAGCAGCAAAAATTACTGTCGGTGCAACGTACTGCCCAAGTGAATGACGGTTATCAAACTTTGAAAGATCCCATTCGCCGCGCCGAGCATATGCTGGCGCTGCGTGGTATCGATTTAAGTCATGAAACCACCACAGTGAAAGATACCGCCTTTTTGATGCAGCAGATGGAATGGCGTGAAGCCTTAGAAGATATTCGCCATAGTGCCGATCCCCAAGAGAGCATCGATGAGCTGTATCAATCCTTTGCACAGTATCGCGCTAAACTCACCCAGATTTTGACTCAACTGCTCCATAGCGGTAACGACGAAGATGGCTTGTTAGCGGCAGATCAAGTTCGCAAACTCAAATTTATGGCAAAATTACACGACGAGTTGACCAGAGTCGAAGACGCTCTGTTAGATTAATTTTCGTGTTGATGTTATTTAGCCGACTCAGGTTTAACGGAGTCGGCGTTACTAAGTTGGATAAATATGGCCCTTTTGCAGATAGCTGAGCCCGGTCAAAGTGCCGCGCCGCACCAACATAGACTTGCCGTTGGCATTGATTTAGGTACCACAAATTCGTTGGTCGCCGCAGTTCGAAGTGGCGAAACGGCAACCCTGCCGGACGAAGATGGACAGCATTCATTACCTTCCATCGTGCGTTATACCCAAGACACAGTCGAAGTCGGCGCCCTTGCGGCCCAAAGTTCGGCGCAGGATCCGCAAAACACTATCGTTTCGGTGAAGCGTTTTATGGGTCGCAGTCTTGCGGATATCCAAGCGGGCGAACAATCATTCCCCTACGAGTTTGCCGAAAGCGAAAACGGTTTACCTTTATTTGTGACCCCCCAAGGTCAAGTCAATCCCGTGCAAGTATCGGCGGAGATTTTACGCCCGCTGATCGCCCGCGCCGAAAAAACGCTGGGCGGTGAATTGCAAGGCGTGGTGATCACTGTGCCCGCTTATTTTGATGATGCCCAGCGCCAAGGCACCAAAGATGCCGCATCTTTGCTCGGTGTTAAAGTGCTACGTCTACTCAATGAGCCGACTGCCGCCGCGATTGCCTATGGTTTAGATTCGAAGCAAGAGGGCGTGATTGCCATCTATGACTTAGGCGGTGGGACCTTCGATATTTCAATTTTGCGTTTGAATCGCGGCGTATTTGAAGTATTGGCCACCGGTGGTGATTCGGCCCTTGGCGGCGATGATTTTGACCATTTATTGCAAGCGCATATGCAACAGGTTTGGCAGCTTAGCGACATCGACTCACAATTAAGCCGTCAGCTGTTGATTGAATCACGTCGAGTCAAAGAAGCCTTAACAGATGCTGTAGAAACTGAAGCAAAAGTGATCCTTGCCGATGGCACTGAACTCACGCAAATCGTTACTAAAGCTGAATTTGATGCCATGATTTCGGCGTTGGTAAAGAAGACCATTGCTAGCTGTCGCCGTACCCTGCGTGATGCGGGCGTGACGACGGATGAAGTGCTTGAAACTGTGATGGTGGGCGGTTCAACCCGCGTGCCTTTAGTACGTGAGCAAGTTGAAGCATTTTTTGGTAAACCACCGCTGACCTCTATCGATCCCGACCGTGTTGTCGCCATTGGCGCCGCCATTCAGGCCGATATTTTAGTGGGTAACAAACCCGAATCGGATTTGTTATTGCTCGATGTGATCCCGCTGTCCTTAGGGATTGAAACTATGGGCGGTTTAGTGGAAAAAGTGGTTTCCCGTAATACCACGATCCCGGTGGCTCGGGCGCAGGAGTTTACCACCTTTAAGGATGGTCAAACCGCGATGGCATTCCATGTGGTGCAGGGCGAGCGTGAATTGGTTGCCGATTGCCGTTCCCTTGCGCGTTTTACCTTAAAGGGTATTCCGCCATTGGCCGCAGGCGCCGCGCATATTCGGGTGACATTCCAAGTGGATGCCGATGGTTTGCTCAGCGTGACCGCGATGGAAAAATCCACCGGAGTGCAATCGAGTATTCAAGTTAAGCCATCCTTTGGTTTATCGGATACCGAAATTGCCACTATGCTGAAGGATTCGATGAAGCACGCTAAAGAGGACATTAGCCGTCGTATGCTGGCCGAGCAGCAAGTGGAGGCGGCGAGGGTACTCGAGTCTTTACACGCCGCGTTAGCTAAGGATGGCGACTTGTTAAATGCCGATGAGCGTGGGCAGATTGATGCGACCATGGCCAATGTGGCACAAGTGGCCGCGGGCGATGATGCCGATGCCATTAAACTCGCGATTGAAAAACTGGATGAGCAAACCCAAGATTTTGCTGCCAGACGTATGGACAATTCTATTCGAGTGGCCTTCAAGGGCCAGTCAATTGACAACATATAGGTGATGTGATGCCCCAATTAGTCTTTCTTCCCCACGCAGAGTTGTGTCCTGACGGCGCAGTAGTGGAGGCGAATGTTGGTGAGACCATTCTTGATGTGGCGCTGCGTAATGGCATCAATATCGAGCATGCCTGTGAAAAGTCCTGTGCCTGCACGACTTGCCACTGTATCGTGCGTGAAGGGTTTGATGAGTTAGAACCCAGTGATGAACTCGAAGATGATATGCTGGACAAGGCTTGGGGGCTTGAGCCCGAGAGCCGCTTATCCTGTCAGGCAAAAGTGGTTGACGCTGATATGGTGATTGAAATTCCTAAATACACAGTCAATATGGTTAGCGAAGGAAATTAATCTCCTATATCGCTGATTTTATCGTCAAAAACCAGTCCAAGTGACTGGTTTTTGACTTATGGTGTAGCGCAATTGCACAGACCCTAGTCGCTGTGATTGATTTATCCCGGCGCAGGCGTATTATGCGCTCAAAATGAAATGGTTGTCGGAGACCAGAATGAGAATCGCGATCCTATCGCAAGGGCCTGAGCTATATTCAACTAAGCGACTCGTTGAAGCTGCGACATTAGCTGGTCATGAAGTACAAGTGATCAATCCACTTGAATGTTATATGAATATCAATATGCGCCAGTCGAGTATTCATATTGGCGGCCAAGAATTACCGCCATTCGATGCCGTGATCCCACGTATTGGCGCTTCTATTACTTTCTATGGCTCGGCAGTGTTACGCCAATTTGAAATGATGGGCGTGTATGCGCTCAATGATTCCGTTGGGATTTCGCGCTCGAGGGATAAATTGCGCTCTATGCAGTTGATGTCCCGCCGTGGAATTGGTTTACCTATTACCGGTTTTGCCAATAAACCCAGTGATATCCCGGACTTAATCGATATGGTCGGTGGCGCGCCTCTGGTCATCAAATTACTCGAAGGCACCCAAGGTATTGGCGTGGTTCTAGCCGAGACCCGTAAAGCGGCTGAGAGTGTGATTGAGGCCTTTATGGGCCTTAAAGCTAACATTATGGTGCAGGAATATATTAAAGAAGCCAATGGCGCCGATATCCGCTGTTTTGTGCTGGGCGATAAAGTGATTGCGGCAATGAAACGTCAAGCTATGCCCGGCGAGTTTCGTTCTAATTTGCACCGGGGCGGCACGGCAAGCTTAGTCAAACTCACACCCGAAGAGCGTTCGGTTGCGATCCGCGCGGCAAAAACGATGGGATTGAATGTCGCAGGTGTGGATTTGCTGCGTTCTAATCATGGTCCTGTTGTTATGGAGGTCAACTCATCCCCAGGGCTTGAAGGCATTGAAGGGGCAACCACTAAAGATGTGGCGGGTGCCATCATAGAGTTTGTTGAAAAAAATGTGTCTAAAGTGAAAAAAATCACCCAAGCTCAGGGATAGGTTATTTTAGGCACTCACATTTAGGCGCTCACAGTCAGTATTAATTTGGCTCAGGTCACATAGGGGGAAACGATGAAATTAAAATGGATAGACTCCTTGGATATTGCATTGGAATTACTTGAGAAACACCCCGATGTTGACCCCCATAAACTGCATTTCACTGAGTTATATGAATGGGTGTTAGCCTTAAATGATTTTGATGATGACCCAAAGCATTGTAATGAACGTATTTTGGAAGCGATTCAACAATGTTGGATCGAAGAGAAGTAGCGCAGTCCCGATCAAGCCATCTTGTCCAAGGGTCAATACAAGAGAGTGATTCATGTCACGTTTTGGGTTGATCGAAATGAGATTTTTGCGAGAGTTTGATCGTTATCAAATTCATTTCGAGTGAATAACGTACCTTGTTGCATATGGGTTAAGTTTATTTATTACTTAACTTATTTTTCGCTACCGCAAGGATGTTCACATGAAACTTTTGCTTGTATTGCTATTTACCCTATTACCTACAATGGCTTGGGCACATCCGGGGCATGGCGGCGTAGGTTTATTTCATCACCTACTCGATTTTGCACCTGCAATTATTTTAGTTGCACTGTTGGCATGGGCCGGTGTGTGGGCTAAAAACAGAAAGTAATCTTCTCGTTATTTATTAGGTTATTTTTATAGCACCAGCATAGACTTAGGTTTACGCTGGTGTTTTTCGTGCGATCAAGCTGATTACAAATCCAGCCAATGTGCGCAATATCTCAGACTTATTTGCTATAAAGATAGGATTTAGTTTTTAAATTTCGTATAATCCGCGCGAATTTTTCAAACTTGCTGACAAAGGAAGCTAGTTATGGCGATCGAACGCACATTTTCTATTATCAAGCCTGATGCTGTTGCAAAAAACCACATTGGTGCTATCTACAATCGTTTTGAAACTGCTGGTCTTAAGATCGTTGCAGCTAAAATGTTACACCTGACTAAAGAACAAGCCGAAGGTTTCTATGCTGAGCATAGCGAGCGCGGTTTCTTCGGTGCCCTGGTTGCATTTATGACTTCTGGCCCAATCATGGTTCAAGTCTTAGAAGGCGAAAACGCTGTTTTAGCTCACCGTGAAATTTTAGGTGCGACTAACCCAGCTCAAGCGGCACCTGGTACTATCCGTGCCGATTTCGCTGAAAGCATCGACGAAAACGCAGCACACGGTTCAGACGCTGTTGAATCTGCAGCCCGTGAAATTGCTTATTTCTTCAGTGCTGAAGAACTGTGTCCACGTACTCGTTAATCTGAGTACTAAGACTAAAGAAGGGAGCCTTATGGCTCCTTTTTTATTGCCTTGAGAAAGTTGCTGGCAATCGGCCGCTACCGACCCAGATAGCGTTAATTTTAGTGTGAATTATAATATTTTGATTTTGTTGTGACTTTTTGTGACGCGCAAAAAAATTTGTCATCTGACTTGAAATTCTACCTCCTGTCCTTATATCTGTTTTGGGATCGCTCGATGAGGCTCCCGATGTGAATTCTGTGCCGTAAGGACAGAAAGAGTAACAGGGCGAGACAGTATAAAAGTGTTTTCATTGTGAAAACCGTCCGCCGAATTTCCATATTGCTTAAGACAAGGATATGAATATGCGTAGCTATGATTTAACTCCACTTTACCGCAGTGCCATTGGTTTCGATCGTTTAGCACAGTTAGCGGAACATGCCGCAGCGAATAATGGTAACTCAGGTTATCCTCCCTATAACATTGAACTCCTTGGCGAAAATCGCTATCGGATCACTATGGCTGTCGCAGGGTTTTCGATGGAAGAACTTGAGATCAGCAGTGAAGGCGAAAAGTTATTGGTAAAAGGCAATAAAGCCGAAAGCCAAACCGAGCGTAAATACCTGTATCAAGGTATTGCCGAACGTGGGTTTGAGCGCACTTTCCAGTTAGCAGACTATGTTACTGTGCTGGGCGCAAGTTTAGAAAATGGTTTGCTGAACATTGACTTAGTGCGTGAGATCCCTGAAGCATTAAAACCACGCAAGATTGAGATCACTTCATCACGTTTATTAGATAACCAATCTTAATCACCCGCTGATGGTTAATATGAAAAGGGGAGCTTAATGCTCCCCTTAATTTATGTTGATGTTAACCTTAGGCTTTCATGGCTTTCTCGCCGCGTGCAAGGCCCACAACCCCCGAGCGTGATACTTCGACCACTTTAGTCACTTCACCCATGGCATGGATAAAGGCATCGAGCTTTTCGGTGGTGCCCACCAATTGTATGGTATAGAGATTGGCGGTGACATCGACGATTTGGCCACGGAAGATATCGGCGGTGCGCTTAATTTCCTCCCTAAACTCACCTTGGGCCCGCACCTTCACGAGGGCGAGTTCTCGCTCTATGTAGGCCGACTCTGTGATGTTGGATACCTTGAGCACATCGATCAGCTTGTGCAGTTGTTTCTCGATTTGCTCGAGGACCATTTCATCGGCGACCACGGTAATATTGAGGCGCGACAGCGTATTATCATCGGTTGGGGCGACCGTCAGACTTTCGATGTTATAGCCACGTTGTGAAAACAGTCCGACAACACGTGAAAGGGCGCCGGATTGGTTTTCTAATAAAACAGATATAATTCGACGCATTAGCATTTCTCCGTTTTGCTGAGCCACATTTCATTCATCGCGCCACCACGGATCAACATGGGGTACACGTGCTCTGTTTCATCTACCATGATGTCGATAAACACCAGTCTGTTCTTCATGGCGAGGGCTTCGGCCATCTTAGATTCAAGCTCGGCGGGATCGCTAATCGTCATGCCAACATGGCCATAGGCTTCGGCAATTTTGGCAAAATTAGGCACTGAATCCATATAGGAATGGGAGTGACGGCCAGAGTAAATCATGTCCTGCCACTGCTTTACCATCCCGAGGAAACGGTTGTTTAAGTTGATAATTTTAACCGGAATATCGTATTGCAGAGCGGTCGATAGCTCTTGAATATTCATCTGGATTGAGCCATCCCCCGTGACACAGACTACGGTTTCATCGGGCATGGCAAATTTTACGCCCATTGCCGCAGGCAAACCAAAGCCCATGGTGCCTAACCCCCCCGAATTTATCCAGCGGCGCGGCTTATCGAAGGGATAGTAGAGCGCGGCAAACATTTGATGCTGGCCCACATCTGAGGCGACATAGGCATCGCCATTGGTGAGCTTGTATAAGGTTTCAATTACTTGTTGCGGCTTAATACGACCACTGTCTTTGTCATAGGCTAAAGATTGACGAGCACGCCACTGGGCGATTTCCTGCCACCATTGGTTCAATGCTTCGGTGTCATTATGCTCATCGGATTCATCAAGGAGGGCTAACATGCTGTCGAGCACGCTGTCTGCTGAGCCGACAATGGGGATATCCACCCGTACGGTTTTTGAAATCGAAGACGGATCGATATCTATATGTAAAATAGTGGCGTTAGGGCAATATTTCTCGACATTATTGGTGGTTCTGTCATCGAAACGCACGCCAATTCCAAAGATTAAGTCGCAGTTATGCATGGTCATATTGGCTTCATATCGACCGTGCATGCCAAGCATACCTAAGCTGTTTTTGTGGGTGCTAGGAAAAGCGCCAAGCCCCATTAAGGTACTGACGACGGGGATGTTCAGTCTTTCTGCCAACTTAAGGATTTGTTTATCACAGCCAGAGATAATGGCGCCACCACCGACATAGAGTACGGGCTTTTTCGCGGCAAGTAGGGCCTGTAACCCTCGGCGGATCTGGCCTTTATGCCCGGATGTGGTCGGATTATAGGAGCGCATTTTGACGCTCTCTGGGTAAATATATTCGTGTAGCAGGGCCGGATTTAAACAATCCTTGGGCAGATCGACAACCACAGGACCAGGGCGGCCAGTGGATGCAATATAAAACGCTTTTTTAATGATCTCAGGGATTTGAGTCGGATCTTGTACTAAAAAGCTGTGTTTCACCACCGGGCGGGAGATACCTATCATATCGCATTCTTGGAAGGCATCATTACCGATCAAATTGCTTGGGACCTGGCCAGACAAGACAACCAGTGGGATGGAATCCATATAAGCGGTGGCAATACCCGTAATGGCATTGGTGGCACCCGGACCTGAGGTGACTAATACCACGCCCACTTTACCCGTGGCGCGGGCATAGCCATCGGCCATATGTACGGCTGCTTGTTCATGGCGAACGAGTATGTGTTCAATACCGGGGATAAGGTGCAGGGCGTCGTAGATATCTAACACTGAGCCGCCAGGATAACCAAATATGTGCTTTACACCCTCGTCGATCAAGGATCGCACTATCATACTGGCGCCGGATAACTTTTCCATGTGGAAACTCCTATTGCTATAGTACCGTTACGGTAAACAGTATTGTGTTACAGCGACGGTAATCGCTCTAAAAATAAGCCTGAAGGGTAATTCAGACTCCGATTGCTGAACTTAGGCCATAAAGCGCTAAGTGACTCATCCCTTTGGATGCAGCAGCTGTTGCAATGAACAGATTTTCATCATATTCAAAAAAAACAACATATCAAGCCTTTTATGTAAAAAATAACCAACTTGAAACTTTTTCATCTTTGCATGGCGAGGAATGGGCATAATGCGCTAGATAATTTAGAATGCTTTATTATCGAAGTTTATATTTTTCATAGTGTTAGGTGAGTAAATAACAAAAACGGCACTATAAGTGCCGTTTTTGTGTGGGATGTTAGATAAGCAGATGCTTAAGTAATTGCGGATTGAGGTTACTTATTTGCAACATCCTTTGGCTGTCTTTGGTGTTTTGGGCGATTAAACTGGCAAATTCCAACTAAGAGCACCGCGCCTAACATCAATGCAGAGAAGGGCACTGCGGTACCGTTATAAAATACGGCGAGTAAGGGGCCCGCAAGTGCGCCAAAGCCAAATCTTAGGGTTCCGATAACGGCGGTTGCTGTGCCTGTCTCTTGCTTAAACTTCATTAACACTATGGCATCGGCATTGACCGACATGATCCCTAGGCTTCCCATCAGGGGTATGAGCATAAGCACAGTAAAGTGATAACTCATATCCAGTAGATTCACCGAGAGTAAACCAATCCCTGCAAGTGCGCCGAAAAAAGTCGAGACGTGCAACATTCGCAGCGAACCATAGCGACTGACAATGCGGGTATTGATAATATTGGCTAGCATCAGGGCGCCGACATTGATGCTGAATAAAATGGCAAATAAGGACTTGTCTAAGGAGAACACTTCCATATAAACAAAGGGGGAGGCGGTGAGATAACAGAAAAATGCGAAGGAGGTTAACACTCCGCTGGCAATGTTGAGTTTAACGCCGGGGCGTGAAAACACTGTGGCATAGGCCCCAAGAAAGGACTTTTGGCTGCGGGTATTGAGATCTTTATCACTGGGCATTTTCAGCAGAATTAGCACCAAAAATAATAGCAGCAAGGCATAGGCCGATTGAATGAAAAAAATCAGGTGCCATTCACCTAACTCTAAAATCAGGCTGCCAATACTCGGTGCGAGTAATGGGGCTAACATCATGATAAGGCTGACGTAAGACATGCCCTTAGCCGTGTTATCGCCATAAACTTCTTTGATATAACCAGGCACAACGACTGTCGCAGCGGCACCGATAAAGGCCTGTAAAAAGCGCAGTACCAGAAATACTTCAACCTCCTGCGCTAATCCAATCAATAGGCTTATCAACATAAAGCCTGTCAGGCCCATAATGACCATAGGCCGGCGTCCAATACGGTCGGCTAGTGGTCCAAAACACAACATACCTAGGGCATAACCGCCTAAATAGAGGCTTAAGGATTGCTGCACTGTCGTGATATCGGTGTGAAAACTTTGCGCCAATGTCGCCATGGCGGGTAAATACATGTCGATAGCCAAAGGCGTGATCGCCACTATGGCGGCGAGCATAGGAATAAGCAGCGCGAGATGGGGAATAGATCTGTTGCTAGTCGCAGAATGTGTTGGTTGTGATTGTGGGTCCACTGTTACCTCGGGTGGCGAAAGAATTGAAAGAGCCTGCTCTGTGTTGCGCCTTGTGTTCCAAATTGTACTAGGACAATCTACTCAATAGTCCATCCCCTTAAATAATTTGAATTTGCAATCCTTATGACATTGCAAAGGGGTATTGGGATGGGGTTGAGTTCAAAGAGGTGACTACTTCGATCAATATGTTGTGCATATTGCTAATGTATAACTAGCACATATCACAAACGCATATCACGAAAGAGCTTAGGCAATAGCATAGTAAAGTGCTCGGACAAATAAACCAATCTTGATGACGGGATCTTTACACTTAAATTGTAACGAAAATGAATTTCGAGCTTTATGCCTGAATTACAGCGCCGCCAGCATCGTCTTGTCAGTCATTCGTTTGATGTTGTCACTCTAGTGTCATATCCATGTCATCTCACCGTCTTGAATGCGGATTAGTGTTACGGGATTTATTTTACCCGACGAATAACAATACATTCAGGAATGATGCAATGAACATAAAACGACTGCCACTTGCTGGCGCTATAGTGGCGAGCCTATTACTTGGAGCCTGTAGCGGTGATGATGGTACTAATGGCGAGCAGGGGGATAACGGCTTAAATGCGTTGGTTAAAGTGACGCCCTTATCTATAGGTGATACCCATTGTCCCGCCGGTGGTCAGCGTATCGACACGGGTTTAGATGCTAACGCCAATGGTCAATTGGAAGACACAGAGATTGATGCCGCGCAAACACAGTTTATCTGCCAACCTCAGTCGGCGACGGTTAGTGCTGAGCTAATTGGTCGCCATCAAACGGGGGTTTATGGCTTAAGTGCGGCGGAAATTGTTGAATACTATAGTGCTGGCCAACGTATTTTTGTGGTCAATGCGATCAGCGGGAAAGTCGACATCATTGATGCAAGTTTATTGGCGAGCGCACCTAAGGCCTCTGAACCATTAGCCTTGAATAATCTTGATAAGTTAGGCGAGCTGGATGTCGCTAAAGATATTGGCCTAAGTTTTATGGGCAGTGTTAACAGTGTCAGTATTTCGGGCAATTTATTAGCGGCGGCAATTGAGCGGGGTGATGCTGCGGGTAATAAGACTCAAGCCAATGGTTTTGTCGCGTTTTATCAGTTAAATGGCACTGAAGTACCCCAGTTTATCAGTGCGGTTGAAGTCGGCGCTTTACCGGATAATGTGGTTTTTAGTCACGATGGTCAAACCCTGTTGGTCGCCAATGAAGGTGAACCTAATCAAGACTATAGTATTGATCCTGAAGGCAGTGTTGCCATGATTAAACTGGTGGATGGCAAGCCTGCAACCACTGCAACCTTAGTCGGCTTTAGTGAGTTTAATCAGGGCGGGACCCGCAATAATGAAATCACTAAGGCGATCAAGATTAATGGGCCAATGGCGAGTGTTGCCCAGGATTTAGAGCCTGAATATATCAGTATCAGTCCGGATAACAGCCGTGCCTTTGTAAGCCTACAGGAAAACAATGCCATCGCCGTAATCGATATCGCTACTGCCAAAGTGGATAAGATTTTACCCTTGGGCTTAAAGGATTACGGTCTTGATGTGAATAAAATTGATGCGAGTGACAAGGATGATATGGCCAATCTGCAGGCCTATGCGGGTGTCTATGGCATGTATCAAGCCGATACTCTCGCGAGCTATCGCTGGAATAATACCGACTTTATTGTGACGGCTAATGAAGGGGATTCCCGTGATTATGCTGGCTTTTCTGAAGAAGCCCGCGCTGGGGATTTAGTCCTCGACCCCAACCATCCGCAATTTGCCGCCGCTAAGGATAAGACCCAATTAGCCCGTCTTAAAGTGACAAAGAGTATGGGGGATGATGACAATGATGGCGATTACGACAAAATCGTCAGTTTTGGCGCTCGCTCCTTTTCAATTTGGACGGCCGACGGTCAACAGGTTTTCGACAGTGGCAATGATTTTGAACGGATCACCGCCGCGTTACTCAATGGTAATTTCAACAATAACAATGAAGAAAACAAAGGCGATAGCCGCAGCGACGATAAAGGTCCAGAGCCAGAGGCTCTAGTTCTTGGCAAAATTGGCCAAAAACACTATGCCTTTATCGGCCTAGAGCGCACCTCGGGTTTTATGATTTACGACGTGACCAATCCCTTCAATGTGCAGTTTGTTGACTATGTGGTCAACCGTGACTTTGAGGCGGACTTCACCATAGATACCGAAACTGGTGAAGTGAAAGGTGATGCGAGTTTAGCGGGGGATTTAGGCCCCGAAGGAATGAAGTTTGTGAGTGCAGATAAGAGTCCGAATGGCCAGCCATTATTAATCATTGGTAATGAAGTCAGCGGCACAACCAGTGTCTACCAGATTAAAGTGCAGTGATCGTAAATTCAAAACGGCTATAGATGCGGATTTCATAAGGTATGAGGTGCTGTAGTTTACCTGTATCTAACCGCGATTAGTGTAAAACCAACGCCAGAGCACTTCTCTGGCGTTTTTATTGGTTTGAAACTGGTTGATCGCTAAAAATTACACCACTGAATAGGCATTTTGCATTAGGGTCTGGCAAGTCGATTCGATGCAATCTAATGCGTGTTGAAATTGGGCTTCATTTTCGGCGCCCCCTAGGCTTAAGCGAATAAAATTATCGTGGCAGTTAAAGTCATCACCGTTGCGGATCAGCACGCCTTTGGCCGCAAGTGCAGTCACTAAATGATGGGCTTTAAGATCTTCAGGTAATTGCAACCAACCATTTAAGCCACGCCATCTCTGTGTTAACCCAAGGCGTTGCCCCATGGCGATACAAAGGTTTTGCCGCTGACGCACTATGGCATCCCTATTGGCGGTGATCTGTCCTTTTTTAATCAACAGGCAGGCAATTTCCACATTAAGGGGCGACACCATCCAGCACTGGCTGTGGATAGCCAATCGAATGGGGGCAATGAGGGCTTCTGGGACTAACATAAATCCTTGCCTTAAGCCTCCAGAAAACAACTTAGAGAGGCTTGAAATATAAATCACCCTTGGGATGCCTAAGTCCTTTGCCAATTGCCACAGCGGGGGATGCCATTCCTCGGGTAAGCAATAATTGACATCATCTTCAATAATATAAAATTGATATTGCTGGGCAAGCTCTAGGAGTTTTAGCCTCTGTTCATCACTGTACTGGATGCAGGTCGGATTTTGATTATTGAGGGTGAGATACACTAGCTTGGGCTGGTGAATTTGCACTAAAGCTTCAAAACGTGCCAGTTCTAGGCCGTCAGTTGTGAGGGGGACGCCAATGCTATTTACCCCTAATTGCTTCGCACAAATGCGCACACCGGGATAACTATATTGCTCGTGCAACAGCATATCGCCCTTAGATAACAAGGCGTTCAAGCAGGCGAAGATAGCCTGTTGACCGCCGTGGGTGAAGACTAGCTGCTCCACACTCTGCTCGATTCCCCGTTGATTGAGCCATTGGTGAAAAACCTGCTGGTGTTGATCTAATGGATTGGTGCGATAACCCAACAATTGGCTCAATTTAGTGGGATCTTTCGCTAATTGGCTGAGGCAATCACTTAGGGTACTGATTTGATCCGTAAGTGGTTGTTGGCAGGTCGCCATATTGAGTTGTGCATGGCCAGGCTCTGGGACGGGGGAGGCATTGACATAGGTGCCATCGCCAATCCTCGCCTCTACATAACCCCGTTGCTCCGCGAGTGCGTAGGCGCGGGTGACAGTGCCAATCGTCATACCTAATGCATCGGCTAAGCGGCGTTGCGACGGTAATTTGCAGCCGTGGGGCAAGTCTTTCTGCAAGATCCCTTGTTCTATCGCACTGACTAAGCGCTGATATTTGGGACCTGAAAACACAGTTAGATCGGGCGTCCAAATTGTATCCATGACAATAAATCCATTGATCTCTAATATTCGCAGCATATTATTCATTGCATCGTTTTGTGTCAATCAATGTATGCATACAATTTTAAGGGTGACTATGGATTTTCAACTTTTATACCAAGCACAGCTCTGGACGTTAATGGCTTCTGCGGCATTGTTTTGCGCCACTATGACGATGACACCTGGGCCAAATAATATTTTGCTGGCCAGTTCAGGGGCGCATTTTGGTGTGCTGCGAACCGTGCCCCATATTGCGGGGATCCGCTTAGGTTCAACCTCGTTGCATTTAGCCGTGCTCCTCGGGCTTGGTGCGCTGTTTGAGGCTTTACCCGTTTTACATCAAGTGCTTAAATATTTCGCCTTGGTTTATTTATTGTATTTAGCCTACCGCCTAGTGACATCTCCGGTGAGCGCAGCCCATGTAGATGAGGGCCGCAAGCCGATGACCTTGATAGAAGCGGCCTTATTTCAATGGATTAACCCTAAGTCTTGGATGTCGACTATTACTCTTTGCAGCGCATTCACATTAGGTGGCGATGGTTTTTGGTTGAGTGCATTACTTGGCGTCGTAGTGTTTAACTTGGTTGGGTTTCCCGCTTCCTTTACATGGGTGTTTGTGGGCGCTGCGATCAGCAAAAAGCTGAATACAGATAAACGTCGTCGAGGTTTTAATTGGTTTATGGGGAGTTTATTGCTCGTGTCTTTACCGATGATTTTGCGTTAGGAGGGCGCTAACACCCTAAAAATATTATCGGAAACGGACTCGCGTAATGATTGGCTTTATGTCATAACCAACATAATATTGGTGGCTTTTTTACATGTTGGCCCTTAGGGTCTTCATTGTAGTGGTTATTGATACCCCCGAGGCTGGTTTTTCCTCGGGGCGAAGTATATGGAGGTTACCGCGTGAAGTTTCCCAGTTTAGACTCGGTCATGCCAGGTTTGGCGCAGATGCTGCAGTATGATAAGCAATGGCTTAGGGATGATGTGCGAGCGGGCTTATCGGTTGCCGCTGTGGCCTTGCCAGTGGCTATTGCCTATGCCCAATTAACGGGAGTGAATGCGGCGGTCGGACTCTATTCCTGTGTATTACCTATGCTGATATATGCCCTTTTTGGGACTTCTAAGCAGTTGATTGTGGGCCCTGATGCGGCGACCTGTGCCGTGATCGCCGCCGTTGTAACACCGCTTGCCGCTGGCGACAGTATGAAGCACTGGCAACTCGTGATGACCATGACGGCGATGACGGGGTTTTGGTGTTTAATTGCGAGCCGTTTTAGGCTCGGTGTGTTAGCCGATTTTCTCTCTAAGCCGATTCTGATGGGGCTGCTCAATGGGGTTGCGATCACTATTATTGTGGGGCAATTTTCTAAAATCTTTGGTTTTACCTTTGATGAGCGCTACCTGATTGAGCGTCTTAGCGGCGCACCTTCGTATCTGACTCAAACCCATTGGCCGACACTATTGATGGGAGGGGTCACCCTATTAACCTATGGGTTAGTGAAGCGCTATCGCCCCCTATGGCCCGCTTCTATGTGTGCGATGGCGATGGCGGCATTACTCGTATGGGGATTTAATCTTACGGCTTTTGATATCAATGTGGTGGGTGAGGTTCGCTCCGGCCTGCCATCGTTTCAAGCACCTGTGTTTGATTTAGGGATCACCCGTGAGCTTGTCGTGCCTGCGCTTAACTTAGCTATGGTGAGCTTTGTCAGCATGATGCTGACGGCGCGGAGTTTTGCGGCTAAAAATGGCTATGATATCGATGCGGATAAAGAATTTAGAGCGCTCGGACTTGCCAATATTGCCTCGGCGTTATCCCAAGGTTTTGCGATCAGTGGCGCGGATTCGCGCACCGCTGTTAACGATGCAAATGGGGGTAAAAGCCAGTTGGTATCCATTATTGCAGCGGTCTTAATTGGGTTAGTGGCCTTATTTTTTACTGCTCCTTTGAAATATATTCCAAGCTCCGCCTTAGGCGTAGTGCTGGTTATTGCCTCAATCTCACTTATCGATATAAAAGCACTGTGGAATCTTAGGGTTCGGGACCGTTCAGCGTTTTTATTGGCTTGTACTACCTTGTTTTCAGTGCTGTTTATTGGGGTTATCCCTGGTATTACCTTAGCTGTACTATTGGGGTTATTTCAGTTTTTAGCGACGGTTATGCGTCCAACGGATCAAGTGCTTGGCTTAGATAATAAGGGGGTTATTCGCAGTGTCGACGATTCGGGTAAGGCTAAATCTGTTTCAGGAGTGTTTATCTATCGATTTAATTCACCATTAACCTACTTTAATGCGACCTACTTTAAACGGCGTTTATTGGAAAGGTTTATCCGTGAACCTGAGCCTGTCGATTGCATTATTATCGATGCGGTGCCTTGCTTTACCCACCTCGACTTGAGCGTGATGGCGATGTTGGCGGATTTACATCAACTGCTTAAAAAACGCGGCGTGCGTTTAGTGCTCGCAGGGCGAAAGCGCCAGATGCTAGGCTGGTTTGAACAGGCGGGGATGCAATCGGGTGAAGGGGGAATTTTAATCCGGCCCGATTTATATTTAGCCCTTAAAATGAACCAAAGCTATAAGCAAGCGTTAGCCGAAGGACAGGCGCCGGTGATACAAAAAGTCCCCGACGATTCAGTGTTATTACACAGCCATTTATAGGGTTGTCTTTGGCACAATTGCGCGCAGCTTAAGCTGCGCGTTTTTATTGCAAAACAATAATAGTATTAATCTTTTTGCAGTTTATCTAAGGGGATAAGGCCATGGTAGCTGTAATAACCAAGGGGGCCTAAAAATAAGCTGAGTAGGCACCAGACACATTTTTTGCTAGTGCTGAGTCGTGCAGGGCTCTTAAAGGCTCTCAGTGCAAATAAACAGTGCAGAATGAGTAAACCAATGAGCATGGCTGTGATGTTAATATCCATATTATCCAACAGATTTATCCCTATGACCCATGACCTATGATTTAACCCTGTGTGATCTGGTTGCGGCTATTTTACCCAGAATGTCCGCTTCTAAATAACTCACCTTACGCGATTATTTTACCGATTGCTACTGGGTAAAATAAAAATACCCGTTAAAACTTATTCACTTACATTACTACCTAACAAGCTTATCTGTGGTTGCCCAGCGTCCCAGATCACATATTTGTTCATTGCCTGGGTAAATATTGCGCTGCTGGTGAGTTCATGTAACCAAGCCATAAGCCGCGGGTAACTGAGGTTCAGATCCCGCTTGGGATCCACGGCATTAAACTGGCGAATAAAAGGGACAATCGCATAATCCGCGAGACTCAACTGATCATTTATTAAGTACCTATGCCGATTAAGATGAGTTTCAAGGGTGTTCAAAAACACACCCGCAGACAGGAAATAATCAGTCTGCGATTGTGCAGGGTAACGGTCTGCATATTTATATTTATCGAGCCAAGGTTTGAACTCGTGATCATTTTGATGGATAAGGTGTGCGATTAGCGTTTGTTCATTCGCTGTTTGCCCAAGTAGAGGCGGGCAGGCATCTGCCTGTGGGTGGGGTGATGACAGTGCCCAGCGCATGATCTCTAGGCTTTCGCTGATCACTTGGCCATCGGTGAGCACAAGAACAGGGACTGTTCCCTTAGGAGACGCCTGAAGCAGAGCGTCGGGTTTGGCTTTCAGGGTAATTTCTCTGATCTCCACATTCCGTTGCCCCAGCAATAATCCTAAGCGGGCTCGCATAGCATAGGGACAACGGCGAAAAGTGTATAAGATTGGTAAGGGCATAGGTAAGGCTCGTATCGGTAAGCAACGCCATATTATGGGGCTAATGCCTGTAATAGTAACGGCTTAGGGCGTGAAATGCTGCGAATAACAAGGATTTTTAGTTTGTGCCTAGTGGTAAAAACATAATGACCTTAATTTTTTTCAGTGTTTATTCGTCTGTGACTCAGGTAGAATTTCGCGCGATTTTGCGACCTAAAGCAAAGCTTGTGGGTCATTCATAGATTTATGCACTGGAAATTAAGTTCCAGCCAGCAGATGAGGGTGTTATGTCTAAGGTTGTTGTGTGTGCGTTATATAAATTTGTTGCGCTGCCGCAGTTTGAAACGATCAGAGAGCCATTATTGGCCATGATGGAACAGGCGGAAATTAAAGGAACGTTACTGCTGGCCAGCGAAGGCATTAATGGCACAGTGGCGGGCTCACAGGCCGCCATCGAGGCGTTGCTTGCATGGCTCAATAGCCAAAATGGCTTAGACAACATTGTTTACAAGTTATCCTTCGACGATGAAATGCCCTTTTACCGCACTAAGGTCAAATTAAAAAAAGAAATCGTCACTATGGGTGTTGAAGGTATCGATCCCCTGAAAGTGGTGGGCACCTATGTCAAGCCAAAGGATTGGAATGCCTTGATTTCCGATCCCGAGGTGATCTTAGTCGATACCCGCAATGATTATGAAGTGCAAATTGGCACCTTTAAAAACGCCATTAACCCTGTGACCGAAACCTTCAGGGAATTTCCTGAATACGTGAAGCAGAACTTAGATCCGGCTAAACATAAAAAGGTGGCCATGTTCTGTACTGGTGGTATTCGTTGTGAAAAATCAACTGCTTACCTAAAGGAGCAAGGTTTCGAAGAGGTGTATCACCTCGAGGGCGGGATCCTTAAATATCTTGAAGAAGTGCAGCAGGAAGAAAGCCTGTGGGAAGGCGAGTGCTTCGTGTTTGATAACCGTGTTGCCGTCGATCATGATTTAAAGAAAGGGCAATACGATCAATGTAATGCTTGCCGCATGCCCATCACTGAAGCTGAAAAACAGAGCCCAGCCTATGTACAGGGCGTGAGTTGCCCACATTGCATCGACAAGATTTCCGATGAGCAGCGCAAGCGTTTTGTGGAGCGTGAACGTCAAGTCAATCTGGCTAAATCGCGTAACGAAGCGCATATAGGTAGCGATGTGAATCAAGTGATTGAAGCACGCCGTGAGCAGAAAGAGGCGCAGCGACAACTCGCCGCCCAAAAGAATAAAATGAAACAAGCCGGTACTGTGTAACGGCGACACGACCTAAGGTGCTCTCACCCAAGACGCGACAATCTCAGGCTTTGTCACTTTAAAAACGCGTGTCTGTGATTTATTGATAAAAATGGCCCGACTTGCTCGGGCCTTTTTTATATCGGTTTTATACCTTTAGCTTAAATTTATGATAACTTTCAGCGCTGAGTGGTGTGAAACATCAGGGAGCTATTTAGTGCAAGGTAGGCCAAACCTATGAGTGTTACGATTAATTGCTTTATAATCACAACCCATTCATTTGCGTGTTCTCTTGTAGCTGGTAGGGGAAAATGAAACAACGAATCAAAGCAAAAGCGATTATTTTTAAGGCACTTGGCCATCCAACGCGATTATGGATTGTCGAGCAACTTGCCGATGGTGAGAAATGTGTTTGTGAATTTGTTGAAGCTGTAGATGTTGACTTTTCTACTATTTCTAAGCACTTGTCTGTACTGCGCCACGCTGGAATTGTAGATATGGAGAAACGGGGTAAACAGATTTTTTATAAACTAACCCTGCCTTGCCTACTTAACTCGTTAAGTTGCATTGATACTTTGTTGGATAACCAAATTCAGAAGCAGATCGCATTAATAGAGTAATTTTGCACTTATCATTTGGTCAAATGGCAAAATGACAAATTAAGAGGAAAAATACTATGCTTAAAATCAATATATTGGGGACGGGTTGTACAAAATGTCACACTCTCGCGGAAGCGACCGTGACGGCGGCCGATGCCCTTAATCTTGACTATCAATTAACGAAAATCACCGATATTGAACAAATCATGGCTTACGGCGTTATGTCTACTCCCGCCTTGGTGATCGATGGGCAAGTTAAGTTAACTGGTCGCATTCCCAGCCAAGCCGAGATAAAGGATTTACTTAGCGCACACCTCAAGTCTTCAGTGTAGGTAATGGCTATGAATATAAAGAAAATTGTCAGTTTGCTACTGCTTGGCATTATTGGCTTAGGGATAGCGCTAGTAGGCTATCAAGAGTTTGTGACCTCGCCTGAGCAAACTCTCCCCCCTCAGGCGGCTGTCACTCCTCAACTCAAAAATGGGGTGGAAATTTATTACTTCCATGGTAATCAGCGCTGTACTACCTGTATTCGCATGGAAAAATTTACTCAGGCTGCGGTGATGAACCACTTTTTTAAGGATGTGCGCGATGGGAACATGCGGTTAAGTTTAGTTAACGTGGATTTAGCGGAAAACGAACATTACATCGATGATTATCAACTCGTGTTTAGAACCGTGGTGATTGTCAATTTCCAAGATGGCGTGCAAACCGACTGGCGTCGCTTAGATAAGATTTGGGAGTTGGCCAATAATGAGGCCGCTTTTGAGCAATATGTTACCGATGAGATCGGGGCGATGCTAAGGTTGCGTCATGGATGAGTGGTCGGTTTTATTAATGTCAGCCTTTTGGTTTGGCATTTTAACCTCTATAAGTCCCTGTCCTTTGGCCACCAATGTGGCGGCCATTTCCTATATCAGTAAAGGGATACAATCGCCCTATCGGGTTGTGGGTACAGGGCTTGCTTACACTATAGGGCGCATGCTGAGTTATTTGGTGATTGGTGTGATATTGGTAGGCAGTTTGCTCTCGACAATGACATTATCAGTCGCGCTTCAGAAATATATGAACCTACTATTAGGTCCGATTTTGATATTGGTAGGGATGTTTTTGCTGGAGTTATTGACGTTGCGTCTACCGGGTGATGGTGTCTTAATCGAAAAATTAAAGTCTAAAATTAACCCTCAGGGATATGTAGGAGCTTTACTGCTAGGGGTGTTATTTGCGCTGTCATTTTGTCCGACTTCTGCCGCGCTCTTCTTTGGTTCGCTGCTGCCGCTTGCACTAGAGTCACAATCGAGTATTGCATTGCCAGCGATTTATGGCTTAGCGACTGGGTTGCCGGTTTTAGTCTTCGCCATTTTACTTGGGGTTAGCGCGCGTCGTGTCGCTAAAGCTTATAACCATATTTTGGCATTTGAGCATTGGGCCAGAAAAATCACTGGCCTAGTGTTTATCATCATCGGTGGCTATTACGCTTGGGTGAATATTTTTAGTCCATTTATGGGTGGAAATTAAGGACTATAACAGTATTGAGTCCTTGTATATCAGGCCTCGAGGTGAGATTACTCGAGGCCTGAGCTTTTCTTGTAAATCCTCTATTTTTTAACTCTCTGCCCATTAGCATCAATCACCACTTCACCGTCTTCCTTGGTAAAAGCGCCCAGTTGGGGATTAGGTAACATATCCAAAACGCTTTCTGATGGACGGCATAGGCGGGTGCCCAATGGTGTAACGACGATGGGACGATTGATTAGGATGGGGTACTCGAGCATAAAATCGATTAATTCGCTGTCGCTAAACTTATCTTCACTTAAGCCTAATGCTGCAAAGGGTTCGACATTTTGCCGCAGTAAACTGCGCACCGAAATCCCCATATCCGCAATCAGTTGTAACAGCGTTTGGCGATTTGGCGGCGTCTCAAGGTAGAGGATAATAGTCGGTTCAACCCCTGTATTGCGGATAAGGCCTAAGGTGTTACGCGAGGTGCCACAGGCCGGATTATGGTAAATCCTAATGCTGTCATCAATCATATTAGTCATAACATGCCTCTGAAAAAGTATCTCTTATAAAAAATAGTCCGTAGGCACTTAAAATTACTCTTAAGTGCCTCGCGAATAGATCAGAAGGAGAGGCGCAGCGCCAGTGCCGCTAGGGTGACAAACAGCACTGGTACTGTCATCACTATGCCGACGCGGAAATAGTAACCCCAGGTTATATTGATATTTTTCTGCGCCAGTACATGCAGCCATAGCAGGGTTGCTAAACTGCCGATAGGCGTGATTTTAGGGCCTAAATCGCTGCCTATCACGTTAGCGTAGATCATGGCTTCTTTAATCACGCCGGTTGCATTGCTACCGTCTATCGACAGGGCGCCGACTAACACGGTTGGCATGTTGTTCATGATGGAGGATAAAAAGGCGACTAAAAACCCTGTGCCCATAGTGGCAACCCAAAGCCCCTGTGCTGCCAAGCTGTCCAACACGTGAGATAGATAATCCGTTAAGCCGGCGTTACGCAGACCATAAACCACCAGATACATACCCAGTGAAAAGATCACTATTTGCCATGGCGCGCCGCGCAGTACCTTAGTGGTATCTATCCCATGGCCTTTCTTGGCGACCACAAACAGGATAAGCGCGCCCACGGCAGCAACTAAACTCACTGGCACGCCTAGGGGTTCTAGGCCAAAAAAGCCCACCAAGAGTAAGACTAATACGCCCCAACCGGTTTTAAAGGTGTTGAGGTCGCGAATGGCGGCCTTAGGTTCGCGTAGTTTTTGCAAGTCGTAGGTCGCGGGAATATCTTTGCGAAAAAACAGATGCAGCATCACTAATGTGGCGCTAATCGCGGCAATATCGACGGGCACCATTACAGCGGCATATTCGTTAAAGCCTATCTTGAAAAAGTCCGCCGAAACGATATTCACTAAGTTAGAGACGATTAACGGCAAACTTGCGGTATCGGCAATAAAACCAGCGGCCATTACAAAGGCTAAGGTGGCTCCGGCGCTAAAGCCCAGTGCCAGTAACATCGCAATCACTATGGGGGTGAGGATCAGCGCCGCGCCATCATTCGCGAATAAGGCGGCAACGGTAGCACCGAGTAACACTATGTAAGTAAAGAGTAAACGGCCACGACCTTTACCCCAGCGGGCCACATGCAGCGCGGCCCATTCGAAAAATCCTGACTCATCCAATAATAAACTGATGATGATCACGGCGATAAAGGTGGCGGTCGCATTCCAGACAATATTCCACACCACGGGAATATCCCCTAACTGCACTACGCCTAATAGCAAGGCCAATACGGCGCCCAAGGTGGCACTCCAACCTATGCCTAATCCCTTAGGCTGCCAAATCACTAACACTATGGTGAGAACAAAAATCGCCCCTGCCAACCACATAAAACCTCCTACAAGGACAGAGGCTTGCCTGCCCTTAACCAAAAAATGCCAATAACGCGGTATGAATATCGTTTGTTTCTTGGCTCAGTCGAATTATATTAACATATGAATTTTCATATATGTTACCGTGAAAAAAACACGAGTCAAACAACAACTGGATGTTTATCGCTAATACTTAAGTTTCGTCACAAACCCTAAGGTATTGATCACTAAACATCAGCGAATCTAATACCCCTTGGCCGCTGTGAACACCGCCCTCTGTGACTTTGGCGGATTTGCTGCGAATTAAATACCCCGCATAGCTGGGACTCTCTGCATGGGTTTTATCATTGACGGCGGCTATGCCATCATAGTGGACGCTGAACATGCCAATTTCAGGGATCAAGTCATCGATGATGTGTATTTCGCCGTCGCGTACCACTAAAGCCTGGGTTGCTCTCGGCCTTGGGTGTAAGCGACGCATTAAGGACCATACTGGATATTGTGCGGGCTCAAGCTCGGCTAATTTGGGGAGAATATCGGCGCCAAAAATACAATGACCGCCGCCTTCCCCTTGATTTTTCAATACCCAAGTATCTATTGGGGACTCGGCAATTAACTGGGGGCTCTGTGCGGTGACAGGGCGCATTTCACCGAGGAGTGACTTGACCATGCTGGCTTCTGGCTGAGTTAATCCAAACTGAGTTAAGCTCTGTTCATCCATAGTCGAGAGCAGCATTTGCATTCGTTTACTGGTTGCCAACTGCTGGCCTAAGGTCGCATTGAGGGCGATGCGATGTTGTTCAAGCAACACCCGGATCTCCATCAGGGCTTGGTAATCCCTGTTGCCATTGATGTCGACGGTTGCATAATCGGCAAATTGATAACCTGTACGCAGATAAACGGTATCAATGGTCCCCACGCCGTCGAGTATTAGCCTTTGCTGTGCGCCGGTGGTGAGTTGCCCTTGCAGTTCACTCAAGGTCCTGCGTAGGGTCTGTATTCCTTTTTGCTGCAGCGCGAGTTCGAGTAAATGCTGATCAAACACATTGTCTTCATCTTCTTGCACTAGCATCAAAAATCTTGCCGGTCCTGAATCTTCAAATTCCTGTTTTATCTTAAAGGTTGCTGTTGCTATGCCGACGGATAATTGTTCAATAGCATGATTCTCAACCAGTACCCCCTTAGGTTGTATAGACCATTGCTGCTGTAAATAGCGATGAAGTTGATGGGCCCGCTGACCAAAGGGGCCCATGCCAGCCGCTATGCCATTAAACTCCACCAGTTTGGGTCCTAAGTCCCGATCGTCCATAAAGTCGCTACGCATAATAAGCAGTGGCATTCTTGGGGCTGGGGTGCCAGAGCTATTTGTAGAGCTATGTGCAGAGCCATGCAACTGTTGATGCGCTTTCAATAGCGCGGCAAAGAAGGGATCGCTTGCTGTAATAGGTTGAATAGCATCAACTAAAAAGGCATGTGCTTCAGACACATAATGGATAAGTTTACCCAGTGGCTCCACCGCACTTTTGAGATATTGATAGTGTGCTTTACTGATTAAACTGGGCGTTAGGGTAAATGGGGTGTGGCGGACAGAATACGCGGTTTCTTTAAAGGCCATCCCATGGGTTAGCGCCCATTCTATGGCATCATCTTTGGCTGCTAGTGGCACAGTTAAACTCATGTTGATTCTCTTAAACTGACAGCGTTTATTGGCAATACCTGTCTTTGCATTTGTAGGGGGTAGCCCTAAGGCACTCACTTTAAGGGCATATAGTGAGTGCCACATCGAACTAGATCATTATTTTGTGTATTAGCTAAAGAGATAGGTTTGTGTATTAGCTAAAGAGATAGCTATACAGAAACCCTGCGCCCACAGCCATGCCTAAAATAACGCTGAGAAATGCGGCAATCATCTGACCTTTAAAAATGGCTTTAAGTAATATGACTTCGGTCAAACTTGCTCCGGCACTCCCTATGATCAATGCCATTACTGAGCCCATCGCCATGCCTTTTTGGATTAACGCAGCGCTGAGTGGGATAACCGCTTCTGCGCGAATATAGAGTGGGATCCCAATTAATGCGGCAATGGGGATCGCATACCATGTGGCTTCTCCAGCATACTGAACGATTAACTCCGTTGGCATAAATCCGTAGATCATTGAACCCAATAGCACACCGATAAACAGATAGGGCTGCACTTGTTTGAAGTCCTTCCAAGTGGCGCGCCAAACCTTTACCCAGCGGCTCTGAGGTTTGTTTTGCGGCGCGGTTTGGGAAGGGCAACACGAAGTTGCAATAGGCTCAGCTTGAGTAGCGCAACACAAGGTCACCGCGGGGGCGGTTTTACTATCACAACATGCGCTGACAATGGGTGCGGGGTTTACCTCGCAACCGCTACTCGCGGTCGGTGACGGTTTAGTATCGCAACATGAAGCAGCTGTGGCTGTATCTGCCTGAGCATAGGCCTCCTGACGTACATATTGTTCAAATCCGAGTTTTTCCAGCAAGTAACCTGCTATTACGGATACGCCCAGAGCGACCGTAAAATAAAATAGCGCGACCTTAAACCCAAAGGTGACCACAAAAAGCCCGATAATCACCGGATTAAGTAATGGGCTGGCAAATAGGAATACCATCATAGGGCCAAATCCCGCACGGGCCCTGAGTAAACCTTTTAAGAATGGAATAGTGGAGCAGGAGCAAAAGGGGGTGATAGACCCAAGCAAGGCGGCCACTATATAGCCTCGACCATGGCGGGAACTTAATATGGATTGCACTTTTTGCGGGGTGATAAATTCTTGCAGCATACCGACGAGGTAGCTTATGGCAAGAAATAACAAGGTTAGCTCAAATGCAAGAAAGACGAACATATTGACCGTTTCTTTCAGCATAGTGATAGTTTCGGGAGTCATTTTTTATCTCTCTTGAATTCATTTCGATTATTCCGGAATAATAGTGATTGAGTGGGATTATTTCAACACTTAATTTCTGGAAATGTGGAAATATTTAGAATGGGATTAAACGTGATCCTCAGTAAGCCCTGTAGGCTAAGTTCTTCCCTAGGCTGTTTGCCCTTCATTTTGACGTCGCTCGGGAATAGATATTTCTGGTATTATCGAATAACTTAACAAAGGACTCTGAAATCACAGTACCGATATGAATACAGAAAATGCAGCTAAAGTATTGAAGGAGCTAGGGCATCCCACTCGTCTTGCCCTATTCAGAATATTGGTAAAAGGCGGCTATGGGGGCGTTGCCGTGGGGCAATTACAGGAAGCATTACAGATCCCAGGTTCAACACTCTCGCACCATATTAGCGCCTTAATGTCGGCCGGCATTATCTCCCAGCGGCGTGAGGGCAGAGTGTTATATTGCGTGCCTGACTATGAATTATTACAGGGACTGGTGCATTTTTTACAGGATCAATGTTGTAGTGAACAATGAGACGTTTGTTAGGGGATGATAAATCCTTTGATATGGATATTTACATATATGATAATTCATATATAGTGACTATATCTTGATGAAGGCCGATATCTTGATAAAGGCCCGATACACTGAAATCACGCGTGCGGTTTCCCTGTGTTGGGAGCTTGGCTCGTTCCACTAGCTTACACCTTGTTAAGTAAGGCGTTTAGTGCAGGGCGCAGGGCGTAACCAAAGCCGATAGCCAAAGCCGATAGCCGTACGAATCTTTGCATTCTAAGGACTTTAATGATTAATCCTACGCAGTTTTTTAAATGTTTAGCCGACGAAACGCGCCTGCGTTGTTTGATGCTTATTCAGCACGAGGGTGAGCTTTGCGTCTGTGAATTGACCGAAGCCTTGCAGGAAATTCAGCCCAAGATCTCACGGCATTTGGCCCAATTACGTAAATGCGGATTATTAGTCGATCGCCGTCAGGGACAATGGATTTTTTACCGGATCAGTAATGACTTACCCGAATGGAGTCAGTTAGTTTTGAGCGAAGTCACCAGCAAAAATACGGCATTCCTTGAAGAAAATATGCACAATCTGTGTAAGATGGGCGGCCGTCCCGAGCGCGCTAAAGCCTGCTGTTAACCGATTAACAGCAAAAAATTTAATCTAAAACATATGTTTTTTCATATGTTTGTGCATTCAAGGTACTTGCCGATAATAGGGTGGTGGGGTCATGTTGCAACTATTTTCCGATTTAGCGAGCTGGTTAACCTTTGGGGTGATGGGCCTAGATCCCAATACTAAGCTTGCCGATGCGGTACATTTTTTTATTGAAGATACCACTAAGATTTTTGCACTCCTGTTGCTGATGATTTATGCCATCGCCTTGGTGCGGGCATCGCTCAATGTTGAGCGGGTGCGGGATTACTTAGCGGGTAAAAATCGCTTTATTGGGTATTTTATGGGCTCTGGCTTCGGCGCTGTGACCCCATTCTGCTCATGTTCGAGCATTCCGGTATTTTTAGGTTTTACCTCCGCGGGGATCCCTGTGGGGATCACTATGGCGTTTTTGATCACGTCACCGTTAATTAATGAAGTGGCCGTTCTGCTGCTGGTAAGTCTGCTGGGCTGGAAGTTCACAGTGATATACGTGTTGGTCGGTATGTCGGTGGGGATACTCGCTGGCGCCTTTTTAGACACGATCCGCGCCGAACGTTGGTTGCAGTCCTTTGCCGCCAAAGCACTAGAGCAAGGTCAGGCGCAGGCGAGCCAAGATAATAGTGAGGGTATGACATCAACATCCATGACTTTAACCGAGCGACATAAGTTTGCAAAAGGCGAGACCCTAGAGATTTTTGGTCGAGTGTGGAAATGGGTCATTATCGGGGTAGGGCTTGGCGCCGCGCTTCATGGTTTTGTCCCCGATGGTTGGATTGAAGCACACCTTGGCGATGGTCAGTGGTGGTCGGTTCCTGCGGCGGTATTGATTGGTATTCCCTTGTATTCCAATGCGACAGGTGTCATCCCAATTATGGAAAGCCTTATTACTAACGGCCTTCCCATAGGCACGACATTGGCATTTTGTATGTCGACGGTGGCAGCGAGTTTCCCCGAATTTATCTTACTAAAGCAGGTGATGCAATGGCGCTTACTGGCCATCGTTTTTGCCATTTTGTTGATTGCATTCACCCTGATAGGGTGGATATTTAACGCTATCAGTCCCATGTTATGAGGATTATAAAATGTTAAACATCAAAGTATTAGGTAGTGGTTGCACTAAATGCACTAAAACCGCTGAGATCATTACCGCCATTGCCAATGAGAAGGGCATCAGTATAGCTCTGGTGAAAGAAACTAACCCCGAAGTCATTATGGGTTATAAGGTGATGAGTACACCCGCCGTGGTGATTGATGAGAAGCTCGTGCATTGGGGCTCAATTCCCCATAGAGACAAGATTGAATCCTGGTTGGTGGGATAACGCTTAATGTCACATCCAGTTGATATTTTGTCTTTAGACAGTGGTGCTCGCTTAATTTTCACCCCTTGTCCTGGGACTAAATCTGCCCCTGTAGCAGAGGCGGTGGCGACACTTAAAGCGGCGGGGACTGAAGTTATCATCACCCTGATGCCGCTTGGTGAATTGCACACCTTTGGCGCCACCTCATTACCTGATATTTGCCGTGAAACGGGGATCCGTTGGCTGCATTTACCTATAGAAGACGATGCGTCGCCCGCAGAGGAGTTTGAGTTAGCCTTTGCAAAGCACAGGGCAGAGCTACTTGCCTTGATGCAAAACAAAGCGACGATTGCGATTCATTGCCGTGGTGGTTCAGGGCGCACGGGATTAATGGCGGCAATTCTGTTGTTACTAGCGGGAGGCTCCTTGAGTGAAGTGATTACCCAAGTGCAATCGATTCGTCCTAACGCCTTAACTAATGCGCATCAGCGCGGCTATATCGACCAGTTAACGCTTTAGCATAAGAGTAACGCTTTAATCTTAAACAAATAATATCAAAAAGATACGATAAAACTGAGTGTGAAGGAAACAGGTATGACAATCAAAATTGGGATCAATGGCTTTGGCCGTATGGGACGTTTAGCGCTGCGCGCCGCTTGGGGCTGGAATGACGTCGAATTTGTGCAAATTAACGATCCCGCAGGGGATGCACCGACCTTAGCCCATCTGCTGACATTCGATTCTGTGCATGGCCGTTGGCAGCATGAGGCGAACAGTGAGTGTGATGACATCATTATCGATGGCAAGCGGATTCGTTGTACGCGCAATAAAACCATCGCCGAAACCGATTGGTCCGCCTGCGATGTGGTGATTGAAGCTTCGGGTAAGATGAAAACCAAAGCTGTGCTGCAAGCTTATTTAGATCAAGGTGTTAAACGCGTTGTGGTCACGGCGCCCGTTAAGGAAGAGGGTGTGTTAAACGTTGTCATGGGGGTGAATCATCAGCTCTATGATAAAGCCATTCATCCGATTGTGACGGCGGCTTCCTGTACCACTAACTGTTTGGCGCCAATTGTTAAAGTCATCCATGAAAACCTCGGCATAGTGCATGGTTCCATGACGACCATTCACGATATTACCAACACTCAAACGATTTTAGATGCACCGCACAAAGATCTTCGCCGTGCGCGGGCCTGTGGTTTAAGCCTCATCCCCACGACGACGGGCTCAGCGACGGCCATTACTCATATTTTCCCTGAACTCAAAGGCAAGCTAAACGGCCATGCGGTGCGTGTACCGCTGGCAAATGCATCTTTAACCGACTGTGTATTTGAGGTGAGTCGTAAAACCACCGAGGCAGAGGTCAATCGCCTGTTAAAAGAGGCCGCAGAAGGGCCATTAAAAGGCATTTTAGGTTATGAGGAACGGCCGTTAGTGTCGGTGGATTATAAAACCGATCCCCGTTCGAGCATTATTGATGCACTATCGACCATGATCATCAATGGCACTCAGGTCAAACTCTACGCTTGGTATGATAATGAGTGGGGTTATGCTAACCGTGCGGCCGAGCTTGCCCGTATGGTCGGTCTGATGGATAAGGCATAAGCTTTGATATTTAAAGGGATACTATGGCTAACCTGACAGGGTTCTTGTCCAACTTATCACCCGAAATTCGCCAGTATTTAATGATCACTGGCAATTATTGGGCCTTCACGCTTACCGACGGCGCACTGCGTATGTTAGTGGTGCTCCATTTTCATGGCTTAGGTTATAGCCCGCTGCAAATTGCGATGTTATTCCTTTTTTATGAAGTGTTCGGGGTGGTTACAAACTTAGTCGGTGGTTGGCTCGGGGCGCGTCTAGGCTTAAATAAGACCATGAATATTGGTCTGTTTATGCAGATTGTCGCCCTTAGCATGCTGCTCGTGCCTAGCGGTATGCTCACGGTTGCTTGGGTGATGGCGGCGCAGGCCTTGTCGGGTATTGCTAAAGATCTCAATAAAATGAGCGCCAAAAGCAGTATTAAGTTGTTGGTGCCTAAGGATGCCCAGGGGGAGTTGTATAAGTGGGTTGCTATGCTCACCGGATCCAAAAATGCCCTAAAGGGTGCGGGGTTCTTCTTGGGCGGTGCCTTGCTGACGATGTTTGGTTTTCAACAGGCTGTGCTAGGCATGGCGATGGGTCTATTGCTGGTGTGGATTTTTAGTCTGTTAAGTTTGCGGCGCGACTTAGGCAAGGCCAAAAACAAACCTAAGTTTACCGAAATTTTCTCTAAGAGTTCGGCGGTAAACACGCTTTCAGCCGCGCGCATGTTTTTATTTGGCGCGCGGGATGTCTGGTTTGTGGTGGCTTTACCTGTGTATTTGGCCTCGACCTTTGCTTGGGATCACTGGTATGTCGGCGGTTTTCTCGCACTCTGGGTGATAGGCTACGGTATAGTGCAAGCCTTTGCGCCCCGATTGACGGGAACAAAGTCTGTGGGCAGAAACAAGGTTCCCGATGGACGTAGCGCCTTAGGTTGGGCGGCGATATTGAGCATAGTGCCTGTATTGATTGCCTTAGCGCTAACCTATGATTTCCATGCCGCTAACGTGTTGGTGTGGGGATTAATGCTCTTTGGCGCCTTATTTGCCATCAACTCCTCATTACACAGCTATCTTATCGTCAGTTATGCCGATGAAGATGGCGTGTCCTTGGATGTCGGCTTCTATTACATGGCCAATGCCATGGGGCGCTTGATTGGCACTGTGCTGTCTGGCTGGGTATATCAAGTGCATGGCATGGCGGCGTGCCTGTGGATTTCGGCGGCATTTATTGGGTTAGCGGCACTTATCTCCATTAAACTGCCAAGGCACTCTGTGGCTGGCACTTAGAGTCAGTGTTTAGAGTCTGTGCTTAGTTCCGATAACAGGTTATTTTATCTAATAAAAAAGACGCATTAGCGTCTTTTTTCATTGCATGGGCAGACTTGGCTGAATGATGTATACCTAGGTATACATCATTCCTTATGCTGAGTTTTGTTGTCGCTAGGGGACTGGACTGTTGACGATGGGGCTTGATTGGACTCATCGTCAACCTTGTCCTGCGCACTAGGCTGAGTCTCGCCTGTCTTAAGCAGCTTGTTTTTGTCGTGTTGACCAAATTGTGGCAGCTTAAATTTTGCACTGTATTTCAATGCTGCAAGATTGCTGGCGATGACACCTAAGATCAAAATAATGATGATCCACACTTCTAAGGTTGACATATACAGCTCCTGTATTGAAAAACGGATTAAAGATTAATCAACCGCTAAACGCTGTTCACATTTACGGATATCTTCTGGGGTATCAACTTCGATAGAGTCGAAGGCACTGATGGCGATTTTGATCCTGTGGCCATACTCTAACGCCCGTAGTTGTTCGAGCTTTTCTAGATCTTCGAGGCGGCCTAAGGGCAGGGCTGCAAAGGTCTGCACGAATTTACGGGTATAAGCATAAACCCCTAAATGCTTGTAAACAGGGTAGTCTTGGGTGTCGCGACCAAAGGGAATACGGGCGCGGGAGAAATACAGCGCGTAATTGTTATTATCGAACACCATCTTCACATGCATAGGGTCGTCAAGCTCGGCCTTGTTGACGATTTCAAAGCCTAAGGTCGCCATTTCAAACTCACCTGGGTGACGCTCGAACAGGCTGATAACTTGCTCGATGGAGGTGGGGTCGATAAGGGGTTGATCGCCCTGTAGGTTGATCACTAAGTCATCATCCTTAAGCCCTAGCTGGGTAATGGCATCATTGATACGATCAGTGCCCGATGCCGCTTCTGGGCTGGTCATCACCACTTTGCCGCCAAAACCTTCAACGGCGGCTTTAATGCGGTCGTCATCGGTTGCAACATAGATGTTCGTCAGGCCTTTTGCTAGGGAGGCACGCTCATACACATGTTGGATCATTGGCTTGCCGTTAATCGGGGCCAGAGGCTTGCCCGGGAAGCGGCTTGAACCGTAACGAGCCGGGATTAACAGAGTCACATTCATCGCATTTTCCTATTTTTCAATGGGTCAGTATAAAGAAAAAGGGCTCGCAAGAGAGCCCTTTTCATCTGCATCAGCACTTAGATACGGCGGAACAGGGCAGTCAACATCTCGTCTGTGACTTTCTCTTCCCAACCTGCGCCATAGACGTTAGCCCATAATGGACCCATGCTCTTAGTCACGGCAACCATTTTAGCAATGGTTTCATCCGGCAGATCTTTACAGATATTCTTCGGCAGGGTGATGTTGTGTTTCTTCATCATCTGACGGAACTCTGCCACACCTTCTGGGTAGAATTCTTCTAACACGTCAAAGGCGATACAGTTACCGATACCATGGTGGTAGCCCAGGATATAAGACAGACCGTAGGACACAGCATGGCACGCACCTACTTGGCTGTAAGCGATACTCATACCGCCCATAAATGACGCCATCATTAGCTTGTCGTCTTTATCTACGTGGTCTTCTAAATAGACCTGACGGCATAAATCCATGGCTTTTTCAGCATAGGCTTTAGAGAATTCGTTTAAGAAGGTGCCTTCTAAGGATTCAACGCAGTGGATATAGCAATCCATACCTGTGTAGAACCATTGGTCAGTCTCAACGCCATCGATTAACTCAGAATCCATGATGATTTGATCGAATACTGTGTAATCTGAGTTCAGGCCTAACTTACGCACTGGACCACATAACACGGCGGTGCGTGACGCTTCGGCGCCAGTACCGGAAATCGTTGGGATACCGATATGGTGAACCGCTGGGTTTTTGATCAAATCCCAACCTTGGTACATGGCAGAGCCACCTGGGTTGGTCAGCATCAGGGATACTGCTTTGGCCACGTCCATAGTTGAACCGCCGCCTAAACCGACAACACTGACAGGTAACTTGCCGTTAAAGGCTTGCACTTGTTCAGTCAGCGTATCGATTTGTATTGTGCTTGGCTCATCGTCAACGTTGACCCATATCAGCAGATCGTGGGCCTTAACCGGAACACGCGCTTCGAGTGGTTTGCCCTGGTGAACGTCATCGACTAAAAACACTACGAAATCATCGTCGGCTTTACGCTGGGCAGCTAAGACTTCGTCTAATTGGGCGAAGGAGCCACGGCCGAAGATCATCTTTTCAACTACTTTAAAATTCTTAAAACTCATTGCAAAACTCCCGTAGAATTATTGGGCAAATGCTTTTTTGATGTTTTCAATACGCTCGGCAATCTGAGCATCGGTCCAAGACAATTTAATGAGCATGGAAATCGTGCGGCTCATAATGGCATCAGATTTTGGCACAGAGATTTGAGTATAGTCAGGTCTGTCGGCGATTAATGTGATTGGTAACGCAGCAGATGCCTTAAGCTCCTGAATGTGTTTCCAGTTCTTCAGATAATGCCAGTTGTTCACATACCAGTAGAAGCAGCCGTCAACGCCATTTTCAGCCAGTTTTTTGCTGATCTCTTGGGTACGCGCTTCGGTGGGCAACATAAAGGTTAAGAAGCCGGCTGAATCACCCTCTGGATCGGGGATCTCACGGAAGCTGACTTCAGGAATGCTGGCCATCGCAGCTTTAATGGCTTTTTTGTTTTTACGTTGAATATCGATAATGGTATCGAGTTTACGTAATTGGGCTAAACCTAAGGCCGCATTCATTTCAGAAATACGGAAGTTTAAGCCAATAATAGGGTGTGATTCTGCGCCGCGGTCTTTACCAATATGGTCGTGGCCGTGGTCGGAGAACATATGGGCGTTGTCGTAGATTTCGGTGTTGTTGGTGATCACAGCGCCACCTTCACCACAGGTGATGGTCTTGACTGAATCGAATGAATAGCAACCCACATCACCGATAGTGCCTAAGGCTTGGCCCTTGTAACTGCCGCCGATGGCTTGGCAGGCATCTTCTAATAACACTAGATTGTGCTTAGCACAGACGGCTTTGATTTCGTCCATCTTGGCCATAGAGCCGCACATGTGCACTAAGTTCACCGCTTTAGTGCGCGGAGTGATTACGGCTTCAATGCCTTCTGGCGATAGACACAGGGTTTCATCGATTTCGGCAAAAATGGGGATAGCACCCGCCATAAAAATCGCTTCAACCGAGGCAACGAAGGTGAAAGGTGGCACGATAACTTCATCGCCAGCACCAATGCCTGCAGCCATCATGGCCGTTTGCAGCGCAGCAGTACCGCTTGATAACAGGTGGGCATGCTTAACGTTCATTTTCTCGCAGAGCAGTTGCTCCATATCGCGAGTCTTCCAGCGATCATTACGCATATGGTCGAAGTTATAACGGAAGGTAAAGCCATGCTCCATCACATCGGCGACTTCTTGCTTCTCTTCTGGACCAAATAATTCAAAACCGGGCATGGAAGGTATCTCCTTAGAATTTGTGGCGCATAGGTCGCGCTGCAATTAACTGGCGGATTATAACTGGGCTCATTAACCCTTGCGATGTTTTATTGATGAAAATTAATGGGGAAAAAGAAAAACCTACAGCCAGTGTAGGTTTTTACGGGACGGAATAGCGGCTTTGCTCGAATAATCAGCGACAAAAGGGGATTAACGCTTATTCGCTAATCCTTGGCTGCGATCGACGGTCACGTCTAAATCCGTTAACAAACCATTATCTATACCGTAGATCCAACCATGGACGGCGACTTCTTGGCCACGATCCCACGCCTCTTGCACTATGGTAGAACTGGTCACATTGGCGACCTGTTCAATCACGTTTAACTCGCACAGGCGATCAAAACGTTTTGCCTCATCCATCTGCAGTAATTCGTCTTGGTAGATCCGATAGATATCCCGCAAATGCCCTAACCAGTTATCGATGAGCCCAAGGCGTTGTTGGCTCATGGCGGCGCGCACACCACCACAACCATAATGGCCAACGACCATAATGTGTTTGACTTTGAGCACATCGACGGCGTATTGCAGGACGGATAAACAGTTGAGATCTGTGTGGATCACCATGTTGGCAATATTGCGGTGAACGAAAACTTCGCCGGGCATGAGATCGATAATTTGGTTGGAGGGGACGCGGCTATCGGAGCAACCAATCCACAGGTATTCGGGGGATTGCTGTTTGGCCAATTGTTCAAAAAAATCGGGATTCTCTTGGCGTATACGTCCGGCCCAGCGGCGGTTGTTGTCGAATAAAGGTTTGAGTAATTTCATTTTAACCTATTGTTTTGTTAGCGTATTTTAAACTTTTGATGATACAGGTTACACACGTTAAGTAAGAGTATACCAGCAAATTTCCCCCTGCTGGTCTATCCAATGTGCAGCCTGTAACGCCTACCCAACTGACTCTTTTAGGTTAAGCCAAACGGGTGATGATTTTTTAGAGGACCCTTGCCAGAAATTGGCTTAAATGTTGGTTGATAACATCAGCTTGTTCTAGGGTCGAGATATGCCCCGCATTGGGAATATGCACTAGCTCACTGCCATCGATAGCATCGTGCATTAAGTAACTCTCTAGTACGCTGCGGGCCTTATCTTCAACGCCGACCATAATCAAACAGGGGAGAGTGAATTGCTCGGCAAAGTCCATAGTATCGCGGCGACCAAAAATCATTCGTCCAAGCGAGACTATGGTGGGGATAACATCAGGGGTCAGTGAGGCCAAATACCGTTCAAACTTCGCCACCAGTTCTGGGGATCGACTGCTGGCATCGTTGGCGAAAAAGAGTGGGGAGATGGCGCTGATCAGGGGGGCGGGAATGGCCCCAGCCTGTGAAATCATATCTAGCATGCCAAAGTATTTTGCGCGGGTCACCTCGGGTTCGAAACCGATAAAGCTGTCGAGCATGATCAGTGCTTGTACTCGGCTTGGCGCCTTAAGCACCAGTTCAGCCCCCCACATGGCGCCGACCGAGAGTCCAACAAGGCTAAAATGCGCAATTTGCAGGGTATCCATTAAGGTGAGCATATGATCGGCAATATCGAGCAGGCTATGGCAATTCTCGGGTAAATTTCCCGATTGGCCATGTCCCCACAGTTCCGGCACTATGCAGCGATACTGACGACTCAACAGCGCAATCTGTGGCGCCCACATGTCGCTATCCCAAAGATAACTGTGTCCAAATAACAGCACAGGGCCTGTGCCAATATCGAGGTAACTTAAGCTGCTACCCGCGATGTCTAATTGATGACGATGTGAAGAAAAATCCATAAAACCTACTTAAATCAAAGAGTATCTTTAGATCAGCTAATGTTAAGGCTGAAGCTTATCCCTAGGAGTGGCAATCCGCCGTACGTATTTATCCACTAATGTCTCTAAACGGGCGAGTACGGCCCCTTTAAGCAACATATCACTGTTTTCAATAAGATTTGCCAGTGCTAAGGGATCAAATTGAGGTAAAAGCGTCTGGGAAACGGGGAAATAGCTAATGTGCCAAGGCTCAGGGCTGACCCCACTCTTTCCCCGTTGAAATGGGAAATAAAAACCAAACTCCTCAGCATGGGTGACCAGCCAATGGTGCAGTTTAGCGCAGGGGCCCTGGTGTGAGTATTCTGCCTCTACTAAGCGCAGCTCACTGATCGCCACTTGCTTTGCATCGAACACATCGATATCTGTGCCCCAATGGTGGCGCGATGCACCGGGAAGTGCCGACCAGAGTAAGATTAAATCGACAAGCTCATCATCTGTTAAGCCTTCGATATCAACAGCTTGTTCATTGGCATCTAGCACCGCACGTTTTCCGCTCGCCTTAGCGTTCCATATCGCCAATTGGCGGTCAAAGGGGCGATAGGCGGAGCAGATGGCCAATTGAATGCCATCTTCTGCCGCCTTTTCAGCCATAGATTTGAAGGCGATGGCGGTGTGGGGCTCCAGCAGAAAAACCGTGGTCTGGCTATGGTACGGGCTTAACACCTCAACTAAATCGTGGGGTTCTAGGCCATAGAGGCGAGCGGTTGCTGGTGAGATTAGGGCTGCATTTAGCACAGTAACTGTTCCAAAATCACTTCATAACACAGGGCTAATTGCTCAAGATCATCGACCTTAACGCATTCATTCACCTTATGAATGGTGGCGTTAACAGGGCCAAGCTCGAGCACTTTTGCCCCCGTCGGCGCGATAAAGCGTCCGTCCGATGTGCCGCCCGTAGTCTGTGGATCTGTCTCATAACCTGTGATCTGACGAATGGCAAATCGGGTCGCATCCAGCAGTGGGCCATCGCCGGTTAAAAAAGGCAAGCCATTGAAGGTCCAACTGATATCGTAATCGAGCCCATGGGCTTGCAATAGTGTTTCTACCCGCTCAATTAAGATCTCTGCGGTGACCTCGGTGGAGTAGCGGAAGTTAAACATCACCTCGAGTGCCCCTGGGATCACATTCGATGCGCCGGTGCCACCGTGAATATTGGCAATTTGGAAGCTGGTGGGCGGAAAGAACTCATTACCATTATCCCAGTGCATTTGACTCAGCTCGGCCAAGAAAGGCGCCGCTCTGTGGATTGGATTATCGGCAAGGTGTGGGTAGGCCACATGGCCTTGAATGCCCTTTACGGTTAAGTTGCCCGTAAGGCTACCGCGGCGGCCATTTTTCACCACATCACCCAGTTTTAAGGTAGATGAAGGTTCCCCTACCAATGCCCAAGTGATCTTCTCGTTACGTGCTTCTAAGGTGTCAATGACCCGAGTAGTGCCATTAATAAAGGGACCTTCTTCATCGCTGGTGATCAAAAAGGCGATGGAGCCATGATGATCGGGATGTTTTGCCACAAAGCGTTCGGTGGCGACGACCATGGCGGCGAGTGAGCCCTTCATATCGGCGGCGCCGCGGCCATATAGGTAGCCATCAATAATCGTCGGCACAAAGGGTGGCGTGTGCCAGCGGCTCACATCCCCGGTTGGCACAACATCCGTGTGGCCCGCAAAGCAAAATACGGGGCCTTCATTTCCGCGGCGAGCCCACATATTGGTGGTGTCTTCAAAGACCATAGGTTCGATATTAAAACCTATGGCACTGAGTCTTTCAGCCATCAAGGTTTGACAGCCTTCATCTAAGGGGGTGACAGAGGGGCGGGCGATCAGATCTTGAGTCAGCGCTGTGACTGGAAAATTATCGGCGGTAATCATAGGGAAAACACCTTTTTATAGTCTGCTTCATTGAAGCCAACCACCACTTGTTCACCGACAACCAGCACGGGGCGTTTGATCAAGGTGGGATGGGCTAACATTAGCGCTAGGGCTTTAGCTTGATCTATATCGGTTTTATCCGCATCACTCAGGGCGCGAAAGCTAGTGCTGCGCCTATTGAATAGGGTTTCCCAGCCTGCGGTGTGACACCACAATTCGAGGTCCTCTTGGCGTAGACCTTCCTCTCTAAAATCATGGAAATGAACTGGAAGTTGATGATTTTCAATCCATTTGCGTGCTTTACGCACTGTATCGCAATTCTTAATACCAAAAAGGGTCAAAATGATGCTCCAGTGTTTATGGACGCTTGGCATACAAGCTTTGATTTTGCTCGCATTGTGGCATTGTGAGCCAGATGTCACAAGTAGGATCTCGTTCTGCCTTAGCGGGAAAAGGCATAGATAGCAGTGAATAGAATGGGCTGATTGTTTACCTTAACATAGCGTAAAGAATGACATTTTTGGCATCGAGTCAACACTCAATTAGCGCAATCGATATTTATCACTTACCTTGGGCGAGATTTTGACTAGACTCAAAGCGTAGGGCTAATTAAGGGGAACACTATGGACTCAATAAAAATTCGCGATCATATGGACCGTCAACCCGTATTGTTGCGTGCAAATATGTCGCTTGCTACCGCCGTCGAAAAACTCTTAGATCACAATAAAATGGGCGCCGCCGTGGTCGATGATAATGGCAACCTGGTCGGTTTTTTATCCCAACAGGATTGCTTGGCCGTGATGCTAAAAAGCAGCTATCACTGCGATATGACTTCCGTCGTGAAAGATTGTATGCGCACAGAGGTGCTCTTTGTGGGGCCTGATGACAGCATTTTGCAGTTAGCTGAGCAGATGCTGGGGCCAAAACCTAAAATTTATCCCGTAGTAGAGCAGGGGAAAGTGATTGGTACTATCAATCGCACTAATGTGTTAAAGGCAATGAACGTCTATATGCAGCAGTGTTACCTTGCGCCAGCCTAGGCAATGCTCCTCTGTGGTTTTCGGGTTAGTTTACGCCTGAAATTGCAGGGTTTAAGGCGCATCTTAGGTAAATTATCCATACCAATGCGCCACGTTCCTTGCTAGGATCGCCGTTTTTGATGCTAGCAATGGAATTTGGTTTTGAACTCTGACAAACATCCGCTATCGAACGCCTTTCTTAATCTTTGCTATCAGAGCGACGCGTCGCGGATCCGTCGTCGTTTATTTAAGCTCAATAAAGAAGCCGACTCAGATAAAAAGACTCAAATATTAGCCCAACTGACTGAGCAAGCTAAGGCCGCCTTCGATAAGGCTGAGCAGCGTCGTAACGCTCGGCCAAAGATCCAATACCCAGAAAACCTGCCCGTGTCGCTAATGCGCGACGAGATTGCCCATGCGATTGCCGGCAATCAGGTAGTGATCATCGCCGGTGAAACGGGCTCGGGTAAAACGACTCAATTACCTAAAATTTGTTTGGAATTAGGCCTAGGCTGCCGCGGTATGATTGGCCACACCCAACCGCGTCGTTTAGCGGCCCGCAGTGTCGCCAGCCGAATTGCCGAGGAATTACAAAGCCCGCTTGGTGAAGTGGTTGGTTTTAAGGTGCGCTTTGCCGATGCGCTTAAGAGTGAGTCCTATATCAAGTTGATGACCGACGGTATTTTACTGGCGGAATTAACTTCAGATCGCTATTTAGATCAATACGATACTATTATTATCGACGAGGCCCACGAGCGTAGCCTCAACATCGATTTTATCTTGGGTTACCTCAAGCAAATTCTGAAAAAACGCCCCGACTTAAAGGTCATCATCACCTCGGCCACCATAGATGTGGAGCGTTTTTCTAAGCATTTCAACAATGCGCCTATTATCGAAGTCTCAGGCCGCACCTTTCCGGTAGAAACCCGCTACCGCCCCTTAGTGCAGGATACTGACGCCGATCTGGATCAAATCGAAGGCATTTTTGCCGCCGTCGATGAGCTGGTGGCCGAAGGTCTGGGTGATATTCTGATCTTTATGAACGGTGAGCGGGAAATCCGTGATACCGCCGAGCAATTAAGCCGCCGTAATTACCGTGATACCGAAATTTTGCCGCTGTATGCGCGGCTTTCCTATGGCGAGCAGTCTAAAGTTTTCAGTAGTCACAGAGGTCGGCGGATTGTATTAGCCACCAACGTCGCCGAAACCTCGTTAACTGTGCCCGGCATTCGCTATGTGATTGACCCAGGTACGGCGCGCATCAGTCGTTACAGTTATCGCACTAAGGTGCAGCGCCTGCCGATTGAGCCTATTTCACAGGCGAGCGCTAATCAACGTCAAGGGCGTTGTGGCCGCGTGGGGCCGGGGATTTGCATTCGGTTATACGATGAGGCGGATTTTAATAATCGTCCCGCCTTTACCGATCCCGAAATTCTGCGCACTAACTTAGCCTCGGTCATTTTGCAGATGCTCGCCATCGGCCTTGGGGATATTGCTGCATTTCCCTTTATCGAGCCGCCCGATCCACGCCATATCCGCGATGGTTTCTTACTGCTCGAGGAATTACAAGCGGTCGCGAACAAACACGGCAAGCTGGTGCTTACACCACTGGGGCGCAATTTAGCGCAAATTCCGGTGGATCCGCGTTTAGCGCGTATGGTGGTCGAGAGTCAGCAGTTAGATTGTTTAAATGAAGTGCTCATTGTTGCCGCGGGTTTATCTATTCAAGATCCCCGCGAACGGCCCATGGATAAGAAGCAAGCCAGCGATGAGGCCCACCGCCGTTTTGCCGATCCACATTCTGATTTTGTCAGTTGGATAAACCTGTGGCAGCACTTAAAAGATCAACAAAAAGAGTTATCTGCTAGTCAGTTCCGTAAAAAGTGCCGCGATGAATATTTGGCCTATTTGCGCGTTCGCGAGTGGCAGGATCTGTACGCCCAGCTTAAGCAAGCCGTGCACGATTTAAAGTGGCGTTTAAACGATACCCCCGCCAGTTACGATGCCCTGCACCGGGCGCTGCTATCGGGCCTGCTAAGTCATATCGGTTTTAAAGATAACAATAACGAGTACTTAGGTGCCCGTAATCGTAAGTTTTTTGTATTCCCGGGGTCGCCACTCGCCAAAAAGGGCCCTAAGTGGATTATGGCGGCCGAGCTGACCGAAACCTCGCGCCTGTTCGCCCGCTGCTGCGCCAAAATCGAACCCGAATGGCTAGAGCCCTTAGCCGCGCATTTGATCAAAAAAAGCTATGTCGAGCCGCATTTTGAGGCAAAGCCCGGCAGCGTTATCGCCCTTGAGAATCAAGTGCTCTACGGTTTGACGGTTGTGCATCGCCGCAAGGTGCAGTATGGCCCTATCGATCCCGTTGAAGCGCGGGAGATTTTTATCCGCAGCGCCTTGGCTGAAGGGCAACTGCAAACCCAAGAAGCGTTTTTTGTCGCGAATCAGAAGCTACTCGAAGACATTGAATCGTTGGAGCATAAATCCCGCCGCCGCGATATTTTAGTGGATGAGCAAGTGCTGGTGGATTTTTACGAGCCGCGTATTCCCCAAGGCATTTATAACGCCCAGTTGTTCTTTGGTTGGTGGAATAAGACTAAGCGTGAGCAGCCGGATTTACTGGATTTTAATAAAGCCCTGTTAATGCAGCGCAGCGCCGATCATATCTCGGCCTTGGATTTTCCCGATACCTGGCATAAGGACAATTTACGCCTCAAGCTCAGTTATCATTTTGAGCCCAGTGCCGCGGACGATGGCGTGTCGGTGCACATTCCGGTGGCATTGCTCAACCAAATCGATGATACGGATTTTGATTGGCTGGTGGCCGGGTTAAGGGAAGAAAAATGTATTGCCCTGATCAAATCTCTGCCTAAGAGTTTACGACGTAACTTTGTGCCGGCGCCGGATTATGCCCGCGCCTGTGTGCAGGCGATGCAACCCTTTAGCGCTAGCTTGCTCGAGGCCATGTGCAAGCAGTTATTGCGTATGAGTGGCACACGTATATCCCCAGAAGACTTTGATTTAACGCAGATCCCTGTGCATCTGCAGATGAATTTTAAAATCGAGGATGATAAAAACAACTTAGTGGCCGAAGGTCGTGTGCTCGATACCTTAAAAGCCGAGTTGCAGGGCGTGGTCGCTAAGGCCATTCGTCAGGTGGCGGATAAGGGTATAGAACAAGAAGCGTTAACCGAGTGGTCCTTTGGCGAGTTGCCTAAGCAATATCAGCAGCAGAAGGGCAATTATCAGGTTCGGGCATTTCCTGCGCTGATCGATAATAAAGACAGTGTTGCGATCAAATTATTTGATGATGAATTTGAGGCACAGGATGCCCACCGTCAGGGTCTGCGGCGTTTACTGCTGCTTAATATCCCGTCGCCGGTGAAGCATTTACAGCAAGCCTTGCCTAACAAAGCAAAATTAGCCATGTATTTCAATCCCTTTGGTCAAGTGCAAATCTTGATTGATGATATTATTGCCGCCGCAGTGCAGCAGTTGTTGGATGAAAAGCAGCTGGATGTCCGGGACAAACACCAGTTTGAGCAAGCAAAGGATTGGGTTCGCCAAGAACTTAACCCGACCGCCGAGCAAATTGCCCTAAAAGTTGAGCAAATTCTGACCCTTTATCAGGGCATCAAAAAGCGCCTCAAGGGTAAAATTAGCCTAGATATCGCCTTTGCTATGAGTGATATTCAAAGCCAATTAGACAAGCTAGTGTTTAAGGGATTTGTCGAAGCCTGTGGCTGGAACCGTTTAGCCGATGTGGCCCGTTATCTAAAGGCGATTGAAACCCGTATCGATAAATTACCCGTCGACCCGACCCGCGACCGTTTGCATATGCAAAGCATCAACAAAGTGCAGGATGCCTTAGCGGCGCAGTTAGCTAAAGTGCCGCGATCGCAGCCAACGCCGCCTGCATTAATCGAGGCGCGCTGGATGATTGAGGAATATCGAGTGTCGTGCTTTGCACAGGTGCTCGGCACCGCCTATCCGATATCTGAAAAGCGGATTTTAAATCATATACAACAGATTTAATTGCCTCGCCGTGATCTTGAGGCCGTTAAAAAGCCTAACGTTTTCCTCAAAATAGGAACCTCTCTATTTTGAGGAAAACAGCCATTTTGCTTGTAGGCACACAGCATATACCGTGTGCCTACAATGAGTTAGCTAACGTTTAGCAACTGATCTCCGCACGGGGGCGGGCGTAAAACCACCAAGTTATCGCCACACAACTGGCGTAAAAGACAATGAATCCATAGAGGGCGGTGTCTACCGCGCCAGTTATACTCATCGATGTGCCATAGGCCTTAGGGATAAAAAATCCGCCATAGGCTGCTATTGCTGAAATAAATCCGAGTACCGCGGCAGACTCCCGGTTTCCTTCGATTTCTGCCTGTCTTTCCATGCCTTTACCGAGTGCTCTTTGCCTTAGGGTCAAGAACATCACTGGCACCATGCGGAAGGTTGAGCCATTGCCTATGCCTGTGGTGATAAATAACAGCACAAACATGGCGAAGAAGCCGAAGAAATTACCACTTTCACCCGAGTTGGGTAGGAAAAATAATACGCCACAGACCCCAATCGCCATAAAGAGAAAGTTGACTAAGGTTACCCTAGCGCCGCCGAAGATATCCGCCAGTTTACCGCCGACGGGTCTTGCCAGTGCGCCGGCAAGTGGGCCAATAAAGGCAAATTTAACAGGATCTACCTCAGGGAATAACATCCCAGAGAGTAAGGGGAAGCCCGCCGCAAAACCGATGAAACTGCCAAAGGTGCCCATATATAACCAGCACATAAGCCATGTATGTCGACGCTTAAATACCACGGCCTGTTCTTTAAAGGAGGATTTGGCATCGGTAATATCATTCATGCCAAACCAAGCGGCGATAGTGCAGATAATAATCAGCGGTACCCAAACAAAGGCCGCGTTTTGCAGCCAAATGGCCTGATTTTCACCATTAGCCATGACTTGTGTCAGCGGCGCTCCCTCTAGGCCACCAAAGACGCTGGCAGAAATCACTAACGGGGCAAAGAGTTGCATGCCCGAAACCCCTAAATTCCCCAGCCCAGCGTTCAGACCCAATGCCGTCCCTTTTTCCGCCTTAGGATAAAAGAAACTGATATTCGCCATACTGGAGGAGAAGTTTCCGCCCCCTAAGCCACAGAGCAAGGCTAAGATCAGCATGATAAGGTAGGGCGTTTCGGTATTTTGGAGTGCAAAGCCCATCCATAAACAGGGGATCAATAATGAGGCTGTTGACAGTGCTGTCCAGCGGCGACCACCGAATATAGGCACCATAAAGCCATAGAAAATGCGCAGGGTGGCGCCCGATAGGGCAGGCAACGCCGCAAGCCAGAACAATTCATTCGGACTGTAGCTAAATCCGAGTTTGGGCATTTTGACGACCATAATGCTCCAAATAGACCAGACCGCGAAGGCGAGAAATAAGTTAGGAATAGAGATCCACAGATTACGTCTGGCGATTTTTTTCCCTTTGTTTTCCCAAAAGTCTTTATTCTCCGGTTGCCAATCGTGTAGCACAAAGGCATCGGGCGTGGCCATTTCAGGTAGGTTTTTAACGGTTTGGCCACTGGCCCACTCCATTTTCTCCGCTTTACGGATAGCAAAATGCATCCACGCAAGGGAGATGGCGCAGATGACGAACAGCAGCATAAAGCAGCTTTGCCAAATGCCAATCACATCATTGAGCATACCGAAGGTCAGCGGCAGTAAGAAACCTCCTATGCCACCCACCATACTTACCAGACCACCGACTACGCCGACGTTACCCGGAAAATAAGTAGGTATGTGCTTGAATACTGCGGCTTTACCTAAGGACATAAAAAAACCTAGGGTAAAGATAAAGAGCACAAAGACAGGTAAAGAAATGTGAAAATTAAATTCAAAAACCTGGTTCACCCCTGTGACGTTGTAGTGGGTTGGCGGGTAACTGAGTAGAAAAGTGCACAGGGTACTGACCCCGAGCGTCCAATACATGATCCGGCGAGCGCCGTATTTATCCGACCAAAATCCCCCTAAAATCCTAAACAGTGAACCTGGAATAATATAAAGCGAGGTGAGGATACCCGCAGTGACCAGTGAAACGTCATACACATTGATCAGGTAATGGGGCAGCCAGAGGGCGAGGGCAACAAAGGCACCAAAAACGAAAAAGTAATATAAAGCAAAGCGCCAGATGCGAATATCATGCAGTAATGCCAATTGTTCACTGAATTTGGGCGGGGTGAAATTGCCTAGGCGACGGGGCTCGGTTTTTGAGAAAACGAAATAAAGGGTGGCAAAGATGGCAAGGATCACACCATAGATTTGCGCCGTTTCTTGCCAGCTAAAATGGCCCAATAAAAAGGGCGCGCCAAAGGTTGTTAACGCTGCGCCCACATTACCCGCACCAAATATGCCGAGGGCTGCGCCCTGTTTTTGGCTTTCGAACCAGGCGGCGACGTAGGTCGCACCGACGATAAAGCCTCCCCCAGCAAGCCCGATCCCAACCCCTGCGATAAGCAGCATATTGTAGCTATCTGCGATGCTGAGCCAGTAAGCGGATATGGCGGCAAGGTACATTATGGTACTAAAAACAATCCGTCCTCCCCATCGCTCGGTAAACATCCCGAGCAGAATGCGGCTGAGGGAACCACTCAATATGGGAATGGCCATTAACAGCGCCATTTGTGTTTCTGTTAACGATAACTCTGCTTTAATTTGGATCCCTAAAATGGAGAAAATGGTCCAAATGGCAAAACAGAGTGTAAAGGCAATGGTCGTAAGCCATAGGGCCCGGTATTGCCCATTCCTTACGTTTAGTGCTTGACTACTCATTTGAATACTCCGACATGACTAGCATTGTATTAAGTGTCTAATTTTATTGTTTTATTAGAGAAGTGATTGTCGATTTGTGTCGAAGTCATAGCCATCAATCGTGGCGGCATCGATCAGGGTTTGAATATATTGGGCAATCGCTTTTTGACGGACTTTCTCATTCAGATATTGACTAATTTTGGCTTTAACCGCTTCGATAGGTAGGGGTAATCCATCAATTTTATTTTTTATATCAACAACATGAAATCCATAACGGCTTTCAATCGGATAGGGCTGTAGGCCCGTTGTCGCACTGAGCAGTTGTCGTTCAAATTCTGGGACCGTTTGGCCGCGGCTGAGTTGGCCTAAATTTCCCCCCATAGTTTTTGACGGGCAGGCAGAAAACTGCTGGGCGAGTGTGGCAAAATCGGCCTGCTGTTTGAGTTGCTCTATGATTTGTTCGGCTAACAGCTTAGCTTCTACTCTGGCCTTGGCATCGTCGGTTGCGGCGGCAATCAAGATATGATTGGCTTCGATCAGGGGAGATGTTTTAAAACGCTGTGGATTTTGGTGGAAATACTGCAGACATTCCTCATCACTCGCCTGTGGAATGATGACTTCACGTTCAATGAGTTGCTCGAGATAATCTTCCTTACCACTGGTTTCGTCGAGGGATAAGGGCAGGGAGAGTGCCGCTGCACGTTGGCGTAATAACTCGCCAATCACTAAGCTTTGGGCCGCATCTAACATGGCTTGTCTTTGGGTTGCTGCGGGGAAATATTGCATTTCCATCAGGACTTGTTCTTCGGTGATATCGGTGTGGTTGACTCGGATCATAGTGTTGTTCTCTACTTATGCAGATTCAGGCAAGGCGCTGTACCCTGGCATTGGGATGCCAGGGTACGTATTGAGTTAGCGACTCACTTTACGACGAACGATTTGGTGCTGACGGCCAAGATACTGCAGTGGTGCGCTGAGCATGTGCACCAGGCGGCTAAATGGGAAGACAACAAAGAGTGTCATGCCAAGTATCACGTGCAGTTTAAAGATGATGTTGACATCATCAATCGCTTCAACCGCAGCCATGCTATTGAATATCATGATGTTTTGAGCCCACGACATTAATTTAAGCATTTCGGCGCCATCGAGGTGACCGCTTGACACCAGAATTGAAATCAGCCCCAGGATAAGCTGCGCATATAACATCAATAAAATGATGATATCCATAGGCTTACTGGTCGCACGTATTCTTGGGTTATATAAACGGCGGCGGATCAGTATGGTTAATCCCGCAAAGCAAATTAACCCAAACAGACCACCAGCGCCCATAGCAAGGAGTTGTTTAAACTCAGTGCTCACGCCGAGGACATGCCAGACTGCCTTTGGGGTTAATAGGCCCACAAAGTGGCCGAAGAAGATGCCGATAACCCCCAGATGAAACAACACACTGCCAAGGTGGAGTTGTCGTTTTTCCAGTAATTGACTCGAACTCGTCTTCCAAGTGTATTGCTCACGGTCGTAGCGTATCCAACTGCCGATAAACATCACTGCCATGGCGATATAGGGATAGATCCCAAAGGCAAAGATTGAAAAGTGACTCATTGATGCGCTCCTTACAGTCGTTCACTATTGCCGCTTGGGCGCAATAGCTCTGTGTTCAGTGGAATATGTTGATCCCGTCGTTGGGTTTCGGTCGGGCGCTGGGTGGCGCAGCTGTTTTGGGCGTTATCCATAAAGTTGACCATTTCTTCTTCCCAGACCTTATCGAGCTCTTTAGGGGTGTTATCGGGCTTTTCGTCAACAATTTGCTCACGTAAGTCATCAAGATCTAAAGGGATCTCGGTTAAACTCAGCAGGGCATGGAATAAATCCGCGTAGCTCGATTGGTGTTTTTCGAGCCGGCATGCCAACAGCGCAAAAATATGAGCCACCTCTTCCAATCCATAACGACCATTTTCGCGGCCTTGGGTCGACATAAACTCAAGGTATAAGGGAATATAGTCGGGCAATTCTTTGGCACTAATATCCAGTCCAGCCTGGTGATATTGGGCTAGCAGATTGACCATAGCTTGGCCCCTATCCCGGGACTCGCCATGGATGTGCTCAAATAACAGCATGGATAGGGAACGACCCCGTTCAAATAAACCGTCATATTCTGCTTGCCAGTCCATCAGGTCGCTGCTGAAGCGTTGCTCAATAAATTGATTAACCGCGGCTTTATGCTGTGCATTTAGCTGTGATTGGTCGATGATCCGCGCGAGCTCGGCCCGAGCCTCAATCAGCTCGGGCTGCGGGTAATCGAGTAACATTGAAATGACACTTAATATTTTCATGTTTACTTCTCCAGTGTCACAGGGATAACTTGGCGTACGCTTGCCGCTTTGGCGCCAAATAAGTTGACCCCATTGTTGCCATCGCCACAGCCATTACCGAAGCTAAAGCCACAGCTGCTCTTCATATCGTAGGCATTTTCGGCATAGACTTTATGGCTGCTTGGCACGACAAATCTGTCTTCATAATTGGCAATCGCCATGTAGCGATACATTTCTTCAACTTGCACAGGCGTGAGGCCGACTTGTTTTAACACCTCTAAGTCTTCCACTTTGTCGACCTGTTGTGCGCGTTTAAAGGCGCGCATGGCTAGCATACGTTCGAGCGCCACCACTACCGGCTTTTCATCACCCGCCGTTAATAGATTGGCGAGATAACGCAGTGGGATCCGCAGGGATTTCAGATCGGGGATTTCGCCATTCATACCGATATGCCCAGCCTCAGCCGCCGTTTGTATTGGTGACAATGGTGGCACATACCACACCATTGGAAGGGTGCGATACTCAGGGTGTAACGGCAGTGCGACCTTCCAATCGATCGCCATTTTGTAGACGGGCGAGCGCTGGGCGGCGTTGATCCAATTATCACTGATCCCTTCCTTACGGGCGGCTTCAATCACCTTAGGATCGTTAGGATCTAAGAAGATATCTAATTGTGCTTTATAGAGATCTTTATCGTTTGGCGTGTTAGCTGCGGCTTCGATTTTATCGGCGTCGTAGAGCAATACCCCAAGATAACGAATACGGCCTACACAGGTCTCAGAACATACGGTTGGCTGCCCAGCTTCGATACGTGGGAAGCAGAAAGTACATTTTTCTGATTTGCCTGATTTCCAATTGAAGTAGATTTTTTTGTAGGGGCAGGCGGAGACACACATGCGCCAGCCACGACACTTATCTTGGTCAATGAGCACTATGCCATCTTCTTCACGCTTATAAATCGAGCCCGAAGGGCACGAGGCGACGCACGCTGGGTTTAAGCAGTGTTCGCACAGGCGTGGCAAGTACATCATGAAGGTTTTTTCAAATTGACCGTAGATGTCTTTTTGCAGCACATTGTCAAAGTTTTTGTCTTTCTTACGTTTTTCAAACTCAGTGCCGAGAATTTCTTCCCAGTTTGGACCCCAATCAATTTTTTCCATCCGCTGACCTGTGATCAGTGAACGTGGTCTGGCAACGGGTTGATGTTGGCTATCGGGCGCCGTGTGCAAATATTGGTAGTCAAAATCGAATGGCTCATAGTAGTCATCGATTTCCGGCAGATCTGGATTGGCGAAGATCTTGGCCAATAATCGGACTTTTCCGCCGATTTTGAGTTCTAACTTACCTGCCGAGTTACGCTTCCAGCCGCCATTCCATTTATCTTGGTTTTCCCATTCTTTAGGGAAACCAATACCAGGTTTGGTTTCGACGTTATTAAACCAAGCGTATTCAACCCCTTCGCGGGAGGTCCAAACGTTTTTACAGGTAATGGAGCAAGTGTGGCAACCGATACATTTATCGAGATTGAGTACCATGCCTATTTGGGCTCTAACTTTCATAACTTATTCCTTGCTCAAATCTTATTTAGTGTCTAACCAGTCGACGTTGTGCATCTTACGTACAACAACAAATTCGTCGCGGTTACAACCGACAGTACCGTAGTAGTTAAAGCCATAGGCTTGTTGGGCATAGCCACCAATCATATGGGTAGGTTTCATCACGGCGCGGGTGACTGAGTTGTGGATCCCGCCACGGGTGCCGGTCATTTCTGAACCTGGTACGTTTACGATACGTTCTTGGGCGTGGTACATCATGCTCATGCCTTCGGGGACTCGCTGGGAGACCACGGCGCGGCAAGCAATCGCCCCGTTAACGTTGAAGACTTCAATCCAGTCGTTATCTTCGATACCGGCAATTTTGGCGTCGGTTTCACTCATCCAGACGATAGGGCCACCGCGGGACAGGGTCAGCATCAACAGGTTGTCCGAATAGGTGCTGTGGATACCCCATTTTTGGTGTGGCGTGATCCAGTTGAGGACGATTTCTTTATTGCCGTTAGGCTTTTTGTTTAGTACTGGAGCAACGGTTTTTAAGTTGATCGGCGGCTTATAGGTACAGAGCTGCTCACCAAAATCACGCATCCATTGGTGATCTTGATAAAACTGCTGGCGGCCAGTAATAGTGCGCCAAGGGATTTGCTCATGTACGTTGGTGTAGCCCGCGTTATAGGACACATGCTCATCCTCTAGGCCAGACCAAGTAGGCGAGGAGATGATTTTCCGTGGTTGGGCAACAATGTCGCGCCAACGAATTTTCTCTTCTTCCTTAGGCTTGGCTAAGTGGGTGTGATCTAAACCGGTAAATTCACCTAGGGCTTCCCAGGCCTTCACTGCAACATGGCCGTTGGTTTCTGGGGCGAGTGCGAGGATCATTTCACAGGCATCAATGGCGGTATCTAACTTAGCTAAACCTTTATTAACGCCTTCATCCGTATGGGTATAATTGAGTTGACGTAGGAGTTTGACTTCATCCTTAGTATCCCAACTAATGCCTTTTCCGCCGTTACCTATGTTTTCCAGTAGTGGTCCTATGGAGGTAAAACGGGCATAGGTATTGGGATAATCACGCTCAACCATAGTCAAGTGCGGCATGGTTTTGCCCGGAACAGGTTCACATTCACCTTTCCACCAGGCTTTCACATCGTAGGGTTGTGCCAGTTCACCTGGGGTATCGTGGTGCATTGGAATGGTGACAAGATCTTGCTCTACACCTAAGTGGCCTTTACAGGCCTTAGAAAATGCCTTGGCAATACCCTTGAAGATGTCCCAATCCGAGCGAGCTTCCCACACAGGGTCAATAGCGGCCGAAAGAGGGTGAATAAAGGGATGCATATCCGAGGTATTCATATCATCTTTTTCGTACCAAGTTGCGGTTGGTAAGACAATATCTGAATATAAACAAGTCGTTGACATACGGAAATCTAAGGTTACCCACAGATCAACCTTGCCTTCAGCCCCTTGTTCTTTCCATTCAACGTCTTCAGGCTTATTACCGCCAAAATCCCCCAGATCTTTACCGAGTAAACCATGCTTAGTGCCGAGGAAATGGCGCAGCATATATTCATGGCCTTTGCCGGAGGAGCCCAGCAGGTTAGAGCGCCAAATGAACATATTGCGTGGGAAGTTTTTCGGATCGTCGGGTTGCTCACAGGCAAATTTCAGATCGCCCGTTTTAAGCTGGGATACGACATATTGTTCAACCGTCTGGTTTGCCGCTTTTGCGCTGGCAGTTAGGTGCAGTGGGTTAGTCCCTAACTGTGGCGCAGAAGGTAACCAGCCCATGCGCTCGGCGCGGCTGTTGAAATCGATAATGCTACCAGTCCAGTTTTCTTTAGGCGCGAGTGGCGAAATGATTTCAGACATATTCAATTTTTCGTAGCGCCACTGGCTAGAGTGGTTGTAGAAAAACGAAGTGCCGTTCATATGGCGAGGAGGACGTTGCCAATCGAGAGCAAAGGCCAGTGGTGTCCAACCCGTTTGTGGGCGAAGTTTTTCTTGGCCGACATAATGGGCCCAACCGCCGCCGGATTGACCGACACAGCCACACATCATCAGCATGTTGATCAGGCCGCGGTAGTTCATGTCCATGTGGTACCAGTGGTTAAGCGCGGCACCCACGATAACCATTGAACGTCCCTGCGTTTTATCGGCATTTCGAGCAAACTCAGTAGCGACACGGATCACATCGGCACGTTTCACGCCTGTGATTACTTCCTGCCACGCGGGAGTGTAGGGCACATTGTCATCGTATGAGCTGGCGCGCTGGTCATCACCAATACCGTTATCTACGCCATAGTGGGCCAACATAAGATCATATACTGTGGCCACTTTGGCTTGGCTGCCATTCGCCAGTTGTACCGTTTTAACGGGCACTTTGCGTAACTGGATGTCGCTGTGTTCAGTGTGTTGGAAATATTGATACTCGTGGGGCGCGCCGCCGAAGTAGGGGAAGGCAACTTGAGCAAATTCATCGCTTTGATCCTTAAGGGTCAATAGCACATCAATATCGCCATGGCGATCTTTCTGCTCTAAATTCCATTTGCCTTTTTCGCCCCAGCGATAGCCGATAGAACCATTAGGGCTGGTCATTTTTCCCTGGCTATCAATTGCAATAGTTTTCCAATCAGGATTGTTTGTTTCGCCAAGATTATCAACAAGATCGGCGGCTCGCAGGAAGCGGCCACTGGTGAGGTGCCCATTGCTTTCTTCAAGCATGACCAAGATGGGCATATCGGTGTAATGTTTAACGTAATCAGTGAAATAGGTGCTTGGGTTATTCACATGAAATTCTTGCAAAATCACATGGCCAAATGCCATCGCCAGCGCGGCATCTGTGCCTTGGCGTGGTGCTAGCCAAGTATCACCGAACTTAGAGGCTTCGGAATAATCCGAGGTGATAACGCAGGTTTTGGTGCCCTTGTAACGCACTTCACTCAGAAAGTGAGCATCGGGGGTACGGGTTTGAGGCACGTTTGAGCCCCAAACTATGATGTAGTTGGAGTTATACCAGTCGGCGGATTCTGGAACGTCAGTCTGCTCGCCCCAAACCTGCGGTGATGCTGGGGGTAAATCGCAATACCAATCATAGAAACTGAGGCAGTTCGCGCCGATTAAGGACAGGTAACGAGCACCCGCAGCATAGGACACCATAGACATCGCCGGAATGGGCGAGAAGCCTGCGATACGATCCGGACCATAGGCCTTAGTGGTGTACACGTTAGAGGCGGCAATGATCTCATTGACTTCATCCCAACTGGCACGAATAAATCCCCCTAAACCGCGGCGCTCTTTGTAGCTTTTTGCCTTAACTGGGTCATTAACAATCGAAGCCCAAGCATCGACGGGATCGGCATAGCGCTGCTTTGCCTCCCGCCAAAGTTTCATCAGTTGTTGGCGGATTTTTGGGTATTTCAGTCGGTTAGCGCTATAAATGTACCAAGAATAACTCGCGCCTCTTGGGCAGCCACGGGGCTCATGGTTGGGTAAATCGGGACGGGTGCGGGGGTAATCGGTTTGTTGGGTTTCCCAGGTGACTAAGCCATTTTTGACATAGATTTTCCAGCTACAGGAACCAGTACAGTTAACGCCGTGGGTGGATCTCACAATTTTATCGTGCTGCCAGCGTTGTCGGTAACCCTGCTCCCAAGTTCTGTCTTGCTCAGTCGTAACGCCATGGCCGTTGGCAAACGGTTCCTGACGGGTCTTAAAAAAACGCAATTTATCGAGTAAGTGACTCATTTTATTAATAAACTCCTGATGCGATACTGCTCTCAACAGAGAATGCTAATTGACGCAAAAGCAATACTCGTTGCCTGACTCTATGGATAGATTTGGTGTTGGTTAGAAACCATTTCTAATTGTTTAATTTTTGTGTTTTTTATGGATGATTTTGGTTGGATTTGTGCGCAAAGTCTGACGCTAGTCACATGGCTGAATGTTGATCGCGATCAATAAATAATTGTTTTTGTGAAGAATATCCCTTTGTGAGTACCTAGGGGTTGCGCCATATCCATAGCGCAATTTCAGTGACTTAGAAGGCTTGGATATCGGTACTTGTATAGATATTAATCATGGCCTTAATCGGTTGCTGGGTAGGGCGTGAGCGAGGTGGCTTTGTGTGAATGCCGTTTGTGGATCGAGATCACGCTTATAGGCAAATACCTACTTAGAGGAAGAGGCTTTTCACCTAAAGTCTCCTATGATGATAAAAGCTAAAACAATGTGACAAAAATGTGTTTGATTTTGTGCTTCAAAATTGGCTCGTGTTACATCGATTTTAAGGGGGATTTACGGTGGAACGAGACAGTTAAGTGGATCGCAGCCGCGTGGATAACAGCATGTTTATGCAGAAATTTGGGAGAGATTATGACAACTCAAACCAGTGATGAAGCAAGTGATAGTAAGCGCTTAGAATTAAAAATTTTCCTCTTTTTAACCGTGCTATTAGCACCGATATTGTCCGTATTACTGGTCAGTGGCCTAGGTTTTGCGATTTGGTTCAGCCAAATTCTTACTGGCCCACCGGGTGCTGGCTAAGCTAAAAACAACAATAACAACAATGCAATAGAGTGGAATGTCGGATGAGCAAAGAACTTCATATCACCAGTTTAGTGGTGCAAGTATTGCCGCAGAAAATGGCAGACGTTAGGCAACACATAATGACGATTGAAAACGCCGAACTTTCCGTAAATAACGATGTGAAATTGGTCGTTGTACTTGAAGGCGATTCCCAACGCGCCTTGATGGACGGCATAGAAAAGATCAATGCCATTCCTGGCGTCCTATCCGCCACTATGGTTTACCACCAGAGTGAAACGCTCGAAGAGGGTGAAGAATGAACATGAACAGACGCGATTTTATTAAAGCCAACGCGGTGATCGCCGCGGCCGGTGCCGCAGGCTTAGCCTTGCCCGCGGGCGCAAGCAACTTAATTACCAGCTCAGAACAAACTAAACTCGAATGGAACAAAGCGCCTTGCCGTTTCTGCGGCACGGGTTGTTCCGTGATTGTCGCCACCCGCGATGGCAAAGTCGTGGCCACCCACGGCGATGCCAACAGTGAAGTCAACCGTGGCTTGAACTGTATCAAGGGTTATTTCCTGTCGAAAATCATGTACGGCAGCGATCGTCTGACTACGCCTATGCTGCGAATGACCGATGGCAAATACGATAAGCACGGCGAATTCTCACCTATCAGTTGGGACAGCGCCTTTGACATCATGGCGCAAAAGTGGAAAGAAACCATCAAAGCCAAGGGACCAACCGCAGTCGGCATGTTCGGCTCGGGCCAGTGGACAGTATGGGAGGGTTACGCCGCCGTTAAGTTGATGAAAGCGGGCTTTGGCTCGAACAATATCGATCCTAATGCGCGCCACTGCATGGCGTCGGCTGTGGTCGGTTTTATGCGTACCTTCGGTATCGATGAGCCTATGGGTTGCTATGACGATATGGAAGCGGCCGATGCATTCGTGCTGTGGGGCTCGAATATGGCCGAAATGCACCCTATCCTCTGGAGCCGAGTGACAGATCGTCGTTTGAGTGCACCCCATGTGAAAGTGGCTGTGTTGTCCACCTTCGAACATAGATCCTTCGATTTAGCCGATTTGCCGATCGTGTTCACCCCGCAAACCGACTTAGCCGTGTTGAACTTTATCGCTAACTATATTATTCAGAACGATAAAGTGAATTGGGACTTCGTTAAAAAGCACGTTAACTTCCGCCAGGGCACGACAGACATAGGCTACGGTTTACGTCCAACCCATCCGCTTGAACAGAAAGCCAAAAACGTCAAAACGGCGGGGGATTCAACCCCAATTGATTTTGATACATTCAAGGCGTTTGTGGCCGATTATACGGTTGAAAAAGTCAGTAAACTGTCCGGTGTTCCAGAGGATAAGTTAATCGAACTGGCGAAGCTCTATGCCGATCCAAATACGAAAGTCACTTCGTTCTGGACCATGGGCTTTAACCAACATACCCGCGGTGTATGGTGTAACAACCTGATTTATAACATCCACTTACTGACGGGTAAAATTTCTACCCCGGGTAACAGCCCATTCTCATTGACGGGTCAACCGTCAGCCTGTGGTACGGCCCGTGAAGTGGGCACTTTCTCCCATCGTTTACCCGCCGATATGGTGGTCACTAACCCTGAGCACAGAAAACACGCCGAACACATTTGGAAGATCCCTAGCGGTATCATTCCACCTAAACCCGGTTACCACGCCGTCGAGCAAAACCGCCGCTTAAAAGATGGCGACTTGAACTGTTATTGGGTGCAAGTGAATAACAATATGCAGGCCGGTCCTAATATCAATGAAGAAGGGCTACCAGGCTATCGCAACCCAGCCAACTTTATTGTGGTATCGGATGCCTATCCAACGGTCACTACCCAGGCGGCGGATCTGATCCTGCCAACGGCGATGTGGGTCGAGAAAGAGGGCGCCTATGGTAATGCCGAGCGTCGTACCCAGTTCTGGCACCAAATGGTGCAGGCACCGGGTGAGTCCCATTCGGATCTGTGGCAATTGATGGAATTTTCCAAGCGTTTTACCACGGACGAAGTCTGGCCGAAGGACGTGCTTGCCGCTAACCCTGAGTTTAAGGGTAAAACCCTGTTCGAAGTGCTGTATCAAAACGGCAATGTTGACAAGTTCCCACTGACGGATACCGATCCTAAGTATCTGAACAACGAAGCGAAACACTTTGGTTTTTATGTTCAGAAGGGTTTATTCGAAGAATACGCCACCTTTGGCCGTGGCCATGGTCACGACTTAGCGCCCTTTGAGGCTTACCACGAAGCCCATGGATTACGTTGGCCCGTGGTCGATGGTAAAGAAACTAAGTGGCGTTTCCGCGAGGGAGCCGATCCCTATGTTAAAGCGGGTAAAGGCTTTGAGTTTTATGGACATGCCGATGGCCGCGCGGTGATTTTTGCGCTGCCCTATGAGCCAACCGCCGAGTCTCCGGATGAAGAATATGATATTTGGTTATCCACGGGTCGTGTGCTTGAGCACTGGCATTCGGGTTCTATGACCCAACGTGTGCCCGAGCTTTACCGCGCCTTCCCGGATGCCGTGTGTTTTATGCACCCAGAGGATGCCAAAAAACGTGGCCTTCGCCGTGGCGATGAAGTGCGAGTGGTGTCACGCCGTGGGGAGATCAAGACGCGAGTCGAAACCCGTGGCCGTAATAAACCGCCCGTTGGCCTGGTGTTTGTACCTTGGTTTGATGCTAGCCAGCTCATTAATAAAGTCACCTTAGATGCGACAGATCCCTTGTCAAAACAAACTGACTTTAAGAAATGTGCGGTGAAGATCGTCAAGGTATAAGGAGTACAGGATGAAAACATTCAAATTAGTCTCAACATTGGGCTTACTCGCACAGGGCTTAGTCTTTATTGGCAGCGTCTCGGCAGCCAGTGTTCCCGATGAGAAAATCGATACCCTGCGTCAGGCGCCGATCGATGTCGAGCTTACGCCACCGGCGATGCAAACGGTACGCAACACAGATGTTAAAGAAGTGCGTAATTACCCGATGCAGCCGCCAGTGATCCCCCATAAAATTGATGGTTATCAATTGGATCTTAAAGTGAATAAATGTATGGCCTGCCATGCGAGAAGCCGCACCGGTGACTCCCAAGCGCCTATGGTCAGCGTGACACACTATATGGATCGGGATAATAACTTTTTAGCCGAGCTTTCTCCGCGTCGTTATTTCTGTACTCAATGCCATGTGCCGCAGTTAGATGCCAAACTCCTAGTCGAAAACAACTTTGTGGATATGGAACATCTTATTAAAGCCAACACTGAGCAGAAAAAACACTAGGAGTCAGCATGTTAGATAAACTGAAAAAAATCTGGCAAGTACTCAATCGCCCGAGTGTGCACTACAGTCTAGGTTTTTTAACCTTAGGTGGTTTCGTGGCGGGGGTGATTTTTTGGGGGGGCTTTAACACCGCGCTTGAAGCCACTAACCAAGAAGCTTTCTGTATCGGTTGCCACGAAATGGAAAATAACGTCTACCAAGAGTTACAGACGACTATCCATTTCACTAACCGCAGTGGTGTGCGTGCGACTTGTCCCGATTGCCATGTGCCACACAATTGGACCGATAAGATCGCCCGCAAGATGCAGGCATCCAAGGAAGTGTGGGGCAAAGTGTTTGGTACTATTAATACCCGTGAGAAGTTTGAAAGCAAACGTCGTGAACTGGCGGAGCACGAGTGGGAAAGGTTAAAGGCAAACGACTCTTTAGAGTGTCGAAACTGCCATAACTTTACCTATATGGACTTTACTCGCCAATCACCTCGGGCGGCGCAGATGCACTCCACCTCGCTGGCGAGCGGAGAAAAAACCTGTATCGACTGCCATAAGGGCATTGCCCACCACCTCCCTGATATGAAAGGGGTGGAAGGCTTCTAACCTTGCCATATTGATCATCGCCCTAAGGCCAAGTGCATTCCACACTTGGCCTTTTTATTGGGTCACGGTTATCAAAGGACTTAACACTTTGTTGATCCCATCGAGCTTTCTCCCCTTAGGTTCCTGTTAGCATTCATCATTATCAATTCCAGTTTTGTCCGTGAGTAATCCATGCAACTCGATATTAACGGTTTAACCCCCGCAGCGTTCTTAGCCCAGTATTGGCAGAAAAAGCCACTGGTGATCCGTCAAGGATTTAAGCATTTTCAAGATTTAGTGTCCCCGGAAGAATTAGCGGGCTTAGCAATGGATGAGTTAGTCGAATCGCGGCGAGTTTACCAGCAGGCGGGGCAATGGCATGCGGAGTTTGGCCCCTTTGACTCCTATGACAAACTCGGTGAGCGGGATTGGACTCTAATAGTGCAAGCGCTGAATAACTGGCTACCCGATGCCGAAGCATTAATACAATGCTTTGATTTTATTCCCCGTTGGCGCTTCGATGATGTGATGGTCAGCTACGCGACTCCAGGCGGTGGTGTCGGGCCGCATATCGATCTCTACGATGTATTTATCTGTCAGGGTTCAGGGCGCCGCCGCTGGCGAGTGGGGGAGCGTGGCCCGCACCGTGAGTTTGCCGCCCATCCTGCGCTACTGCACACCGAAGCCTTTGAACCTATTATCGATACCGAGTTATTGCCCGGCGATATCCTTTATATTCCCCCTGGGTTTCCCCACGATGGGATAACACTCGAAGAATCATTAAGTTTTTCGGTGGGTTATCGTACGGCTTCGGCAAAGGATATGGTCAGTGCATTAGCGGATCATTTATCTGAACATGATTTAGGTGCCCAGCAGATTGAAGATCCCGACCGCCAGCTTTCCAGCCGCAGTGGTTGTGTCGACAAGGCCGATCTTGCGCGTTTACGGACACAACTCACCCAAGTATTAAATGATGACTTGGTCAGTGAGTTTTCCGGTCGCTACTTAACCCAGTCAAAATGTGCCTTAGATTTACCCGATGAGCCGCTGGATATCACCTTGGATGAGGTACTCGCTTGGCTAGACGAGCAGCCACTTATTCGCCTTGGCGGTTTACGTTGCCTGTATTTTGAGATAAGCCTTGAGCGGGGCATAGTGTTTATCAATGGTGAACGCTACCAACTGCCCGCTGAATTGGCTGACGTCATCCCGCTACTTTGTGATGGCAATCTGTTAAGTAAGGCGGCGCTGGCACCTTGGTTAAACAATGCCGAATTTCGGGCACAACTGACTGAATGGGTGAATTTAGGCTACTGGTATTTTGACGATTTGAGTGACGGAGAGGATGAATAGCCTGATCCAACAATAGACCCAAGAATAGACCCAAGAATAGATAAGGGCGCAAATATGTGCGCCCTTTAAAACGGTTTATGCTTCCCCGACGGAGAATTAAAGCTGTACCGTAAAGATCACATCCTTGCCGGCGGTCACGCTTCCCTGGGCTTTATCTAGGTATTTTACGTCTTCCATATTGGCGAGCACTACGGGTGTGAGCAAGCTATCTACTTGATCTTTTAGATAATCAATATCGAATGACAGGATAGGATCGCCCACTTTGACCTGCTGACCTTCCTCGGCCAAACGCTTAAATCCCTTGCCCCTGAGTTCGACTGTGCCGACACCAAAGTGGACGAACAATTCTAAACCTTGGGGCGATTCGATGCTAAACGCATGGTTTGTTTCGAAAATTTTACCAATAGTGCCATCAATGGGAGCGAGGATCAGTTCACCCTTAGGTGCGATGGCTATGCCGTCACCGACAATTTTTTCGGCAAAAACCACGTCGGGGACTTTTTCAATCGCCACTATATCGCCACTCACGGGGGCATAGACCATGATGCCGCCGGCCAAATGGGCCTGTCCCGATACCAATCGCCTTATTCGGCTTAGAAATCCCATGATGTTGAGCCCCTTTTGCTTGTTTTTGTCATTGTTCTTTTGGTTTGTGAAGCAGCATAACGAATAAATTTCAATATTTATAGCTTGTTATACACTGCTGTAGGCTTGCAATGCGATCTTGTTGCAGCGCGGTGTGCGCCAGTTCTGAAAATTGTTCAAAATGACCTTGGCAAATGGCGGCTTTCACTTCTAGCAGTGAGTTTAAATTGACACTGAGTTCATCGAGCCCCATGCCGAGTAACAGCGGGATCATCATGGGCGAGCTACCCAGTTCACCGCAAAGGGAGACTTTTACACCCGCTTGCTTAGCTTGGCTAATGGTCATCTTGATTAAGGTTAAAATGGCGGGTGAGAGCGAAGGATAGTCCCGGGTGAGTTGTGGATTAGTGCGATCCGCCGCCATGGCGTATTGGGTTAAGTCATTGGTGCCAATACTGACAAAATCGAGTCTAGGTAACATGGAGGCTAGATTGAGTACGGCCGCGGGTGTCTCAACGACGATACCGTAACTTAGCTCGCCGTAGCCTTTTTCTTCCTCCTCGAGGGCATCCTGGCATTCGGCGATAAGCTGAAAAATCTGATCGAGTTCTTCAACCTGGTTCACCATAGGAAACATCAACCGGATAGGGCCGTGGTTGGCGGCGCGCAGAATCGCGCGGATCTGGGTTTTAAATAGCTCTGGGTGGGCTAAGGTGTAACGCACGCCACGCAGACCTAAGGCCGGATTATCTTCAATCTCCTGGCACAGGCAGGGTAGTTCTTTGTCTGCACCTATATCTAATGTCCTGATGGTAAAGGTTTTTCCGCCTAAGGCATGCAAGGCTTCACAATAGAGGCTGTATTGGGCTTTTTCATCGGGTAGGGTGCTGACGTTCATCAACATAAACTCGGTACGAAATAAGCCAATACCGTCGGCGCCGACATCACTCACATGGGTGATATCGTTTAGGTTGCCAACATTGGCGAGAAGTCCAATTTGATGGCCATCAAGGGTCTTAGCGGGGCCATCCCGATAGGCCTGCAATGCGGCGCGTCTTGCCTGCTCATGGTGCAGGGTGACAGTTAAGCGTGCCTGTTGCTCGGGATTGGGGTTAACACATAGTTCGCCGTTGAGCGCATCGAGCACTAATGGCGTGCCATTGGGGATAAACTCGGCATCAAACTGACAGCTTAAAATCGCCGGAATACCTGCTGCCCGCGCCAAAATGGCCGTGTGACTGGTTAAGCCGCCGGTTTTAAGGACGATACCGCTAATATGTTCCTTAGGTAATAGGGCAAATTCGGCGGGAGTGAGGTCCTGTGCCAGCAGAATCGTCGGTGCGGTGAGTTTTTCAAGCCCTTGATCTAACCTGCCATTAATGGCGGCGACGAGGCGTTGCCCTAGGCAGCGTACATCCTGTGCGCGGTTGGCAAGGTAAGGATCGTCCAATGATTCTAACTCGTTGGCTTGGTGCGCAAAAATACGTTCTACCGCGACACTTGCCGATAACTGCAGGGTCCGGATTGCCTCTTTGACTTGATCGTGGAGTTCTTCATCCTGCAGCAGTAATAAATCGGCCTCGATCAGTTGAAAATTTTCACATTCACTTTCGAGTTTGGCTTGGCTGTGGCTGAGTTGCTGTTGAAGTGCCTGTAATGCTTTGACAAATTTGCTTTGTTGTTGCGGGATCCGTGAAAGGGGAATAGGGCGATAATCGAGGTGATTTTCGGTGTGGTTAAGGTGCAGTGCCTGTCCAAAGGCAATCCCCGATGACACTATGATCCCCGTAATCGACATATTTATTCCTACAATCGAGTCTTAGCTGCCAGTAAAAGCAAAGTTTAACTTAAGGTAATTAAGAGTGCTGATACTTTTTCAACGGCTTCCTGTGCCTGCTCGCCATCGGCAAACACTCTCACAGTAACCCCCTGGTACAAACCTAAGGTTTGTAATTTAAACAAGCTCTTAGCACTGGCTTGTTTACCGTTGCATTCCACTAATACATCGCAATCAAAGGTCTTAGCTTCTTTAACTAAGAGTGCCGCGGGGCGGGTATGGATACCATGTTTTGCGGTGATAGTGACAGATTTTTCGTACATATTGGATAGACTCTTATGGGCGTGTTACGGCGCTGCTTCTGGCTCGATAATTTGGTAGCCCTGTTTTTTTAAGGCGGCAATCGCACTGGTTAAGCGATTCTTTTTCACGAGAATATAATCGGTATCGAAGGTCGAAAGCGCAAAAATACTGATTTGTACGTCCGCTAGGGTGCCTGAAACTTTAGACAGAATGCCAGTCATTGAAAATCCCAAGGGCCCTAAAACCTCTAAACAGCACCAGTTTGGCTCCTGTTCGAGACTGTCGAGTTCAATGTCGCTGGAAATCACTAAGGTTAGGCCTTCCTCCGTCTTGCCGATAAAATACACCTCCTCTGCAAATACCTCACTGGGTAATTGGGCATTAGGGCTAAAGCTATGGATAGTGTATTGCCGCGTGTGGACGGCTAAGGTCATGCGCATTGATGTTTCCTCAATCGGCACTGCAAGTTAGGCAGCCTAGTTTGAATGGGTTACAGCATACCTTATAACATAAATGCCAAGATAGGCAGACGTGCGCCACAGTGTAAACTAAAAGAAGGCGTCCTTAAACGCCTCCTTTTGCTGCATAGCTGTGTATTGAGTACTGCGGTTTAGATTTTGAATTGGCCTAAGGTATGCGACATATCTTGGCTAATATCTTTGAGCGATTGGGCGGCGCGGCTATTGCCTTCGTTCGCCGTGACGGACACTTCGGTTAACTCCGAGATATTACAGATGTTGCGATTGATTTCCTCGGTCACAAGGGACTGCTCTTCGGTCGCACTCGCAAGCTGGGTGTTCATGTCGCTGATATGGGCAATAAGTTGCAAAATCGCCGCCATGGCTTTACCGGCTTCACGGGCCTGGGCCTGGAGTTCGTCGGATTGATGCTGGGTTTGACTATTACTCTTCATCACTGAGCCGACACCAGTTTGGATTTCGGTGATGATTTTTTGAATTTCGTTGGTCGAGTCCTGGGTGCGATTGGCCAGTGCGCGCACTTCATCGGCGACAACCGCAAATCCTCGACCATGGCTGCCCGCCCTTGCGGCCTCAATGGCAGCATTGAGTGCTAACAGGTTAGTCTGCTCTGCAATACCACGGATCACATCGAGAATGCTGCCAATTTGCTCAGATGCAACCCCCAGTTTTTGGGTGATGGCCTCAGAGGCTTTAAGTTCAATGGCGAGTTTTTCAGTGTTGCGCACAGTGTTATCGATAACCACTTGGCTTTGCTCGGCTTGATCTTTAACGCTGGTGGCGGCATCTGCGGCTTGCTGCGTATTGCTTGCCATCTCATGGGTAGTCGAGAGCATTTGGTTGACCGCAGTGGCAACGCTACCTGTTTCACGGTGAATATGCTCAGCGCTCTGGTTCGAGGCTTCAACGGCGAGCATAAGCTGTTTGGCGTCGTTATCGAGGGATTGGCCTAGTGGTTGTAGGTGGCCCACCATATCGCCAATTTTCTGTGCGAAAAGATTGTAGGCGAGGGCAAGGTGAGCAATTTCATCTTTACCTTGGGTGCTTAAGCGTTGGCTTAAATCGCCTTCACCTTGGGCGATATCCTCTAGTGCGTCGATGGCAGCATTAAGGGGCGAGGTAATTGAGTGATTCAGTACAAGGAAAAATGCAAAAATAGGCACTGAGATCAAAAACATAATAATTAGATAATCAATGATCACCGCCGTTAAGCTTTGCTTAACATCACTCAAATACGCCCCTGTGATAATAGTCCAGCCCCACTGTGGATAATAATGGGCGGTGGCCAGCTTATCCTCAACGACCTTAGTGATAGGGTTAGCGATGGGATATTCTAAGGAGGTTTTTGACTGACTGCGGGCTAAGGACAACATAGTCGCTAACGGATTCGTGCCATTGGGTAAGCGATAATTGAGCGCCGATGTTCCGATAAGCTCGCGGTTTTCACCATGGGCAAGTATTTGATTGGTATCATCAATCACAATAAAGTAACCGGCACCAGCATAGCGGGTTTGATTGATAAGCTCAGCGGCGGCCTTTTTGGCCTCCTCCTCGGTGGTTTTACCCTTAAGTGCATCCTGACGGTATACATCAACAATACTTAAGATGCTGCCTAATTGACCATCAATTTGCAGCCATTTTTGATCGATTAAATTACTGTACTGTTCTTTAATCGAGAAACTCGCAAAACACACAGTGCCAATGGCTGCCATGACTAACATCATCATCAGCCGTTGCAGTATGGTAAATCGACGCAAAAATGTGATCATTTGGGTTCCTTAGACGAGCAAGATATTGCGCCACAATATACCTGCGAATGTTTTTTAAGAGAATCGCGTATGTTCAAATTTCGTGTAAAGCTGTTAGGAATATTAGTGTTTTTTGATCTTAAGCAGGATATTGATAAGGCGAGGGTGATGGAATTGATTGCAAAGTCACCTCCCTTGTTAATAAGTGAGCGATAACCGACCCTTTGTTGTTTGGTGAATGATTAAATATCAATAGGTTATGCTATTGTTAAGTAGAAGTTCGAGCAAAATCCAGCTAATCAATTGTTTTAGTTTTGATTTTTTAGGTATTTACGCGCAAGATTAATTTACTGTTTAGTTTGAGAATCGATTATGACTACAAATACAATTGTCACTTCGGATGATATTTTACTGAAGTTATGCCACTCGGTAGCCCATGTGCTATCCCATACCAGCGCTAGCCATGTGAGCCATGCGGGTATGGTACAAAGCATCACGCGTACCCGCCTTAAACCCGATCTTGGCTGCTTTTCTATTTTTGATGGTGGATTTTCGGGCCTAGTCGTTATCAACTTTTCCGCCTCCGCCGCGATTGAAATTTACCGCCGTTATATGCTGAACATGGGCATGCCGGAAGCAGAATTGGCGTTTTCCCACACCTCCGATGAAGTCGGCAACGTGATGGGAGAGTTGATGAACCAGATCCTCGGTGATTTTATTAATAAAATCTCTAAGGAATTGCAGACGTCAATCAGCCAAAGTCAGCCAAAAATGTTAACTATTAACAAAGAGTTGACCATTTCAATCGATGCCAATCTCGACGATCCTGTGGCGAGGCGAGTGTCTTTTAAAACCGAGAATAACCATATTTTTTACCTCGAATTCGCCATGGATAAAACTGAATTTATTAAGTTAGATGAGTTTGAATACGATGAAGAATTCGACCCAGATAGCCTGTTGGAACAACACGGCCAAAATGGGAATCATACCGCCACATCAAACACAGTTTCACCCTGGACTAAGATGGCCGATAAGCCCACAATCGCCAGTCAATTACATGATGTTGACGCCGATGATCTGCTCGATCAGTTGGGCATTTAAGCAGATAAGTGCTTGTAAGACGAATGTTAAACCATTCGTCTATACAAGTTGATTGAACTGTTTTAGTATCGTCGCAAAATAATAACTAAGGTTAAAAACCCTCTATGGCATCGAAAGCGACCTCGATCGATATTGCTTATCGTGCTGGTGTATCCCAGTCAACGGTTTCCCGTGCCCTGAGAAACAGCCCGTTAGTCAATTTAGAGACTCGTCAGCGAATTCAAGCAATTGCGAAGGAGTTGAACTACAAAGTCGATAAAAATGCCAGTAATCTTCGCACCCAAAACAGCCATACATTGGCGCTGCTATTATGTGAAGATCCCACCAATGATGACTCGTTAATTAACCCATTCTTTCTGTCGATGTTGGGATCGATCACCCGGGCAACTGCACAGCAAGGCTATGATTTGCTTGTTTCTTTTCAGCAATTATCCAGCGATTGGCACGCCGACTACGAGGACAGTAACAAGGCCGATGGTATTATTCTGCTCGGCTATGGCGACTATATGGATTACGAGCAAAAGCTCGAGCGGTTATTGGCCCAAAACACCCATTTTGTGATTTGGGGAGCTGAGCACAACAATAAGTCTGTATTGTCAATCGGTTGCGATAATCATCAGGGTGGTCTAATCGCAACAGAGCATTTGATTTCCCTCGGGCGTAAAGCATTTGCCTTTTTAGGGGATGCGTCGAGCCACAGTCCCGAGTTTAGGGATAGATACCTTGGACACGTTAAAGCCTTACAAATGGCGAATATTCCCGTTGATAGCAATAAACAAGTGTCGGCCATCAGCACGGAAAGCTCGGGTTATGATGCGGCGATATCATTGTTGGAACGGGGAGCAACATTTGATGCGATTTTTGCCGCCAGCGATTTAATTGCCATCGGCGCCATTCGGGCGCTTAAAGAAAAGGGCATAGCGGTACCGGAACAGGTTGCCGTGGTCGGCTATGACGATATTCCCGTTGCCAGCTTTGCTAACCCACCACTGACGACCATTAAACAAAATACCCAGTTAGCCGGCGAAATTTTAGTGGAGAGCGTGCTTAAGCTGATCCGCGGTATCGAAGTCAGCCCACAACTTATTCCAACCACATTAGTGGTCCGTAGCTCCTGCGGCATAGACAGTACGCCAATAGAGGCACTATAAATCTATTTTTAATCAAATTTGCTAGATTATTAATTAGGCTGATATTTATACATTTCATACAGAAGGCGGGTATATTTTTATATCAAACATTTAAGTGTCAATGTATTGGTGAGCAGAACTTGATTTTACAGTGATATTTTAATTCGGAGAAATTTGGTTTTAATTTTATTTAGGGAGATAAGTGTTGAGTAAAGGATTATTTGTGTTAAATAGATTTTTTATGGTGGTAAGTCTTTTTATCTTAGGCTCTTGTGCTTTTAACTCAGCACCCACTTCACACCAAGAGAAGAATGAAGTGTATTTGTCTGATGGAAGAATTATCTATTTAGGTGAAATTACCCATGAAAAGAATGAGCAAGTATTTTCACTTTTTAAGTTGAACGATAATGTAACACTACTCGAAATAAGCTCTGTAGGTGGGGATGTATTAGATGGTATGGAATTAGGCTCTTGGGTAAAAGATCGAAACTTAGACGTGCAAGTCGGTATGGTATGTGCGTCGTCCTGTGCAAACTATGTATTTTTAGCTGGTAATAATAAATATCTACAGGAAAAATCAATATTAGTATGGCATGGAAGCTCATATCAACCTGACATCGATATATTAGTTAAATCCGGACATGAGTTTACCAATCTTTGGCGTGAACAAGAGAAGGCCTTTTTTAAACGTGTAGGTGTTAATTATCACATTACCACCTGTGGGATTGCACAGGTTCCAACTGGGTTGTCTATTTTGCATTTCCTAAATATTACTAATATCAAGGGATTTGACTATTCAATAGAAGATATGGAACGGTTTGGCGTAAAAGGAATTACCTTTGTTGATAGTAACTGGTTAGGTTCTCCAAATTTAGATTTGCAAGGAGTATTTAGGGCTAGCTATTGTGAATAAGATGGAAAGCCTGAACGTTCCATCTTAATTACACAGACCTTTATATCCGAATGAATTTTCCCTTTATTTCTCCACAACGGAGCCCGGACTTTTATTAACGGGCTTATTTCCCATATTGACGCAAAAACTTGGGTACATCCGCTTTTGCCTTTTTCGCTAGGGTTTGAAATAGGCTAAATGGCGGGGCGGAAATAGCGTAGTCACGTTGCAAGTCATCGAGCATGGTGAGCCACAGATGCCCGGTCATCTGCGCATCGGCTAAGGCGCGGTGAAAGGTGCCGTCGCTGGGGATTTGCTTATAGCGAACTAAGGTGGCAAGTTGATGGTTGGCGGCTAAGGGGTATAAACGCCTCGCCACCAGCAAAGAGCAACCAAATTGCCCCGCATATTGATGGCCTATATGGGCAAATTCGGCATCGAGAAAGCGTTGGTCAAATGCCGCGTTATGGGCGACTAGATGGTGATTGCCGATAAAGTCAGCAAAACGGGCCATCACTTCGTGATTGGGCGCCGCATGCTTAAGCATCTGATTGCTGATCCCCGTGTAGTCCTCAATAAAGGCGCTGATCTTAAATCCTGGGTTCATCAACTCTGAAAATCGATCGGTTATCACACCTTGTTCTATGAGTACTGCGCCGATTTCGATGGCGCGATCCCCTTGATTGGGAGACAGGCCAGAGGTTTCAAAGTCGAGCACGACTAAGGTATTTGCGGGACTAAATGTGGGTTTTTTAGGCATAAATCTGTCTTAGGTTCGCTATTTTACTCAAGAGTTTGGCCCTTTAATGGGCCAAGGTGGGTGCTAAGTTGTCTGCACTTATCGGGGCTTAAATATCATAATGCAGATCCATACTTATTCTAAGCCCTAAGTTATAGGCATGATTTTGATGTAAATATTCCATCAATTCAGTATCCAGAAGCTGCGCTAGGGTGATGGGTCTTGCCTCCCAACGCGGCGCATGGCCCGCATCGTTACAGTATGTAAGGTATAAGCGCCGCTGACTTTGGTTGATACCAAAATAGGTCATATTGCAGCGTTCGGCGATGGAGAGATAGGGCTCAAAATCGAGGGCATAGACCTGCATCGCATCGAATGCTGACCAGGGAATATACCGGGTCTTATCATAGTATTCTGCGGGCAAAATCGCCTCGGGCGCTATAGCATCAAACAGGGCGGTAACCTGCTGTAAATTTTGAAGTTTAATTATGCCGTTATTGTTCAATGTTGCTCCTTATTCCCAAAGCCTAGCAGCAAGTCCTGATGCCCTTTGGGTGATTTGGCTGCTGGCACGCTCGAAAACGGCTTGGGTGCCTAGGCAGGTAAAATGCGCTTTTGCGCGGGTGATGGCCGTGTAGACTAATTCCTTGGTAAGTAACTGCCACTGGGCTAGGCTGGGATGAGGTGGTAGGACTAAGGCTACCTGATTAAATTCACTGCCTTGGCTTTTATGCACTGTCATCGCATAGCAGGTTTCATGGCGCGGTAAGCGCGCGGGCAATACCTTCAGCTGGCTACCGTCGGCCTTAATAAAGTGGGCCATTAATCGCTCGGGTTTATCTTCGTCTTGTAAAATCAGCCCAATATCGCCGTTAAATAGCCCCAAGTTATAGTCGTTGCTTTGGATGATGATGGGTCTACCGAGGTAAAACTCCTGCTGTGGCTGGATAAGTTTCGCCTTGGCGAGGGCCAAAGTGACATAGCTATTGATCCCTTCGACCCCATAATTGCCCGAGCGCATGGCGCATAGAATACGATATTGATTAAAGGATTCGATAATATCAAAGGTGCTTGGGCGGGCGCCTTGGTTCAAAGGGGTAAGATAATTGCCATAGAGACTCACCGCTTGTTCAAGCAGCGCGTTGAGTCCGCTGTTGTTTTCAGGCTCACTGATTTTGGCCTGGGTCGCATTGACCTCCATCCCATGCTCTAACCAGTTAAGCTCGGCAAATCCCCGTTGCCAGACCGCTAGGATTCCCTGCAAATCGGAGCGATTGACCGCGCTGGCGAGTAGCCCAATTCCCGCATCGCCCTTAAATCTATGGCTATGCATTAACATGCACAGGCTGTCGCCAAGTTTGGGCGAGTCGCTGATATAGGAACTTAAATTGAAACCCGTTAAGCGGCTAAGCCGATTTGCCTGCTCCTTGGAATAGCGCATTTGCCAGGGAATGACCAGCTCGTCAAACTGTGTATCTTCACGTTTTAGCCCGGCACAAATATCGGCGAGTACGGCTCCGGCTTCGACGGAGGCGAGTTGGTCCTGATCCCCAAGCAAAATTAAACTGGCGTGTTCCGGTAGGGCGCTGAGCAGTTTATACATCATAGGCAAATCCACCATAGAGGCTTCATCGACAATCAAGAGGTCGAGCCTTAGGGGATTACCTGCGTGGTGGCGAAATTGGGCAGAATTGGGGATAACCCCCAGTAATCGATGCAGGGTTGAGGCTTCTTCGGGGATTTGATCTAGGGCCCTTAACAGTGCCTCGTTATCCTTTAAGTCCGCTGTGCTGGCCTTAGGCAAGGTGAGCAGTTCCTTGGCAAGGCGAGCCTTAGAGGCCTTAATGGATTCACTTAAACGGGCGGCCGCTTTACCCGTCGGCGCGACGAGGCGGATTTCCCTAAGCTTAAGCATTTGTTGCAATAACAACAGTTTAGTGACTGTGGTGGTTTTACCTGTGCCTGGGCCGCCGGTGATCACCGCCAGTTTTTTACCGAGCGCCGTTGCCGTGGCGACTTTTTGCCAGTCGATGGCTTTTTTTTCTTCAATACCGTCTTCAATACCGCCCTCAATCGCTGGGAACAGTTGATCTAGATACGGCCTTAGATTGCCGCTGGACTCCTGTTCATTTTCAAGGCTCGATTGCTGTGAGAGCCGCACTAATGCCGTCGCGACTTTGGTCTCAAACTGATAATAACGCTGTAGATACAACCTGCCATTATCGAGGATAAGTGGCTTATTACTGCCTGCATGACCAACCGCATCAAAGGTTTGCAATCTGTCGTTGAGCGCCTCTAGGCTGAGGGTGAGTTTACAATGGCTATATTGTTCGGCCAGGGGATTGAGCGGCACTAGATGAGCCAGCACAAGGCAACTGTGTTGGGAGGATAATTGCTGACTCAGTAGGGCGCACAGCAGGATAAACAGCGGATCCTGCTGATCCTTAGGGTGTAATTGCGCCATTTCGAGGGCAAAATGGCGATCAAGCGGTGTCAGCAGCCTTTCCAATTCCCAGCGTTTGAGCAGCTCCTCGATGGGCGCCGTCAGGTGCACAGCACCATAGTCAAGCCAGTTTTCGGCGGTTTTACCATGGGTGATAACCCTGTTTGAGGCTAGGTTTGGCCCAAGTGTGGTGTTCATGCTGTGACTCCTGCCGCTTTTAGGGTTAATGGACTGCGCTTAAACAAAGCATCAAGGGCTAAAATAAGCGCCTTAGGCGGCTTATCGTAATAGACGCCAAATCCCGGCTGCTGCGCCGACATTCCCCGTAAAAACAGATAGTAACAACCGCCAATATGCCTGTCGTAGTCGTAGTCTGGTAGACGCAAAGCGAGGTATCTGTGCAGAGCCAAGGAATAGAGAATGTACTGCAAATCGTAGCTGTGCTCGGCTATCGCCTGTTGCAGCGCCCCCTGATGGTAGGCTTGGAACGAGTCACCTAAATGATTGGATTTATAGTCAGCAATATAGAACTTGCCTTGATATTCAAAGGTTAAGTCGATAAACCCCTTTAGCATGCCTTCAAGTTCGTCAAACTTGAGGTTAGATCCGTAGCCATACTGCAGCAACAGAGTATTGAGCTCTGTATCCTTAAGCGCACTTAAGGGCAGGTAAAATTCCATCTCGACTAAGGTGTCCCGTGGGGCGAGCTTGGCAAGACAGAGTGGTGAAGCACTAGCATCCGATGGCACGGTTTCACTGGGGGGCCGTGCCAGCGGTGCATGCAATAGATCCAGATACCAGGCCTGCAGTACGGTTTGCCATTCTGGGGCAATAGCGTATTGCAGCATTGCCTTAGGTAAGTGTTGTGCTAAATCGATTTCAGCCTGTGTAAAATCAATAAGTTCTAACACTAAATGCATAAAACTACCCGCATTGGCACCGCGCTCGAAGTTAAAGCGGCTCAAGGCGAGGGGATCTTGCTCTGCAGTTTGAGGATCGCTGGCGATTTGCCCTAGTTGATTCAGTGTCGCGAGATCCAATGCCGCGCGACTTTGTTGACTGAGTTGACTGAGTTGACTGAGTTGACTTAGCTCAAGTGAGCCTAGGGCTTCATCATCGGCGCCGGGCTTGGCCTTACCTTGGCCAGTATTTTTGACTAAGCCGGAATAACTGCCGACCCGCCAGGGCGTGATATATTGGCGGGTGACGGTTTTAGCGCTTAAGACCTGGGCCTCATCTTGGCTTGAGGGCAGTGAGCTTAGGTCAATGCTCTCGGGCACTATGGCAAAATTGATTGCATCAAGGTCTTGAGTAAGATGCTGCACCGCTTGGCACAGGCGGCTAAAGTCGCAGTTGTCGTCATCAATGCCCAGCAGATAACCAATGGCCGTTTCATGTAACTGACTCTTGAGCCCGTTTTTAAGTTGGCGGCTGTGATTGGCAACCGATAAATAACAGAGGTAAACCGGGCGGGTGAGCGCCACATATAATAGGCGCAGATCTTCAGCTAAGGTCTCCTGCTTGGCCTGCTCCCAGCCTTCATCTGTACCCTCAATATCCCATACCAGTTCTTGCCCACCCTGGGCATTGGTTCTGTGGTAAAGCATGGGCGAAGGTCTGCGGCGATTGTCCCGCGCAAGGCTGACAAAGGGGATAAAACAGACGGGGTACTCAAGGCCCTTACTCTTATGGATAGTGACAATCTGTACTAGATTCTGCTCACTCTCTAGCCGCAATTGCTGTTCATCTGTGCCTGTATTATCAATCAGTTGCTGTTCATACCAATTGAGAAGGGCGCTTATGCCATCCAGCTCAGTGGATTTTTGCTGTAATAGCTCGGCGAGGTGACGAAAATCGGTTAAACGCCGCTCACCGTCTATGGTCTCGGCCTGGGTATCTTGCCCATCCTCGGTATGAGTGTTGCCCGTGGCTAATAGGCGTTCGATCAGATGAGTGCTATTGGCGAGGCTTAATAGGGCGGGCATGATGCCGCGTTTTTGCCACATTTGGTGCAGATTAAAAAACTGCTCTAATAGTTGCTGGCGCTGTTCTTCATCTTGATTAAATGCGTGAATTTGCTCTGCGCTATAGCCTAACAGTGCCGTTGCCAGCGCACTACGTAGGGCGCGCTCATCCTTAGGATCGGCCAATGAGCGCAGCACTAACACCATTTCCCGCGCCTCTAGGGTGTTAAACACGCTGTCACGGCTTAAAAACACCGCGCCAATTTGGCGTTTATTCAAGGCGGTTTTCATCACTGCCGCTTCGTTGCGGTCCCGCACTAGGATGGCGATGTCCTTAGCCACTAATGGCCCCTTAGGGGTGAGACACTCGCCATTGGCTGCATCGGTCAATAACCGAGTGATTTCTGCGGCCGCATCCTCCGCCAGTATTTGCCTGGCTAAGGTTTTATTGAGGCCATTTTCGGTTTCACTGAGCAGCCTTAATCTGAGGGATGCCGCGGTAGATATTTTCTCAGTTAAGACTTTGTTTTTGGCTGCACAGGGGGTTTTAACCGCCTCAAAGGGGATTGAATCACTGATAAAGGGATTAGGATGCTTGCTAAACAGATGATTCACCCCCGCGACCATATTAGCGCCCGAGCGATAGTTCGTGTCTAAGTGATAGTGCTCGGCCGTCGCCCTGCGGGCCTCGATATAGGTGTGAATATCGGCGCCGCGAAAGGCATAAATCGCCTGCTTAGGGTCGCCTATCATCAGTAGGCCAAGTGCCTTATCTGCCGATGGGGACTTATCCTGCAAAGCTTGAGGGTTATCTAACTGGTAAATCTTTGAAAAAATTGAAAATTGTAATGGATCTGTGTCCTGGAATTCATCGATAAGCGCCACCGGAAAGCGGCTCGCCACGGCCCTTGGTAACGTCTGATGGTTAGTGCGTAGCGCCGCCTCAAGGCTAGTCAGTAGATCATCGGGGGTGAGCACATTTTTTTGCTGCTTTTGCTTGGCAAAACGCGCGCTGATCCCCAGTTTGGCACTGCATAAAAACGCCGGTTTTATCTCGGCGATAAGGGTGGCGAGCTGTTCGATATGCGCCATTAAAGGCGCCTCTGCTGCGCTTGGGATCACGCCGCCCTTGTTGAGTTTTAGCTGTGATAGGGATAACGCCTCTAGGGCTTTTGGCGAGGGCAGTCCACGACCCGAGGCTAGCCAGTTGTCTAGGCTATCGAACATCTCGGCAAGTTTTGGGTACTGATCACTCGCCTTACCAAACCGGGTGCCGTTTAAGGGCAAGCTGTGGAGCAACTCGAGTAAGCCGTCGCGGCCACGGGGCCAGGCTAATTTAAAGCGCGCTAAACTTTGCTGCAGTGATTGGGCTAAGGTGGCAAATTTTGCCGTGGGTACGAGAGGCGTCGCTTGGCTTGCCCCGAGTAGCGGGCGCAACTGTTTAACTAAGTTATCGGGATCCGTAAATGCCTTGGCAATGATTTCCGCTAGGTCATCCGGCAATGGATAACAGGTTTCCCGCCAAAAATCCCGCACCGCATGGTGTAAAAATTCGCTGTCGTCTAAGGTAAAGTCCGACTCGAACAGGAGGGAAGACTCAAAGGCGAGATCCGCTAAAATCCGCTGACAAAAACCATGGATAGTAAAAATCGCCGCCTCATCGAGGGACTTTAATGCCAAATCGAAGCGCCTTAGGGCAATAGGCCGCTGCTCCTCTGGGGTATTCTGGTAAAGCGCTTCAACGAAGGGGTCGTCCACGCTTAGGCCTAAAAAACACTTAAAGGCGACTTGAATACGGCGACGAATACGATCCCTTAGCTCCTCGGTAGCGGCATTGGTAAAAGTAACGACTAGAATTTGCTCACAGGTGAGGGGATTGCCGCTGTCACCCGTTCCTGTGATATCACCTAGGAGTAATCGCAGGTATAGCCCTGAAATAGTGTAGGTTTTACCCGTTCCCGCACTGGCTTCGATCAGGCGACTGCCACTAAAGGGCAAAGTTAAGGGATTAAGGGTCTGTGGCTGTTTATGGGAGCCCAAGTCTATAGGTTGACTCATGCCTGTGCTCCTTCTTCACTGCTGGAATTGGTTACCGCTAAGTTCATGCCTTCGTTAAGGGCAAAGTCCTCTAGCTCTGCTAAGGTGCCCTTCTGATATAAGCTCACCATAGGTGCATAAATGCGCTGCGCCAGTGCCCCAAAGCGGGCTTGGGTAAAGTCCTTGGGGAACTGAAACAGCCTTTGGTAGTGCGGCTCTGTGCCTTCGCCGATTTCGCCCTGTTCATCTAACCATTCTGCTTCAGCTTCCTTCAATTTGTCCCCATGTTCACCCTCGGCTTGGGCGTAGGCGAGGGAGGTTCTGGGCATAAAACACAGGGGATGTTGCTGCCCCTCGAAGAATAATTGCAGTAAATCCCTCAACCGTGCGTGGGCCTGCTCGGGATGAATGGGGGACAGCGCATGGAAATGCCCCATATCGAGGAGGTAGCTCGCCTGGGTGTGGCCCATCGCCATCAAGCATAAATGGCGAATATACAGGCGCAGCAGATCGCGGCCATGGGCACTGCCGGGGCGGTAATTGACCAGCCCCTTAGGGCTAATATCGTCGATTCGGCCCTCGAGGAGGAGGGTGTGTATTTGGCCTAGGGGATAAATATCGGGCTCAAAGCTGAGTTTAATATCCCCATGGCGGCTCGGTACTTCCCCCTTAAGGAATAAGGTTCTGCCAATTAACGGTGAAATATCATGCTGATATTGGCGTAGCAAGAGTTCATCGAAGGGCCGCATGGGGAGATTGCCCTTGGCTTTAAGGCGTTCAATAAAATCGATATCGGCGGTTGTTATGCCTTGGCTAATGTTATGGTCCAGCAACTCGGCCTGTAGCTGGTAGCGTTCGAGGGCATCTAATCCAAAGGGTTCATCGTTATCATCCGCTTGAATACGAATACTTAAATCGACTTTCAGGCTGCGGTTAAAGAAATATTGCGCCGGATTTCGGAAAAAACGGATCAAGGCGGAGACATCTACATGGGCCATCTCCCCATGCCCCATGTCCGCAGCCTTGTCGGTATCGATAGGCAGATTTTCCAAACTGTGGATCTGGGTATCGGCATCAATAAAGTGCTGACGAGGCAACAGCTGATTGGGTGGACACCATTGTTTGCTGTAGCTTTGCTTGATGCCGGCGTCATTCGGATTTTCACTGCCCGCTTTAGGTGCGCGATACAGGCGAGGATCGAAGGGCTGCAACGGCTGGTGGCTGACAATGGCGCTGTGCAGGGCGGCTTCTGCGGCTTCAACCTTAGTGGTTTCAAGCTTAGTGCTTTCAAGCTCAGTGCTTTCAAGCTCAGGCAATAGGCTTTCAGGCAGATAGCAAAGCTGACAATACTCAATCAGCTCAGAGACTAACATAGAGGCTATTCGCTCTGAGTTGTCCCGCTCACTGCGGCCAATATAGCTGATATAGAGCTGCTCGCGGGCGGATAACAGGGCTTCTAAAAACAGATATCTATCATCGAGGCGGCGGGATCTATCGCCCTTACGCGCCCCAAAGTGGGCCATTAAATCAAAGCCCACAGGGTGAGTCACCCTAGGGTAAACACCGTCGTTCATTCCCAGTAAACACACTACCTTAAAGGGAATCGAGCGCATCGGCATTAAGGTGCAAAAATTCACGCTTCCGGCGAGGTAGCGTTGGCCAACGCGGGACTCGGTTAAGCGTTGATTAAACCATTGCTGCAATACCTCAATGCTCAGGGTGAGTGTATTGGCGATAGGCTGCCCCACTATTGCTCCTGACGACAGTGCTTCGAACGACAGTGCCTCTGGCGACTTGGCCTCTGACAACAGGGCCTCTGGTGACAGTGCGGTTGGGGCTGCACAGAGTAACTCTTGCTCTAATGCGGCGATGGCGTCGCGGATTTCCTGTAATTGCTCGCGCTCATCCTCATCTGTGTCGTAGAAGGCATCGAGCATCTGGCTCAACTCGGCTAAACGTGCCGTCCCCGTTTGGGGGCGTTCAAATTGCTGCGCTGTGTCATCGAGGACTTCGATAAAGTTGAGTAACTTGCCGAGTGCCTGGGCCGATTGACCTTCTACCCCAGAGACCACTAAGTTGTCCAGATAGAGGGGCGCATCGTCACTGAGGGCATATCCTAAGATTAACCGCCGGATCCCAAAGGCCCAGGAGTTTTGTTCGAAGGCCGGAACTCCTTGTTTAAGGCGACTGTGTTGATCCCGCCCCCAACGGACTCCGGCATCATCCAACCAGCGGCGGATCAGTTGCAACTCATCGTCATCGAGTCCAAAGCGGCGCAAAATGGCGGGCACTTCCAGTATGCTCAGAATATCGGTCAGGCCGAAGCGGCTCTGGTTTATGCCCAGTAAATTTAAAAAACTGTTGATCAGCGGTGATTCCTGGGCGGCGCCGCGGTCGGCAATGGCGTAGGGAATGTACTCTAACCCTTGTTTGGCAGCAAAAACGGCATCGATATAGGGGGCATAGGCGGCGACGTCGGGCAGCATCACTACTATGTCTTTAGGTAATAGCGGCGCTGTTGTTTGGTTCTGGCTTTGGTTTAGGCTATGGCTATGGCGGTCGAGTAGATCGAGCAAGTGATCGTGCAGGGTTTCGACCTCCCGCAGTGGGCTGTGGCAACTGATGATACGAATCGATTCATCGTCCTGCTTGAGGATGCGCCGGGCACTGGTGTTTTGATAAAGCGCGGTATCTGGGCCGAGCACCCTGTCTAGGGTCTGCATCTCTAAAATATCGTATTGCACCCCGTGGAGCATGCTGGCCCGACTCTGGGGATCATTCGGGTTATCACAGGGCTCACGATAAACATCATGGCCAAAATCACAGTGATCGCTAGGCAGTTCGAGCAGCATATCGAGCAACTCGCGGCCCATTTTGCCGTTATTGGCGAGCAGCGGATTACCCACCTCAAGCTTGTCTTCCCATTGCTCGGCCAATTGCCGTTTCCCAGCATATTGCACCGCCATACGGGCGCGGTGACGGGGATCGACTATATCCCCCCAATAGTGCTGACAGGGGCTGAGCCCGAGGATGACAACATCGATGCGGCCTGCCAAATGATAAAGCACTTCAAGGGTTTGTGGCGCCATTGAAGAAATACCAAACACAAATAAGCGTTGGGGTAACTTGGCAAGGGAAGTCGTGGGGTCCTCAAGTTTAGCAATCAAGTCAGCGTGCAGATTGGCCCTGTGGTAATGGCTTTGCTGAAGTTCATCCCGGTTAAAGGCCACAAGGGCGCGCCATAACAGCGGCTGCCATGCCTGTTCTTCATTGAGTCGTATGCCTTCGGGCTGGGTATTTTGCTCCCACGCTAACATCCAGTCGGGACGGTAGACTAAATATTGGTCAAAGATATCGGCGATACGGCCACAGAGCTGGTAGAGCTTGATCTGATCTAAGGGATCATCGGCTTGGGTGTGTGTTTCAGTGTTGGGCTGCGTTAATTCAGGGGAACTTGGGGCTAAATAATGTCTTAAAGGCCCAAAGGCTTCATCGGCTAATTGCCGTGGCAGCAATTGCATTAGTTTCCAGGTCATTGCCGCCTTGGTAAAAGCATTATCCTTGGGCACATTGGGCAATAGCTCGTGGCAGAGCTGCCAGGTAAAGCTGGAGGGCAAAGGGAATTCCAGTGCTGCGGCGACCCCATTCTGCTTGGCTATTTCTAGGCGCAGCCAAGTTGACATGCCGGGGCTTTGCACCAAAATATGCTCGCTTTGCAGTAGGCGTGCACTTGGTACGCGCTGGCGAAGGTAGGCGGCTAAATGGGCGCAGAGCACTTCCATTTGATTGGACTGGATTAACTTTAACATGTTCAACCCGTGATCTTGTGTCACTCAAAGGGTGACAATAGTGATGAATGTGTGCTTAACAGCAATTCTATGTGTTTGATTTATAAGATTCAACAAGCCTTAGCCCCTAGGCTGAATTAAGCGCTTATTTTAAGTGCTTATTGGGGCGCATCAGCAGCAAGTGAAGTGCGGTCGCTTTGGCTTTAAATTGTGCCAATTGCTGCTGGTAAACCTGTGCCGGTAAGTCCTGGTATTTAAGGGCGACGTAACTCTCGGTTAACTCGCTAAACAGGGCGCACAACTTTGGTGCTTTATGCCGATAGTCGGCTAGGATTTGCGCGGCGAAGTGGTTGGGGCCTTGGTTTGGGCTGCGGCGGATCCCGTGTTTCGCTAGGCGTTTACAAATACCTTGGTAACGCTCGCTGATGGGATCTTGCCCCTGTTTAACCCGGAATAACCCCACACTGTAGGCAATGTACAGTCCAATCAAGCCGATACATAGGCTCATAAAGACGGCGACCTTAGTCTTAGTGACATCTCCGAGCAGATTTCTCAATACCTTATTTTGCCGTTCTTGGTTAAAGCCAAGCACCCATAGGCTCCAGTAATAATCTATGCTGGCAAACCTTTGTCTTAGCTCATTAAGCCAAGGGAGCGCCTTTAAGCGCAGGGGGCTAAATGGGCTTTCTTGTAGGTAACTTTGCTCTGGATCAAACTGGGCATCAAAACCCAATTCGATACGATTGGGAGCCACCATGGCGGTGGGGTCAAACCGCACCCAACCTTCGCCCTCTAGCCAAATTTCTGCCCATGCATGGGCCATATATTGGTACACGCTTAAATATCCCGCCTGGGGATTGTATTCTCCGCCTTGATAACCTGTGACCATGCGCGCGGGTAATCCGGTTGCCCGCGCCATAAAAATCAAGGCCGAGGCATAGTGCACACAGAAGCCGGCTTTATTTTCAAACAAAAAATCATCTATCTGTTGCGGCCCTAGTGGTGGCGGAGTGAGGGTATAGAAATATGGTTGGCTATTGAAATAGCGCATCATGGCCCAAAGGCGCTGCTTAGGGGCGGGATATTGGCTGTTAAATTGCTTGGCGAGGGCCAAGGTGCGGGGGTTACTGTCATCGGGCAGCTTAAGGTTGATAGCCCTTTGTGTGTTTGAGAGCTGAAGATCCATGGGGGCGCTGGGCCAGGACTCCACTCGATAGCTGATACGTTGATCGACATTCCGTAGGGAGTAGAGGCGATAATCGGGCAGGTTGACTATGCCGTCATCCTGACTGTAGGCCAGATCTAAGCCAAATAACCAGGGTTGGTGGCTAGGCTCGGCAATCACTTGATAGCGATAAATCTTTGTTTGCGGGTTTGCTGAAGCCTGTGGCGAGGCGGTATTGGTTAGCTTGGGCTCCTGCGCCAATGTTGATTCTGCTAAGGTGAATAGCTTGGCAGGATTGGGCCGGGAAGGGGGTAAAAGAAAAGCATCCTGCTGCAGTTTTTTGATGCCGATTTCCTGGCGCCAAGTGAGGCCATCATAATCTTCCAGTACTAGAGCTCGCCAGTAGAGCTCGGCATTAGGCGGACTGTTGCCTTGAGAATTGTTGGTTTGAGAATTGGTCCCTTGAAAGCTGGCCCGAAAGGCTAATTCAGTGGAACGGGTCAGCTTAGTAATGTCCCCCACAGACACTGTATCGGATAATCCGGTTTGCGTCTCTTTTATATTGGGCACCAACCACAGGGGGGCAAAGCGCGGCAGGACTAAAAATAATAATAATGCTAGGGGCGCACTCTGCAACAGTAATTTGCCACTCATCCATGCCGTATGTTGCCATGACTGCTTGGTTTGATACAGGGTCACCAGTACGCAGGTGTTGATCACTGTGACCCCCAGCAAATGCACAGTGTTGAGCATAGATTGGTGATCGATAAAGCTTAATGCGATCAAAAAGTAGCCCACAATGACGACGGCGCGCACATCTCTTAAGCTTCGCATCTCAATGTATTTTAAGGCATAACCTAAAATAAGCAGATTGACTAAGGCATTCAGTAACCCGATTTCCCCAGAAACCAAGGCGAGGGTGATTGCTGCGCCAATGGCGAGGCTAGTGACTAAAAACCGCGGAGGTTTAGCAACTTTCCCCACATAAATGCCGATGCGCCACACAAGGCAGATGGCGCAGATCCCCAGTGTCCAAGGCGTAGTTTTATCAAACAAGGGGCTCAATACCGCCAGATTGGTTAATAGCAACCAAAAGAGGGTTTGGCGGCTGATATTCTCTCCGGTCTGTGGCGAGCCTAGGTTGCTCGATAGCGCCATCTTCTTGGTGAACATCTTCTTGCTGAACATTAGCGCGTATCCTCCACCGTGGGGATATCTCGTCTCTGACCAAAATTTTTCAAAGTAGGCTGGATGGTGCGGTCAGCTTGTTTGAATAGGGCATCGACCTGGGGGTAGAGGGCTAATGCCTTTTGGCAGGCCACTCTATGGCTGTTGCCTATGGCGGGGGCGAGGATAATGTCTTCCCCCTCTGGCGTGTGCAACAAAAGGCCAAAATGCTGCTCGAGTTGCGACAGTTTGTTGACCTGCCAGCTTAGCTGGCTCAATTGGGATTCGAGCCGTTTGGGATCGGGCCTTAATCTTAACCAAACGGGATCGCCCTGTGGCTGCTCAAACTCCTTAGTCAAAAAGCCGCGTCCCTGTGCCCATTGTTTCCACGCCACTTGCTTTAAGGATTCGCCGAGCACATAGGGTTTGAGCCCTTTAAATTCATCTATACCGGCCACGTGTTTCCCCGCAAATTCGGGGAGGATGTCTTCGGGCTGGTTATCTGTCGCCTCGAGGTGAACCGGCGCTTCTATGGGCGCGGCATACACTAAGTGCTGGGTATCGAGATCGATATGGGACCAAGCCCGGCACAGTCCGAGGGGATAGAAAGATTCAATCTTAAGTCGCCCGGGGTTGAGTTTACCGCGCTTCCCATGTTCGAAGGGAACTAGGGCCTGAACTTCGTCCGCGCCGACCTGTTTAATAATAAAGCTAAGATTTTGTGGGTAGCTCAAATTCACGTTATGGCTCATGTGATTAGAACTGAGTAACACGGGAAAGGTGATGGTTTCCCCCGCATAGACTTCAGGCGGCGTGACGGCCCGTAAATGCAGCCCTGCGAGATTTTTATAGCTGTAGAGGATCCCCGTATTAAACAGGCTTAAGAGCAAAATACTTAAGCCAATCACTAAATTATTCTGATAGTTGGTGCCAAACAAATACAAGAGCAACACCAGTGCAAGCCAAATTAGGCCAAAGCCGCTGGGCAGAATAAAGATACTGCGGTGACTGAGGGTGATCTCAGGGCTCGGTGGTAAACGCCGTGCGAGCCAGCGCTGCCATATTGGCGCAATCACTCGTTTCACTCTGGTTCACCATCTGGCTTCACCATCTTAGTTTCCTCCGATGATTTGCGATTGCTACAAAATGGGATTGACGCTGGCGAGGATCCGCTCCGAAATCGCTTCTCCCTGCAGTTGGCTACTGGTTCTGAGCCTATGTTCGGCGACGGCGCAAAACACCGCCTGCACATCTTCGGGGACCAGATAATGTCTGCCCTCTAAAAAGGCCCAGGCCTTAGCGGCTTGTAAGAGCGCCTTAGTCGCTCGGGGGGACAGGCCGACACTTTCGGCTTGAGTGCGGGAAAAACTCACTAGGGCCAAAATATAATTCAGCAGGGCATCGGAGGCGCTGATCCTGTCGCATTCCTCCTGCAGTTGCATCAATGCCATAGGCGTTAAACATTGGGGCAATTGATCGAGTGTGAGGTGGGAATGATGATGTTTAAGCATGGCAAATTCAGCATCGTGGCTGGGATAACCGATGGAAAGCCGCATCATAAAGCGATCTAATTGGGATTCTGGCAGGGGAAACGTGCCCGATTGATCCGTGGGGTTTTGCGTTGCGATCACAAAAAAGGGATTCGGCAGCCTGTGGGTGATGCCATCGACGGAGATCTGTTGTTCGGCCATCGCTTCGAGTAAGGCACTTTGGGTTTTAGGGCTGGCGCGGTTGATCTCATCGGCTAAGATCATCTGTTTAAATATCGGCCCAGGGTGAAATACAAATTGCGCTTGATGCTTATCAAAAATCGAGACCCCGAGAATATCGGCGGGTAACATGTCGCTGGTAAATTGCACCCTTTGATAGCTTAAACCTAAGCTTTGGGCGATGGCGTGGGACAGGCTGGTCTTGCCCATACCGGGCAAGTCTTCAATCAACAGATGGCCGCGGGCGAGGATACAGGCCAAAGCCAAACGGATCTGCCGAGGTTTACCCAGCAAGACTTGCTCAAGTTGTTGTAATAGTTCGCTGATCCCAGTTTGTGCCACGGAGGACTCCTTGTGTCGTTAGCTTTATGACTATCACATTAGCACTATCACATTAGCACTATCACTCTCATTAAATAACTGTTCTTAATGATGCTACATCGCAGGGTATCGCACGCAGGCACGCCGTTAACTCTTCCTTGAGGGCTCCACCGCGCCATCCATGGCGCAGAGGGCCTGCTTACCGATACCCTGCTCGCCCTATAAAGTGATCTCAATTCAAAACGGCTATTTAGCACTCAAATCAATACTATCACTATGGTGGAATATACCGCGCTTATCCAGCGGATTAATGTCCGTAAAGAATGGGTTTTTGGTCCAGAGGTGCGTTGGTTAGCCTAAACACAGCACCTGCGTAGCGCTGGGGCGGATAAACCAAGGTTTAAATAAAAAGCCTTGCACAAAATCAACCCCAATGGATTTGGCGAAGGCGAGTTGTGCTTCGGTTTCTATGCCCTCCAAAATGGTTTGTTTGCCGGTACGTTTGGCAAACTCCACTAGGGCCGCGATCAGTTGGATCCCCTGGGATTGCTCAATGAGGGTTAACCAATAGCGATCAAATTTGAGGAAATCCACATTCAGCATCAAATCGATTGACAGCAGGGAATGGGGCGCCCCTATATCATCGAGGGCCACTTTAATATTTGCCTCTTTGAATTGGCGAAAGAGTTGATTGGCAAGCTGCGCATCGCTAATGCAGGTATTTTCAATAATTTCAACGGTAATGTGTTGATAGCCTGATAAGAGCGTGAGTAATTTTTCGGTATATGGGCCATTCACTGCATGGGGATCGATATTGATAAACAGTCGTTGCTCACTTGGGGCATGTTGCAGTTGAAAGGTTTTGGCCTGATATTCCACCGCGGCTAAGGTCGCGCTCGACTCATGCAATTGTTCAAACACCAGATTAGGGGCGATCGCTTGACCATTGGGTAAATAAAAGCGGGCGAGGGCTTCGTAGCCATTAATGCTTTGGTCCTGCGGATTGACAAAGGGTTGATATTCACAGCTTAGGGTCAGAGAGTGGAGATTGATCATTGCCAGATACAGAGATGTAATCCATGGATCGCTAATTAATTACATTTATTCCGCAGCAGTGCAATTAAGTTTACCTTAATGTTGTTTGATTGCTGCTTTAATGTGCATTTTTATAATCAATTGAATTATATTGACTAATGTCAAGTAATTGACTCTGCGGCAGCGGGTGATTAAGGCCTCTTAGCGTTTGAATTTAAGGTGGCCGAGGCCACCTTAAATGCGGAACTTCGGGGTGGGTTAATAGCTAAAATTAAGCTCTTTATCACTAAAGAGTGGCTGAGGCTTTTGCTTTTGCGCCTCATAGATCAAGCGATAGCTCAATACGGCTTGCACATATTCCCGGGTTTCTGTGAAGGGGATAGATTCGATAAAGCTCATCGTATCTAGCTTACCATTCGATTGCGCTAACCAGCGACGAACGCGGGAGGGCCCCGCATTATAGGCCGCCGTTGCGAGTACGCGGTTTTGGTTAAACTCCTTTAATAACTGGGCGTAATAGGCGCTGCCCAAGTTTAAATTTAACTCTGCACTGTACAAATCATCAGGATTTTTATACTTAGCTCCGTGCTTTTTGGCGGTTGCCTTAGCGGTTGCCGGCATGATTTGCATTAAGCCGCGAGCACCGACCCCCGATGTGGCGTAGAGAAAAAATGCGCTCTCGCGGCGGCTGATCGCGCGAATTTCATCGACATTGACCCTATGCTTTTTACTGGCGTGCTCAAAGCCACTTTGGTGTGCCATGGGGAAGCGTAGGGGGATGTCGTCCCACAGCTTACCTTGAATACTGGCTTCGACCCCAAAGTCATACCAGCCCTGCTCGTGGGCATAACGGCCATAGCGGGCGCGCATTGAATTATCGCTGCGCTTGAGTAATGACATCCATTCATAGCGGGCATCGAAGTAGCGATCTAATGCCATCAGCTCTTTAACGCGCACAAAACCGAGATCATCCTCGAGCTTGCTGCTGTTTCCATCGACCACAGGCTCAGGGCTTTGGTTGAGTGATACGGGTTTATTCAATAATTGCGACGCCGCAAATCCATAAAAATTGCGTTCATTGCTGATGGTTGCTAGGGCCTTAGTCGCACTCTCCGGGGCATTTTTGGCATTGGTTCGGTATAGCCAATACTGCCAACGTTCCTTAGTGAGGGTTTCTGGCGTCAGCAAGTTCAAGTAGCGGGCGATATGGCTGTGATCTTGTTCCCGTATTGCCCAGCGTAGGCGGCGCTCAACCATATCATCACTTTTCATATCGGGTAGGACGGTATCGACAAAGTCCTTAAAATTGTTGTCTTGCTCGATCAGCACCCGACGGACAAGGAACTTTTGCAGTTGCTGTTCTTGGGGCGGGGTAAAACGTTTCGTTTTTTGATACCGAGTATACAAATTGATGGCTTGGTCGAGATCCTTGCGGGCAAGGCGTTTTAAGCCCGCGGCGACGATATCGCCAACGATAGGATTTTTATCCTTAAATTTCTCGGTATGGCGCAGGCTGTTGGGATCCTTAAACACGGCGACTAAGCGTTTGGCTTCGTTGCTGTGGCTGGTGATCTTCTGGGATAAATAACTGAGCAGACTAGCTTCATCTTCATCGAAACTCAGTAGCATGCGGGCCCAAATCACATCCTGTGTGCGTTTTCCTGCTTTTGTCCAAGCGTTAAACAGGGGATCGCATTCCTTTGGACGAGAGCCACCATAGACCCACAGCGATGTTGCGGCATTGTAGGCGAGCTGAGTTTCCCCTTTAGCGAGCTTGGCTTCATAAAAGTAACATTGCAGGCGCACATCCGTTGGTGCGTCCTTGGCGAGGGCAAGAAAATCATTCCAGCGTTTTTTACTGCCCGCATTGACTAAATACTTGGCGCGCAGGCGCTGGTACATGGGCGTAGTTTGATATTTATTGATAAGCGCTTTAGCCGCTTCACCATGGAGGTCGTTGAGCCTGCCTATGTCAATATCATGATCTAGGTAGATCGCCAGCGGATAATCACCCAGTTTGGCGCGTAGGGGTTTATAGACTTCATAATTTTGTTTCTTCAAGGCTTTTTCAGCATCGAGAAAGGTTTTTTGCGTTGGGGTTAAAGCCCAAGCTGCAGAGGCATTAAATGCCCCTGCTATGACTATCGCGCTAGATAAAACCATATGTATTAATGGTTTGCACATGCAGTTTTTGCCTCCGGGCATCAAGGTCACAATCGACATTTCCGTATCGATTCAAGGTGAAAGAGATTCAGTTTTTAACGTATGTGCTTAATTAACGTATGTGCTTAATAGTGTTCGAGTGCGGTGGCATCCTTAGGTTCAAGGGTTTGGGCTGTGTCCTGCTCTCTTTGATTTTGTTCGACTCTTTGGGTTTGTTCGAGATTGTTTTCTTCGACATCATTTTCTTCGACATCGTCTTGTTCAATATCATTGTCGTCCAATGCCTCGTTGAGGGCCTTCTCAAGCAACATTTTATCCAATTGCTTGCTGGTATCTACCCCTAATTGCTGCATCAAGTGGGCTTGGCGGACTAAGTTCCCTTTACCTGAAGCCAACTTATTCATCGCACTATGATAGGTTTTTTCGGCGTTATCTAGGGCTCGGCCCAGTTTTTCCATGTCTTCAATATAGCCACAAAGCTTATCGTAAATACGACCCGCTTGTTTGGCTATCGTCTGGGCGTGTTGGTTTTGGTATTCGTAACGCCAGATATTGTTGATGGTGCGCAGGGCAACCAATAGATTCGTTGGGCTCACCAGCATGATGTTTTGCTCTAGGGCAAAGTTCACTAGGCTTGGATCGTGCTCTAACGCCAATAAGAATGCGGGTTCAATCGGAATAAACATCAGCACATAGTCTAGGCTTTTAAGCCCGTGCAGACGTTGATAGTCTTTCTGGCTCAACCCTTTTATATGGTTACGAATAGAAAGCACATGCTCGTTGATGGCCTGTTGACGCAGTTGCGGATCTTCACTGTTAAAGTAACGCTCGTAGCTTAGCAGCGACATTTTGGCATCGATCACCACATCTTTATTCTCTGGCAAATGCACTATGACATCGGGCTTAAAGCGTTTGCCATTATCATCCTTGAGATCCTGCTGGGTATGATACTCATGGCCCTCACGTAGGCCACTTTCCTGCAGTACTCGGTCTAAAATCACTTCTCCCCAGTTGCCCTGTTGCTTATTATCGCCTTTGAGCGCTTTGGTTAAGTTGATGGCGTCTTGGCTCATCTTAAGGTTGAGATCGCGCAGGTGTTCGAGTTGATGTTTAAGGGCGCTACGTTCGGATTGTTCGTGGGTGTAGGATTCACGAATTTGCTGCCTAAAACCTTCTAATTGCTGCTTAAGTGGCCCAAGTACGCCCTCTAATTGGCTGGCATTTTGGTGTTTAAAATTCTCACTGCGCTCCTCAAATATCCGATTAGCGAGGTTTTCAAATTGGGTTTGCAAACGCACTTCGGCGGTTTCGAGTGTGACAATTTTTTCCTGTAGGGAGGCGTGCTGTGCTTCGGCTTTTGCCTGAATGGTTTGCTGCATAGCGTTAGATTTTGACAGGGCTAACTGTAACTCTAACTGACGGCGCTGGCTGTCATTGACCTGTTGCTCTAAACTGGGCACGCGCTCGGCTAAGGCTTCGGCTTTGCCCAGTTGCTCAATCTTTTGCTCAAGTCTTTGTTGATACTGGCGCAGTTGGCTGTCTTTATCGTCGACCAATATTTGTTGTTGCGCGAGGGAGAGTTCAGCGTCTTCATTCACTTGACGCATTTCCTGTTCGAGTTCGTCCTTAAACTGTTGCCAGCGTTGGCGGGTTAAACGTTGATTGAGTAGGGCGCCGATCAATAACCCCAAAAATGCGACGGCGAGAAGGCCGATGATGTCGGCAACGGAAAAAGATTGAGAAAATGGCATGGTCACTAGCACTCCTTTAGCTTTGGCGCTTAGGGTCGCATGCCCCCTAAAAGGCTTCAAGTGCTTTAATGAACAATCTGTTTGCGCGCAGGCTTGAATGAGCAAGTCTTATACATTTAAATCTTCAGGTTGTTTGGGTATAAGTGACAATGAAAGATTTTCCCGCATTCCACTGTCTATACCATAGAGGTTCATAGTGGCTTTAGATGAGTGCGCTACACATGCTATGTAATCATCCTAGAGCCAGCGTGAGCATAATGCAGTCGCAATAAATGATAGAGGTGTCAATTGGCTAATCATTCCCGTTTTACACAAGGTATTCTTAAAAAAGCACAGTGGCATCTGCAGGATAACCAAGTGACGCCAGAGTCGGTATTTCGTGCGCGCCGGCAAATCGTCAAAGCCATGGGCTTAGGGGCAATTGGGGCGAGTATTCCAGGTTATGTGCAGGCGGGCCTGTTCGATCTTTTCGGTGAGCAGCCTAAATCCTCTTTTATTACTACGCCGCTGACCTTTCAACCCAATCAGCGTTACGGCAGCGGTGAAGTGTTAACGCCCTTTGATAAAGTCACGACCCATAATAATTTTTATGAGTTTGGCACGAGTAAGCAAGATCCCGTCGATAACGCCCAACACTTTAAGGTTGACCCTTGGCAATTACGGATCGAAGGCGAAGTTGAACGACCAATGACGCTGGACTTTGATGATCTCACCACTATGTTTTCCCTAGAGGAGCGAACCTACCGTTTACGGTGTGTCGAGGCCTGGTCCATGGTGATCCCTTGGGTCGGATTCCCTCTGGCGGCATTACTTAAAAAAGTCGGAGTGACCCAAAAGGGCAAGTATGTTGCCTTTGAAACCGTCTTCGATCCCGAGCAAATGCCGGGACAAAAGAGTCGCTTAATGGGTGGTGGTATTCATTATCCCTACGTTGAGGGCTTAACCTTAGCCGAGGCAATGAACGATCTGACTTTGCTGTCTGTGGGCTTATATGGCAAAACTTTGCCCCCACAAAATGGCGCGCCGATACGCTTAGTGGTGCCTTGGAAATACGGTTTTAAAAGCATTAAGTCCATAGTGCGAATTCGAGTGATGGATAAACAGCCGCCCACCAGTTGGAATCAATTAGCCCCCCATGAATATGGTTTTTATGCCAACGTTAACCCCGCCGTCGATCATCCCCGCTGGTCCCAGGCGAGTGAACGTCGGATAGGTGAAGGGGGACTCTTTTCGGCAAAGCGTATCGATACCCAACCTTTCAATGGTTATGGCGAGTTTGTCGCATCGCTCTATGGTGATATGGATTTACGTAAATTTTATTGAGAGTGATGAGTTGATGGAAATGACCTATGTTTAGATTGACAGCTAAGCAGCTGATTTTGCTTAAAACAGTATTTCATCTCGTGGGGTTATTGCCCCTCGTTTTGCTCGTATTGAGTGTTATGGCAGGGCGGGCCGGTGGCGATCCCGTGCAGTACATTATTCACTTTACTGGGATAGGTGCCCTCAATGCCTTAGTGGCAACTTTACTGATTTCGCCCGTCGCTAAGGCGTTTAAGCTGGGTTTTTTAATGCAGACTCGCCGCCTCGTCGGTTTATATGTGTTTGCCTACGCCAGTTTGCATATCGCGGCTTTTTTCAGTTTAGATCTGCTGTTTGCATGGGAATTGCTGTTGAGCGAAGTGGTGAAACGTCCCTACATCTTAGTGGGAGCCGTGGCTTATCTGATTGTAACAGCCTTAGCGGTCACGTCTTTTAAGGCGTTGATGCGTAAGATGGGGCGCCGTTGGCAAACTCTGCACAATGGGGTTTACCTTGTAGCACTACTGGCGCCTATCCATTTTTATTGGTCGGTTAAATCAGAGATTATTGAACCGAGCCTGTATCTTTTGGGCTTGAGTCTGTTGCTGTTGTGGCGTTTACCAAACTGGCATAAAAAACGTCAGGCTCGCCCGGTAGATATGATAGCTAAAGAACCTAGAACCTAGAACCTAGAGACTAGAACCTAGCTTCTCAAGCTAACGATAAGTTATCCTAGCCCTTGGGTGGCTGATTTCATCTGAATAAATTCAATCTTGTAACCATCGGGATCCTCAACGAAGGCGATCTCCGTGGTGCCACCCGCAACTGGGCCTGGGGCGCGGGTGACTTTACCACCCGCCGCCGCAATGGCAGCGCAACGGGCATAAATGTCTTCATCGCCAATTGCGAGATGGCCAAAACCTGTGCCTAAATCATATTTTTCTGTCCCCCAGTTGTAGGTCAGCTCGACGACGGCTTGGCCGGTTGACTCCTCACCATAGCCAACAAAGGCTAAAGAATATTGGTACTCTGGGTTTTCTGAGGTGCGTAGTAGTTTCATGCCTAGCACTTGGGTGTAAAAAGCGATACTGCGTTCTAAGTTACCGACGCGGATCATAGTGTGTAACAGTTGCGACATGGAATTATCTCGGTAAATGAATGGCGTGCGGAGTATATCAAAGATGTATACCCAAACAACCTGAAGATGCAGGATACAGCGGCTGATGTTTGTGGGTTACCCCGTGGTTAACCTCACGATTTTTGAATGAATAGGGTTAATAGCGAGTGATAATTTAGCTGTTGCTCACAAAACGCAGAGACAAACATGGGTTTTTATCACTAGGTTGATAATAATGTCATCATACCCACTAGGAGAGTGAATGATGAACACCGAACTTAAAATGGCGCTAGGTACCACACTTGTAATTGCTTTATTTTTCAGTGCGTTCTTTGTCTCTATCTTTTAATCTATGTTTATTGTCGACCCTTGGGCAACTCAGCTTTAGGGTATAGCTACGATTGTGGCACCATAATAATTGTGGAGATGTCTTCGCAATTGCTCCCTAACAAGAAGCCGCAGCAGCGGCTTTTTGCTTATTTATTCTATCTGACCGCGCCGTAGATCGCACTTTTGGGCACATATTCCCAAAGGCAGCATTCCCGTACCTTGCATCCATAAATAGCTAGGAGAGACTGGCTGGTGAAAATTAGTTTGATTTTTAACTAATTTGATATTCATATATTTTGATTTTCAAACTATAATCCGATTGAGAGTCTACCATCAGGTATCCAATTTTGTGCCGTGTAGGGAAAAATATAATGAAATCAGAGCCCGCTAGACAAGAAACCGCATATCACTCAGGTCATGGTCACTCGATTGCCCAGTGGCAACATGGCCATGGTTTTTCGAACCAAAATACCGAGGGTGAAAAAAATACCCGTTATGTGCTTTATCTGACAGTGATCACTATGGTGGCTGAGATTGTCGCTGGGACCCTATATGGTTCAATGGCGCTGCTTGCCGATGGTTGGCATATGGGAACACATGCGGCCGCTTTTATGATCACACTGTTTGCTTATTCCTATGCCCGTAAACATGCTAACGATCCGGCATTTGCCTTTGGTACGGGTAAGGTGAGTGTGCTCGGCGGTTACACCAGTGCGATAGCCTTGGGATTGGTGGCCTTAGTGATGTTGATTGAATCGGGAATGCGCTTAATTAATCCGGAGCAAATTCATTTTAACGAAGCGATTTTTGTGGCGGTCATAGGATTAACGGTAAATGTGCTCAGTGTGTTTTTGCTCAAAGATCATCATAGCCATGATCATGGGCATCAGCACGACCACGATGATCACGGCCACGATGAAGATCATGACCATAGCCATTGCTGCCAGCAAGATCACCTCCATAATGCAGAGCATGAGCATGAGCATGAGCATGAGCATGAGCATGAGCATGAGCATGAGCATGAGCATGAGCATGAGCATGAGAATGAGCATACCCACAGTCACGGCGGACATGATCACAACCTACGCGCCGCTTATTTCCATGTTTTAGCCGATGCCTTAACTTCCGTGCTGGCGATTGCCGCCTTACTCTTTGGTAAATATATGGGATTGACTTGGCTCGACCCCGTGATGGGCATAGTGGGCGCCATCATTATTAGCCGTTGGTCCTGGGGGCTCATTCAGCAAACGAGTCCAATTCTGTTGGACGGTGGGGTGAAAGCCTCTTTGCAACGTCAGGTGAGAGAAACCATCGAAGCCGTGCCCGATCACCAAGTGGCTGACTTGCATATTTGGCGTGTGAGTGCCGATCACCATGCTATTATGGTGTCAATTGTGTCCCACTCACCGAAAGAAGCCAGTTATTTTAATCAGTTACTGGCTAAATTCCCTGAGTTGTCCCATATCACCATTGAACTGCATACTTGCCGCCAGCGCGAGTGTGTCACTAAGGATGACAAATTAAGGATGACAAATGACTGTTGAGCAATTGCATGTAAGCGAGCCGCATTTAGCTTCGGCGCATTCAACCGATCAGGCGCTGAACCATGTGATCATCGAATTTTACGAAAAGCTGTCCTCTTGGGAGCATGCCATCGTCCGCGATAAAGGGTTTAGTTTATCGCAGGTACACACGATAGAACTCCTTGGTGTACACGGGGCGATGCGGATGAAGGAACTGGCCGATAAAATCGGCGTGACCACAGGAACGCTGACAGTGCAAATCGATAAGATGGTCGAAGCGCAGTGGGTGGTTCGCCGCCCCCATGAAAGCGATCGACGCTCAATTTTGGTGGAGCTCACCGATAAAGGCCGCGCTGTGTTCCTCGAACATGATGCGCTGCATTTACAACTCACGACGGACTTAACCGCCAAAATGAACAGTGAAGAGCGCATAGTGCTACTCAATCTGCTTTCCCGCATGAATAACGAGTTTTAATCTGCTTTTAAACAGCGCCCTCCATGGGCGCTTTTTTATGGGCAGTTCAGAGTGAATCCTTTTAATTCATCCTCGATTAATCATCCTCGAGCAATCATGCATGATTACAAGCGCTTATCTTTTGTTACATTCTTGTTGGATTAATAGTTGAACTGACGGCCGATTAAGGTAATGTAGTCGCAGAATATTGACAACTTGATGGCGCTACCGAGCAAGTCCCTATAGGTTGGGGAGCAAAAAACGGTCGAATTTTCAGAGATTCGGCCGTTTTTTTAGCTTGTTTTTGACTAGGTAGTTATCGCTATGATCCATTTGAGCTGCGGCGAGCGGCTTGATACTATGGCGCAAAAAAATATAGCCGTAAGATTATCTTAAGGTATATCAGTTAGCTTCGGCCAACTACTAATTTGAGAGAGCGTTATCAGTGTTAGCGAGATTTAAGACTCTGTCGGTGAATCGATTTACTTTCATCACTGCATTATTTTACGTGTGTATTTTTAATATTTCCCTCTTCGAAGTCATTAAAAAAGGCATTGAAACACAGCCGCAAGTCGATCCGATTTTTATTGCGACCATGCCTTTGTTTCTGGCATGTGCACTGAGTTTTGTATTTTCACTCTTTACGGTTAAGTATTTGATAAAACCGTTTTTTATCATACTCACCCTGTTGTCATCTAGCGTCTCTTTTGCGGCTCTGCAATATAATGTCGTATTCGATTACGGCATGATAGAAAACACCTTACAGACTAATAGCGCCGAAGCTTTGATGTATGTGAATTTTGCTTCGATTGCCAATATGTTGTTGACGGGGATCTTACCCTCATACCTGATTTATAAGGCCGATATCCAATACAAGCCTTTCTTTAAGGAGTTGCTGCATAAAATCGTGTTTATGCTGGCCATGCTGCTCGGTGTTGGGCTGATTGCCTTCTTTTATTTCCAAGATTACGCCGCCTTTGGCCGTAATAACGACCAAATCAAACGTTATATAGTGCCAACCTATTTTATTGGCGCCGCGGCGAAATACGTTAATGTACACTATTTGCAAACTCCCATTGAATATCAACAGCTTGGGCTAGATGCAAGCAATGTCAGCACTAATGCCAACGGTAAGCCCAATTTACTGGTGCTGGTGGTGGGAGAGACGGCGCGTTCGATGAACTACCAATATTATGGCTATGACAAACCAACGAATGCCCATACCCAGGGCCAAGGGTTAATCGCGTTTAAAGACACCCATTCCTGCGGCACCGCCACCGCTGTGTCTCTGCCCTGCATGTTTTCCAGAATGGGGCGGGAAGATTACGATGCTCGCCGTGCCTACGCCCAGGATACGGCAATCGATGTGCTCAACCATGCAGGCATTAAAGTGCAATGGTTTGACAATGATTCGGGTTGCAAAGGGGTGTGCGATCAGGTCGAGAATATCACCATAGATTTGAATAGTGATCCTGAGCTGTGCTCGGGCCAATACTGTTTTGATCAGGTTCTGCTCAATAAATTGGATGAAGCGTTAGCAAAGGCCGAGGGTAAAGATACAGTGATCGCCCTGCACATTATCGGCAGCCATGGGCCGACGTATTTCCTGCGCTATCCTGAGCAGCACCGTAAATTTACCCCAGATTGTCAGCGTAGCGATATTCAAAACTGCAGCGCCGAAGAGTTGATGAACACCTACGATAATACGATTTTATATACGGACTATATTCTTAGTGAAGTCGTGAACAAACTTAAACACCAGCAAGATAAATTTGATACCGCCATGTTATATCTTTCCGATCATGGCGAGTCTTTGGGGGAGTCTGGCATGTATTTGCACGGCGCACCTTACAGCATCGCACCCATAGAGCAAACGAGTATTCCAATGCTCGCTTGGCTGTCGGATGGATTTAACCAAGATAACCATTTAAATCAAGAGTGTTTGGCTAACGAGGCCGCTAAGGGTGGTTTTTCCCACGATAACCTGTTTGACAGCCTGCTCGGGTTAATGAATGTGAAGACGCAGGTTTACCAAGCCGAATTAGACATATTTGCCCGCTGCCGAACCTGATCCCCTGATGTGCCGCTAAAACTGGTGCAGCTAGAGAGGTTAAGCGCTTAACGGCCAGATTTCAAAGGGGATGGTGACATCCTCTTGGCTATTTTGCGCCTTATCATAATATTTGATTATTCCCATATCCAAATCGCAGTAGTTGAGTTAACTTAGTTTATACAAAAACATAACAACTAGATGGTTTGCGATTTATGTCATCTCCTGCAGAAAATACTGAACTCGATGCTGCCGCTCAGATCCTGCGTTTAGCTGTGCCACAAATGTCTGCCCTCGGTATTCCCGTTACCCCCGAAAACTATACAGTCTGGTATGAATATTTTTCTGGCATGAATCTCGACTTAAATCGCGCCATCGATGGTTTTATAGCTAATCATGTGCTGTTTACTAAGGAGGTTAATACCAGCCTCTATAAGAACTTTATCCAAGAAAAATCTCCAGAAGTCATTGAAAATGTTCAGATAGAAACACAGATTTTGATTAACTCCCTACTCAGTAAAATCGCGCAATTGAACCAAGGTACCGTGGCCTTTTCGGGATCTTTGGCCGAATTTGGCATTAAATTACAGTCAAGCCCAGATCTGAATACCCTCAATCAGTTAGTCGATGGGGTGATGGATGAAATGCAAAACCTACTGCTTAATAACCAAAATATGGAGCAGAGCCTGAATGTGATGGGGCAAGAAGTACAGAGCCTCAAATCTGAGATGGAAAATTTAAGTCTGGCCGCGATGACGGATCAACTGACTTCTTTGCATAATCGCCGCGCCTATGAGTTTGCCATCCAAGACTATGTACACTGCGCCAAGGAACAACATACCCGTTGCAGTTTGTTATTGATTGATATCGATAAATTTAAAAATTTCAATGATACCTATGGGCATCAAATTGGCGATAAAGTGCTCGCCTACGTGGCGCTGGCCCTAAAACAATGTGTGCGGGGAGATGATTTCGTCGCTCGCTATGGGGGGGAGGAGTTTGTGGTGCTTTTGCCCAACACCCATTTTCACGATGCGTTACAGGTGGCTGAAACCTTAAGGGAACGGATCTCTGAACGGCGTTTAACCATAGGGAAAGATAAAAAGTTATCTTTAGGCGCGATAACGGTTTCCATCGGCCTTGCGTCATTGCAGGAAGGGGACGATGCCGAAACCCTATTTAGCCGCGCCGACAAAGCCCTCTACGAAGCCAAATCCGATGGTCGAAATTGTGTTAGAGGTTAAGCTAGCGCTTTGTTAGCGGCAAAGCCTACTCTGCATTAGCAGTTAAGCATGCTCGGTATAAACGGCTAAACCTACTTTGTATTAACGGTTAAGCCTCTTTGGGTGGATTTTCCTTTAAGTCCATATGCATTTTAATCAAATGCTCTTCCATATCGAAACTCACTTTGAACCCTAAACTCTTGGCGAGGCTGGCCATGTTGCGATTCTCGAACATGGTAAAGCCAGTCAGCACTTGGGTATCATTGGCTTGATAATATTTGATGAGTTTCTCAAGCAAGAGCTTACCTAAACCTATCCCTTGGTGATCACCACGTACCGCCATGGCAAATTCGGCCTCGGTATTGTCGGGGTCGATGGAGGCACGCACCGCGCCCAGTGTGATGTCATCCCCATCTGGCCCCTTGGCAGTGGCGATAAACGCCATCTCGCGGGCATAATCGATTTGGGTTAAGACCGCCATTTCCTCATGGGTCATTTTCGAGCGCACCCCAAAATAGCGTTTGTACCTGTCTTCATCGGAAAGTGAATTATCGAAGGCTAAATGTTTAGGTTCATCCTCCGGCAGAATGGGCCGCAGCATGACCTTAAGGCCATTTTTGAGCTCGGCGATTTCTTCTAACTCCTTCGGATAGGGCATGATAGCCAGACGCGATGAATTATCGGCGTTGGCATCATGCAGCCGAATATTCACATCGAGCAGGGTGATGTGCTCGCCCGCGGCCAGTACGGGGTTTAAATCCAAGGAGGCGATTTCGGGGCAATCGATAATAATGTGGGATATTTGCGTTAGCATCACGCATAGGGCGTTCATATCTAAGCCCAGCGGTAAATGTCGATCCTTGAGTTTGTGGGTCTTTAATGCCTGGATCACCATATAACGGGCCAGCGCCATATTTAGCGGCGGCAGGGCAACGGCGGCATCATTCGTCGGGTCCCATTCGGAGCCGCCTTCGCCTAAACAAATGGCGGGCCCAAAGACAGGGTCGCTTATCACGGCCACGCGGATCTCTTGCGCCCCCGCCGTGAGGGCCATTTTCTGTACTATCATGCCCTCGATAATCGCTTCGGGATTGGCCTGATGTACCCTTTTAGTAATCGCATTGGCCGCGTGGCGGATATCTTCGGCCGAGGTTAAATTGAGCATCACCCCGTGCACATCGGATTTATGTAAGATATTCGGCGATTGCACTTTTAACGCTAAGGGATAGCCCGCTTCGTTGGCAATGGCGACCGCTTCATCGGCATCTTTGACAAACCAAGTGTCTATAGTATTAAGGCCATAGGCCCGCAAAATGGGGCTGGCCTCGTGGGTTTCCAGCACCGATTTTCCTTTAGCCTGGGCCGCCTGCAGTAATTTGCGGGCAGTGAGGCTATCGGTGGGAATATTGTCGGGGATGGATTGCGGCACTTCCTGCAGCAACTTTTGGTTGCGGCGGTATTCTACCATATGCATAAAGGCGCCAACGGCCCCTTCGGGGGTGCGATAGGTGGAGATACCGCCCTTAGTGAAGCGTTTGCGAGCCTGATAGGCTGAGTCTTCGCCGCTCCAATTGGTTAAAATATTAAGGCGATTCTTTTTGGGGTGGGCATGGATGACTTTTATCAGCGCATCGGCAATCTCCACACTTTCCCCTAAGGCTGAGGGGGAATGCAGTACCAGAATCGCGTCCAACTCATCACAATCCATTAAGATAGTGAGCGCTTTGGCATAACGAGTTGCATTGGCATCGCCTATGATGTCGACGGGATTTTGCCTTGACCAGGTATTGGGCAACACAGCGTCCAGTTGGGCAATGGTGTTTTCCGATAATTCCGCCAACTTGCCACCCCGCAGGATCAGTTCATCCACGGCGAGTACCGCTGGGCCACCGCCATTACTGATAATGCCTAAGCGTTCACCTTGCAGGGGATTGGAGTGAGCGAGACTTTCTACCGCGGCGAAGAGTTCAATCAAATCGTTAACCCGCAGCATACCCGCACGGCGGAATGCGGCTTCGTACACGGCATCGTTACCACCAACACCACCCGTATGTAATTTTGCGGCGCGGGCACCTTCGGCGCTACGGCCTGATTTGATCACTAAAATGGGTTTATTGCGGGAAGCGGCGCGGGCTGCCGAGAGAAAATGGCGCTTCTCGTTCACTGAGTCGATATACAGCATAATGGCGCTGGTGCGACTGTCGCGGCCAAGGTAATCAAGCAGTTCATCGAAATTGATGTCGGTGGCGTCACCAAGGGAGATAAAAGACGAAAACCCAATGCCTTTGTTATTGGCCCAGTCTAATACTGTAGTGCAAATGGCGGCCGATTGGGACACGAAGGCAATTTTGCCGGGCAGGGCGCTGGCATGGGCGAGGCTGGCGTTTAATCCCAGTGGTGGCAGTAACATGCCTAAGCTGTTTGGCCCCAGAATGCGCATACCGTAACGCTTAGCGTTTTGCATAGTCAGCTCGAGCAGACTCACGCCCTCTTCATTGAATTCCTGCGTCATGCCAGAAGCCATAATAATGGCCACCTTACAACCAAACTGGGCCAAGGTTTCAACAATCGCGGGCACCCGACAAGCGCGGGTACAGATAACGGCCAAATCGGGTTTAATGGGCAAGGCTTCGATATTGGGATAGGCGAGTACCCCCATCACAGCGCGATACTTAGGGGTGACGGGCATAATAGGTCCCGAAAAACCGCTGGAGAGCAGGTTTTTCATCAACACATTTCCGGCACGTTTTTCGGTATTCGAGGCGCCGATAATGGCAACGGAAGTCGGTTTAAATAAGGAGTTTAACGTACGTTGACTCATAAGCGATCCCATCCCAATCAATGACCTTGCCAGTGTAACCTAGGGTTTGATGGCTGCACAGTTAAGTTTATGTATCCGCAGGACAAGTTTATGCCTAAATGACGAAACCGAGCGTTTAGGGTTACTCCCCTTGTCTGGCTGGTTAAAATCTATACTGCAAAGCTTATTTTTTGAATATTAAGGAAAACCGCATAAAAAATTTTTTTCACTCGTTGTTTGAAAACCCTTGAATGTGAAACTACTTTATAATCACTGTTCAATAATTGTGAAGCCTCTATGACATACAAGGATGGCGCCGTAGCAGTCTTGGCCGTAGTAATAGGATACCTATTGGGTTCAATGACGAACTGGATTATGAGCCCAATAACAGCCGTTGCACTCATGTTGTTTTGGCAGTTTTACGTGGAAAAGCAAACAACACATAGCCAAGATTGCGACGAACAAGTCGATAAACAGCAGCACAGTGCCCATTGGCAAACCCACATCAACCTCTATCAAGAAACGATCTCTACACTCGGCGACTGTGAGACGAATATTAATAATGTTCTTACTGTTCAAGAAGATGCTGTTAGTTTATTGGGTGATTCCTTCGATGGATTAGGCCGATTGATGACGGAACAAACGGGGTTTATTTCCGATCTTGTTAAGAGTGCCGACGACGCAGAAATATTCCATTCTGAGCAAATGAAGCAATTTGCCAATAATACTTCACAGACATTGGAGCGCTTTATTCAATCCACCATTGAGATGTCAGCATCGACAATGGAATTATTGGAAAAGGTCAATCTCATTTATGAGTCTATGCCCCAGGCGATGAAAGCCCTGCAGGATATAGATCAAATCTCATCACAAACCAATTTACTTGCGTTAAATGCGGCCATTGAAGCTGCCCGAGCGGGGGATGCTGGACGCGGGTTTGCGGTGGTTGCCGATGAGGTTCGTGCACTCTCTAACCGCAGTGCAGGATTTAGTGAAGGGATCCAAAAACAGCTCAAGTCGATTCAAAAACAGATAGAGCAACTTACACAGCACGTGAGTAAGGTTGCAGCACAGGATATGACATATATCATTGATGCAAAAAAGGATATTGATACGGCGCTGAGGCAAATTATTGTCAAGGCAGAAAGGGACTCTAAAGTCATTGAACGGATTGACTCCTCAGCCCATGAATTGGAACGGGCAATATCCGATACCATTAGGGGACTGCAATTTAGTGATATTACTTCCCAAAACCTCAGTTACACCAATCAATCATTACACCATTTAAAAGCTTCTCTTTTGCAGATCACCAGCTTATCACACGAAGAATTTGGTATTGAAGGTTCTGCAATAACAACAAAAATGAGTCAGAACAGAAAAGAAACACATAATCCAGTTTCTAGGAATGAAATGACAAGTGGTGAAGTTGAACTCTTTTAATTGGATATATTGTTATGTCAAACATTCATATTATCGCCTTGCCAGAACGTTTTGATTTTCACTATCACAGAACTTTCACGAGCGCTTATCAAGATATTTTAAAATTAAAAGAAGTTAATCATGTTGTCTTAGATTTTAGCCGAGTATTATATCTCGACAGTTCAGCATTAGGAATGATGGTGCTGTTATATCGTAAAACCCAGGAATTAGGATGTTCCACGTCAATAAAAGGAGCCCATGGTCAGGCGGAAGAGATTTTAAGAGTGGCGAATATGCAGAAGCTATACTCTATAGGATCAGAATAGTTATGTTTGAGCGGCCAACAACGCAGCATTTTATTTTAGTTGTCGATGATGATCCTGTCGCAAGCCAATCTATTAGTGATTTTATACACAGAAAAGGCTATAGCGTTATTGTATGTAACAACCTTGAGGAAGCTTTTTTTGAGCTTTCGCAAAATCAAGTCGATCTTATTTTGGCTAATTATCTACAAACCGATGGTACTGCACTCATATTATTAGAGCACTTGGTTCAATTAGAAAAAGAAATACCGGTTATTGTCATTAATGAAAAAAAGGAGCCACAAGCCATTTTTGACTGCTTCAAAATGGGGGTGCTCGACTTTGTGATTAAACCGATCAATGTGGAACTCTTTTGGTATAAAGCCGAATGTTTACTCAGTCGGGTGCAATTACAAGATAAAGTCAAGCAGCAAAGGATTGAACTGGAAGAAATGCTCTATGAAAAGGCGAGGGAGGAGCAAATGGCTCGCCATCTCTTTGAGCACTTGGTGAATATTGATAATGTGAACTTTAGTTTTATTCGCACATTTTGTCAGGCCAGTGCCAGTTTTAGCGGTGATATCATTTTAAATAGCATTGCACCTAATGGTAATTTGTTTTTAATGTTAGCCGATTCGACGGGCCATGGACTCAGTGCCGCCATGCCAATAATGCGCGTAGCAAGCACATTTAGGGCTATGGTTACAAAAGGATTTTCCTTAATTGCCCTCATTAGTGAGTTAAATGAAAAGGTGCATAGGGAAAATCCAGGGGACCGCTTTGTCGCTTGTATTATACTGGAGGCCGATTTTCATCGAAGAAAGCTCTATATATGGAATGGTGGTATGCCGCCGGTCTACATGCAAGGCCATTGCAATGATATCGTATCTTCGTCGCCAGAATATAATGATAAATTTCATTCAACGAATATGGCAATAGGTATCTTGCCACCATATACTTTTATTGCCGATGTTTTTACGATTGATTTACCCGAACAGGGATATGCCTGTTTATTTAGTGATGGTTTAATTGATCAACGGACTAAAGATGGTACTCCTTTGGGAGTAGATAATTTAAGGAATTTATTTAAAGAGCACCAAGGTGAGTTAACGCAGTTTTTAAATGACAACTTCAGGCAATATTTTTCTGGTCAACATATTGCTGACGATATTACCGTTTGTACATTGGATTTTAAGATGCTTAATGCTTGGCACAGCAGACGAGATCTTAGTAAGCTTAAATCAAATCTAGATGGGGAATTTTCCTGGAATATTCATATTTCTGGACCTATGCTATTAAGGGCTGATTATTTAAGTACACTCAATCATTTTTTAATTAGTTTTGGTTGTGCTGCAAGTTTTTGCCAAAAAGTATTTACAGTTGTCGCTGAATTGTTTAATAACGCATTAGACCATGGTGTACTAAAGTTAGACTCGAGAATGAAAAATGATCCAGATGGTTTCGAGTTATACCATAGTATTCGAGAGAACAACTCGGAGCGTCTAACCGCTGATGATTGGGTCAAAGTGAATATCAGCTGGTGTTCAACAAAGGAATTGCACATCTGTGTCGCCGATAGTGGAACGGGTTTTAAGGAGGTGCAAGCATCAATTTCAGACTATCCTGAACTGTCAGGCAGAGGTCTCTCACTGGTGAAAGCATTATGTAAAGATTACGCGTTAATATCACCGGGTAATATCACTAAAGTCATAATGGAATAGCGCATGAGTAAGAAAATATTGATAGTGGATGATTCGGCAGCCATCAGACAGATGGTCGAGGCCACATTAAAATCGGCTAATTACCAAGTGGTATTAGCAAAGGATGGCCGAGAAGCCTTGGACTTATGTGGTGGACAGCGGTTTGATTTTATTTTAACCGATCAAAATATGCCCCGTATGGATGGCTTAACCTTGATCAAATCCCTGCGGGGGATGTCGGCATTTATGCGCACCCCCATTATTATGCTGACGACTGAAGCCGGGGACGATATGAAGGCCCAAGGTAAAGCGGCAGGTGCCACGGGATGGATGGTCAAACCCTTTGATCCCCAAAAGTTATTAGCGATTACAGCTAAAGTGCTGGGCTAACTACAACGGGGTATATTATGTCCATCAATATGGTCGAATTCCATCAGGTTTTTTTTGAGGAAAGTCATGAACATCTTGAAAATATGGAGCAATTGCTACTGGCATTGGACCTAAATACCCCAGATCCCGAGGAATTAAACACGATTTTTCGCGCAGCTCACTCTATTAAAGGCGGCAGCGGCATTTTTGGTTTTACCGCCCTCACCAGCGTCACCCATGTGATGGAAAATTTGCTCGATAGGACACGTAAGGGCACCTTCGAACTCTCATCGGCCACCATTGATTTGCTTCTGCGCACAGTTGATACCCTTACACATATCTTAAGCCTCTACCGTGAAGAAGAGCCAATCGACTGGGAAGAGGTTGAATTTGCTAAAAATCAACTCATTGCCGCCCTAAATGGTGAGCCTTTTGAGCCGAATGCAAAAACCCAGAACAAGGCAGTAACAACCATGCCTGAAGTCGAAATACTGGTCGCCGATGGGACAAATATTCAATCAAAGCGCCAAACCCATGATGACGATCTCGGATTTGGTTTTTTTGAGAATGAGGTTGAACTTGCCCTCGCGACTGAAGGTGAACATTTTGGCTTTTTTGATGAGGCTTATACAGCAGCTGAGATCCGGGTGGAGGATATTGACCCCAAACCAACAATCGCCGTTCCCACGGGGAAAACGGCTTCTGATAACTTAGCTGCTGATTTGGATCATGACTTAGCTGACGACTTAGCCAATGGCTTAGATGATGAATTGGGTTTTGGCTTTTTTGAGCCGTTAACTCCCGCGCAGTTGGACAATGACACTAGTACCACGGGCGCTACGGATGCTGATGTAGTGACTCGCGCTAAAACCGATAATCTTGACCTGCAACCGATGGTCTTGCAATCGACAAATCAGCAACTTAATCAGCACCAAGGCGATCAACACGCTATTGATCACAAATCTAGGGGAGCTGCGGCGATTCAAAGCGCCTCCAAACGGCATGAGTCGCCGACCTCAGCCCAGGCAACATCTGAACACTCTATCGCTAACCCGACGCCCGCTAAATCGGCGAGTAAAAAATCCACCCCTCCAGCGCAGGATGCCACCCTAAGGGTTGAGACCTCAAAAATTGACACTTTAGTCAATCTGGCGGGCGAGCTAGTGATCACCCAGTCCATGTTAACGCTGATAGGCAATGAACTTGGCGGGGAGTTAGGGGAGAGACTTAAAACGGCACTCAATGAACTGGAACGTAACACCCGTGAGATGCAAGAGGCGGTCATGTCGGTGCGCATGTTGCCCGTCTCCTTCGTGTTTAACCGTTTCCATAGACTGGTCAGGGACTTATCCGAGCAACTGGGCAAGAATGTTAACTTGACTATCGAGGGCGGAAACACTGAGATCGATAAGGGCATGATTGAAAAATTGGTCGACCCTTTGACCCATTTAGTGCGCAATAGCTTAGATCATGGCATTGAAAACCCAGCAAAAAGACTGGCAGCGGGTAAATCTGAAATCGGTGAGTTATCCCTTAAAGCGAGCCAAAGGGGTGGCAGCATAGTGATCGCCGTGCACGACGATGGTGCGGGATTAAACCGAGAACGCATTCTGCAAAAGGCCCGTGAAAACGGCATGCAGGTTGCCGATAACGCCAATGATAAACACGTTTGGCAGTTGATATTTGCGGCGGGATTTTCCACCGCCCAGGAAGTGACCGACGTGTCGGGCCGCGGGGTGGGGATGGATGTTGTGCGTCGGAATATCGAAGCGCTCGGAGGCCGCATCGATATCGACTCGGTGGCGGGTCAAGGTGCAACCTTCGAAATTCAACTGCCGCTGACGCTAGCCATTGTCGATGGCATGAGTGTTTCTGTGGGGCATCAAATCTATATTTTGCCCTTAGTCCATATTATCGAATCGATTCAACCCCAAATAGAACAGCTTAAATTCCTTTCTAAAGAGCGGCTTATCAAGGTTCGGGAAGAGTATTTACCCTTACTGAACCTCTACCAACTGATGGAAATAGAGCCCCATGCCCATACGCCCGAGCAGGGCATAGTCGTATTACTCGAGAGCAACAATAAACGCTTTGGCTTGTGCGTCGATGCGTTAGTTGGACAACAGCAGGTAGTGATAAAGAGCCTTGAAAAACATTACCGCAGAATTCCTGGTGTATCGGGGGCAACAATTATGGGCGACGGCAGCGTGGCCCTTATCCTCGATGTTGAATCACTCGCACTGCATATTAAAAATTAACAGAGGACGTGGTAATGGAAAGTCGTTCAAATATCGCAACCAAGGGCGAATATAACGCCCACGATGAAGTCGAATTTTTAAGTTTTGTCTTAGGTGAGGAACATTACGCCCTCGATATTATGTCGGTAAAGGAAATCCGGGGTTACGAGGCTGTGACTAAGATTGCCAACGCGCCTAGCTTTATCAAAGGGGTGTTAAACCTGAGGGGCGATATAGTGCCTATTGTGGATCTACGGATGAAATTTAACGTAGGTACAGTAACTTATGATGAATTTACCATAGTCATTATGCTCAATGTCTGCGATCGGATTGTGGGGATTGTGGTCGATGCCGTGTCGGATGTGATTAAACTTTCGAGTGATGAAATTTTACCCGCACCTGAATTTGGCGCCGCATTTGACAGCCGTTATCTCAAGGGATTGGCGACGGTGGAAGAAAAAATGGTCATTTTAGTAAATATACAGGCTCTGATCAGCAGTGATGAGCTAGGTCTAGTTGATGCAAATAATCTGTCTGATCAGGAGTGATTGTTATGGGAATTTTGAATCTGTTTGGCAATGACGAAGCGCGCCAGCAAAAGGAAGAAGAACTACAACGTTATTTCCAATTGCTCGATAACAGCGGCAATAGCTTTATGATTGCCGATAGCAACCGCAATATCATCTATGCCAATAAAGCCGTCATCGTTATGTTATCCGAGGCCGAGGCGGATATTCGTAAAGAACTGCCACAGTTTTCGGTCGCTAAGGTCGTGGGCAGTAATATCGATATCTTCCATAAAAACCCAGCCCACCAGCGCAATTTGCTTGAACGATTAACCCAGTCACATACTGCGCAAATTACCATAGGTAAGCGGACATTTAAGCTGATCCTAACACCCATTATTACGCGTGAAAATAAACACTTAGGCACTGGGGTCGAGTGGATTGATCTGACGGAGACAATTAACGCCGACCGTATCACCCAGCGCACCCTAGAAGCGCTGAACAATACCAGTACTAACGTGATGATCGCCGATGCTAACCGTATCATCATTTATATGAACCGTTCGGTGGAGGTGATGCTGCGTCAATCGGAAAATGAAATTAGGCAGGCGCTGCCGCATTTTTCCGTGGATAAAATTATTGGCAGTTCAATGGATATATTCCACCGTAACCCCGCCCACCAGGCGAGTTTATTAGAAAAGTTAGACCGTAAATATGAATCCCTTATCAAGGTCGCCAGTTGTCATTTTCGCTTAACGGCAAGCCCCATAGTGTCCAATACGGGTGAGCGCTTAGGCACTGTGGTTGAATGGCTCGACCGCACGGTTGAAGTGCAAACCGAGCAGGAAATCGCCCGCATAGTGGCCGCGGCGGCGGCGGGGGATTTCTCGCAGCGGGCAGAGACCCAGGGTAAACAGGGCTTCTTCCTTATGCTGGCCAATAGCCTTAACTCATTGATTGAAACCTCAGACCGTGGATTACAGGATGTCGCTAGGGTGTTGATGGCGTTGGCGGATGGCGATTTAACCACGCGCATTTATAACGACTATGAGGGCACCTTTAATGATTTGAAAAACTATTCAAATCAAACCGCTGAAAAACTCTCTTACATGATAAGAGATATCCAAAAAGCGGCTGAAACCATCAATACTGCTTCCTCTGAAATTGCCCAAGGTAACGCCGATCTGTCGAGTCGCACCGAAGAGCAGGCCTCGAGCCTAGAGCAAACCTCCGCCAGTATGGAAGAGCTCACCGGCACGGTTAAGCTTAATGCCGATAATGCCAGCCAAGCCAATGCGTTAGCCTCAAAGGCCGCCGATGTCGCCATTGACGGTGGCGAGCTCATTCAACAGGTCGTGCAAACGATGGCCTCAATCAACGAATCGGCCCGCAAAATTGCCGATATCATAGGGGTGATTGACGGTATTGCATTCCAAACCAATATTTTAGCGTTAAACGCTGCCGTTGAGGCCGCGAGGGCGGGTGAGCAAGGCCGCGGGTTTGCGGTTGTCGCATCCGAGGTGAGAAGTTTGGCGCAGCGTTCTGCCAATGCCGCAAAGGATATTAAGGCTCTAATATCTGATTCTGTAAGTAAAATTGAAAGCGGAAATAATCTCGTTGGCAAATCGGGTGACACTATGAAGGAAATCGTGGTCGCCATTAAACGAGTCAACGATATCATGACTGAAATCGCTTCGGCATCGAATGAACAGGCCGTTGGTATCGATGAGATAAGCAAAGCCATAGTGCAAATGGATGAAATGACACAGCAAAATGCGTCATTAGTCGAAGAAGCCGCTGCGGCAGCCGAAAGCATGCAGTCACAGGCGCAGCAATTGGCCGACAGTGTGGCCAGCTTTAGGGTCGATGAGGAAAGTGCGCCGCAAGTCAGACATTCCCCAGCGGCATCGAAAAAGTTGGCGATGAAATCGGCGGTGGCTGCGGCCCGCATGCCCAGTAAAATGAAAATGCCAATGCCTAAGCTTAATCAAGCCGATCAAGATGAATGGGAAGACTTTTGATTGAGTGGATATGAGCGCTTAGGGAAGGAATTTGTGTTTACGCCCGAACACTACCAAACCGCAAGGACCACGCTCTATCGCTTGGCGGGAATTAAGCTCGCGGACAGCAAGGATGCTATGGTCTATAGCCGATTGGTTAGGCGCTTGAGGGCGCTCAAATTGTCAGGTTTTACCGCCTATTTTGAGTATTTGCAGCGGTATCAAAGTGAGCATCAGGAGTTTATTAATGCACTGACGACTAACCAGACTGCTTTTTTTAGGGAGCCCCATCACTTTGAGATCCTAAAACGTTTTTTGGTGGAACATCCTAATACCAAAAGGATTTGGTGTGCCGCCAGCAGCACTGGGGAAGAGCCTTACTCCATTGCTATGGTCGTGGCGGAGCACTTTGGTCGCTTCAACACCCCGGTCGATATCATTGCCTCAGATATCGACAGCGGTGTGCTCGAAAAGGCCGAAAGGGGAATTTACCCCATAGAGCGTATCGATACCGTCAGTGATGAGCGTAAAAAACTGTTTTTCCAGCGTGGGCGCGGTACGCAGCTTGGCAATGTACGGGTTGTGCCCGAGTTACAGCAGATGTTGCGTTTTACCCGAATTAACTTAGTCGATCCATTCTGGCCGATCAACACCCCTATCGATGTGATTTTTTGCCGCAATGTGATGATCTACTTCGATAAACCGACCCAGGAACGCATTTTAAAACACATGATGCACTCCCTTGCCGATGATGGGCTCTATATTGCGGGGCACTCCGAAAACTTCAATATGTTCCCTCAGATCATTACCGCCACAGGCCAAACGACCTATAAATCGGCGAAGGGGAGTATGAGTGCCAAAACCTAACATTGAACATCCTGTCCTAGTACCTAATCGGTATTTTGACCATCATTTCTCATGTGATGCGGTCAAAATATTGCCAGGAGAATATTACGCCACCCGTGAAAATACTATGATAGTCACAGTGTTAGGATCTTGCGTTTCGGTTTGTCTCTATGATCCCGTGCTTCATATTGGCGGTATGAATCATTTTTTACTGCCAAACCAGAATGGTAATTGCACCGGCATTCTCACGGATACTGCCCGCTATGGAGTGTATGCCATGGAGCTGCTGATCAATGAATTGCTTAAATTAGGCGCTCGGCGTCAGTCACTCGAAGCGAAAGTGTTTGGGGGAGGGAATATGTTAACGGGCATAACGGTACACAATATTGGTGAGCGTAACGCTGAGTTTGTTCTCGAATATTTGAACATGGAGAATATCCCTGTGATTGCCGCCGACTTGCTCGATATCTACCCCCGTAAAGTGTATTTCTTCCCCGCGACTGGCTTAGTTAAAGTCAGAAAAATCAAAGTAATGCACAATAGCACTATCCTAGATAGGGAGAGTGAATATCGGCTGCGGATCCGCGACCTACCCAGTGGTGGCGATGTTGAACTATTTGGTGAGTAGCAATGGCAATTAACGTATTAGTGGTTGACGACTCCGCGCTTATCCGCAGTTTGCTCGGCAAAATGATCGAAGCCGATCCCGAGTTGCACTTAGTGGGCATGGCAGCCGATGCTTATATGGCAAAGGATATGGTGAATCAATTTAGGCCCGATGTGATCACCTTAGATATCGAGATGCCTAAGGTCGATGGGCTCACTTTTCTTGACCGCTTGATGAAGGCCAGACCGACCGCCGTCGTGATGATTTCATCGTTAACCGAGCAGGGCGCTGATGCAACCTTTAATGCCTTAGCCTTAGGCGCGGTCGATTTTATCCCTAAGCCAAAACTCGATTCCCCCCAAGGTTTTAACGATTATCAAGAGCTGATCTTAGCGAAAATTAAATCCGCGGCCCATGCCAAACTGATTAAAACCCAAAAACTGCCGGCAACGGCTCAGGGCATTTCACCCGCTAAGGCAATACTGCCGAAGGTAGTTGTCGATCAGCATCTCCTTGCCATTGGTGCATCGACAGGTGGCACCGAGGCCATATTGTATCTGCTGCAACACTTACCCGCAGTCATGCCGCCCATCGTTATCACCCAACATATGCCGCCCGGATTTACACTGAGTTTTGCCCAGCGCCTCAACAAACTGACCCGGCTCAATGTGAAACAGGCCGAAGACGGTGAGCGCCTCTTGCCTTGCTACGTCTATATTGCGCCCGGGGATTATCACCTCGAAGTAGTGAAAGTGGGCAGAAGTTATAAGGTAAAGCTTAATCAAAGCGATAAAGTGAGTGGCCATCGACCGTCGGTGGATGTGATGTTCGCTTCCTTAGCCCAGTATGATGCTGCCCACGTCACGGCGGTGATTTTAACGGGCATGGGTAAAGATGGCGCCGATGGCATGAGTTTACTGCACCAACAGGGCAGCACAACCTTCGCCCAGGGAGAACAAAGCTGTGTAGTGTTTGGTATGCCGCGGGAGGCGATAAAACGTGAAGCGGTTGATCACATTGTAGAATTGCCGCAATTGGCGGATAAAATTATCCATTATCTTGCCACGCTCTAGCGCTATCCTATGGGGATTATCCTAGCTGCCGCCCACCAATCGGTTGCGGCCAAGGCGTTTGGCTTCATAAAGATTTTTATCGGATAAGCGTAAACAGGCTTGAAATTCATCACAATCGGTCGAAAAAGCCATACCTCCACTGAGGGTGACTTGAAACTCAACGCCCTCTTCCACAAATAGGATATGGCTAAAACTCTCGCGTATGGCATTGAGTTTGGCGATAGCCAAAGGCTCGGAAAGCTCGGGCAACACTAACATAAACTCCTCACCACCATAACGCCCCATAAAATCGCTTGGTCGCAGGGACTGCTGTAGCAAGTGCGCAAAGGCCAAAAGCACCTTATCGCCAGCGGAATGACCATAGGTATCATTGATCATTTTGAAGTGATCAAAATCGAACATAGCGATGCAAACGATGGAATTTATCCGCTTAGCAAGATGAAAACAACGGCGGGCAGCCACTAAAATTTGGGTGTGATTTAACAGACCTGTTAGGCTATCACGACTGGCAGCACTGCGAATGTCATGCCCACGTTGGGCGCGGGAGATCACTTGGCTCACAAATAAAATCGGGGCAGTTTGCTTTGAAATTAAATCATCGGAACCCGCTTGGATAATGCTAACTTTGTTTTGCATAGTATCGTCGGAGCTTAAAACTAAGATAGGGCTAGAGGTGTATTTATCCAATTGACGGATCATTTGTGCCAGTTCTAGCCCATTCACCTCGGGCATATATAAATCAAAAATAAACAGATCAGGTTCGAATTGTTCCAGGGTGGGTAGCACTTGTTCGGGTCTCGTCATGCCTTTAACCATTAAGCCATGGCTGCGCAGTAGACTCGAAAAATAATCCACCATCGACTGCTGATCGTCCACTAAAAGGATTTTAAGTGGCTGCTTTTCTGACATTTTTAAAGATTGATGGATTTTGCGAACCAGCAAGGTGGTTTCGGCAGGCTTGACAAAATACTCACTCACATTGGCACGTATGGCCAAAAGGCGCATGTCAAAATCCCCGCGAGATGAGAGGACAAACACTCGGGTATTGTTTTTTTCAAATTCTTTTGCGGCTTTAAATAAGTCCTCCTCAGTGTAATCAGGAAGAATTAAATCCAATAAAATCAAATCAAATGGCGTTGTATTTTGCACTTCAAGAAAGGTCGAAAAGTTTAAAAAATACTGTACGTTAAAACCAAATTCTCCCAATTGTTTCGCGATCATCGCGCCCACATTCTGGTCATCCTCTATGATGGCAATACTGTGTTCATGGCGTAATTTGCTTGGCTTAACTGGCCGCGGCTGCACCTGGGCCTCAACCACGGGAGCAACAGCTTGGCTGCGCATATTGTCCTCTAATAACTGATGAAATTGGCTATCTAAGGCCTTAATTTCAGAGAGTTCAGGTGTTGGCGCATTAAGTAAGCTTTTAAGTTGAGGTTCGAGTTTATCGACAATATGCTTAGTCTCAGTTAAGCCAAATGTTTCGCAGGATCCCTTTAAGTTATGCACCTCACGGTAAACCGCAGACAGCAATTGTGCCTGCCAATTTTTTCGCAATAAAATCCATAGGGATATGATTTGTTTCTTTTTATCAGGCAGAGCATGCAGATACTGGCGTTTTAGCTGTTCTAGGGATTCTTCAAGACTCATAGGCAATTGCCACCATACTATGATAGAGATGCAGTGATATGCTGATTATGGATCTAATACATTCAATCTGTAATTGTTTACTTCTTATCTTTAGAGTGTAAATCAACATCGGAAAAAGGAAGCCCTATTCAGTAACTTGATTTAATTAATCCTAAATCGCGGTCCCCAATGGTAGACCATTTGATGGGATGAGTAGGGCATTGCTAACTTGGCCCTTTAATAACAACCTATCAAGGTTAGTGATTTAAAACTGAGGAAATGTGACAACGTGAAGGGAAGCAAATTATTTTTTATCCTTAGACTACGGCTATTTGTCTTTATGGCAAGTGGGCTTTTTTCATCATCATTGGTGTCTTTGGTTGAACAAGATACGGTATCTGTGTGCGTACTGGTTCAGAGCGAAATGCAGGACTGGCATGAATCAACACAACGTTATCAAGAACTTAAAGCAAGATTCGATACTCGTTGCATAAATCCGATAGCAAATGCAAAAAATGATCACAAGACGCATAAGATCCTGTCTAAAAAAAATCGATAATATTGTTGAAAATAAATATAAAAATAACACTGTTCTACATTATGAAAATAATTCATTAAAACAGAAATCTGTCTCGCCGAATCTTACTCCTTCGCCATTATTAGCATTAAGTCATTTCCCTGTTGTGTTGTATGTGCCTTTCTGTGCATTGCTCTTGGTACTCATTTCACTCGTTTTTAGAAAGAACTTAAATCGATACCGGGCCAAGGTGTTGGGAGAGCAAGGTGAGCAGCGAGTCGCACGGTTGCTGAAAAAAGGGTTCGAAAACAAGGAGTATCGCCTATATTCAAATCTTATACTGCCGATAGATGATACAACGTTTGATACGGCTCCAATGACGGAAGTCGATCTTGTGTTGCTGACGCATTTTGGAGTATTTGTCATCGAAGTGAAAAACTATAGTGGCTGGATATTTGGGAGTAAGAATCAAGCCAACTGGACACAAAAACTCTTTACTAAACGCACGAGCTTTAAAAATCCATTACATCAAAACTATAAACATTGTTTAGCCGTTGCCCACTGTCTTGGATTGGTGGAGGGGATATATTCAGTCGTGGTTTTTGCTGAAAAGGCGACGTTCAAAACCGCTATGCCGGAGAATGTTGTCAATGAATCTGTTTTGCTGGATTTTTTATTTAAATTTAAGGATAAAAAGCACCTTGGAACGACCAGTTCATTGTTTATCGATGAATATCATAAGTTTGCAACCATACTCGATACTGTAAAGCTGTTATCAGATTCAGATGCTAAGGCTCGTCATTTAGCTCAGCTAAAAAATCATCGTTATGAACCAAGCATTTCAGAACTTACTGATTAAGGCACAAGTTCACTCAATGTTGAAACGGTTGAATCTTTTTGAAACCGCGATTTTCCTAATTGCGACCTTATTGATGCTAGCTTCTATAGAATATTTTTAACATATTGAATTAATCTAGCTCTAGGGGCATCACCTCTTGTAGCTCGAAACTCTTGTCGCTTAAAAAATGCCAAAGCAGGCAATCTATCCTACTCTAATACACTGTAAATTCTTTAAACAAGGAGATTGTATTATGGCTGACAAAACCGGGACGGTTCGATTACATCGCGTTCTGCGCGCTCCTGCAGAGCGAGTGTATAGCGCTTTTACGGACAAAAGTGCGCTTGAGCGCTGGTTGCCACCCTATGGCTTTGTGGGAACGATTCACGAGTTCGAGGTTAAGGTTGGCGGTGGCTATCGAATGTCATTTACAAATTTTAGTTCTGGGGGCAGTCACTCCTTTCGGGTCACATTTACTGAGCTTGTCCCCGGAGAGCGTATTAGACAAACGGATCAATTCGATGATCATCATCTCCCCGGCGAAATGCTCGTTGCTATCGACCTAACAACCGTGAGTTGTGGCACGAGCCTGAATATTGTGCAGGAAGGCATCCCCTCTGTGATCCCAGAGGAGATGTGCTACTTAGGCTGGCAGGAGTCACTCGAGCAGCTGGCGCGGCTGGTTGAGCCAGAGATCCCCAACGGATAGATCCCTAATGAATAAAGCTTATTTACTGCGCTTGGGCTTGGCTTGCAAGGTACTCATCGAAGGTGCCTTGGAAGTTAACCAGCTTCCCATCTCGAATATCAATGATCCGCGTTGCCAATGATGAAACAAACTCACGGTCGTGGCTGACGAATATTAAGGTGCCTTCAAAGTCTTTAAGCGCATTGTTTAATGCTTCAATGGCTTCCATATCCATATGGTTGGTGGGTTCGTCCATGATGATGACGTTAATGTCTTGCATCATTAACTTACCGAAGATTAAGCGGTTTTTTTCACCGCCCGAACAATTGCGGGCTTTTTTGTTGGCGTCATCTTCGGTAAACAGCAGACGGCCTAACATGGCGCGAACCATCAGGTCGTTATGTTTGGGTTGGCGCCATTGATCCATCCATTCCATGATGGTGAGATCATTATCAAAATCTGAGGTGCTGTCCTGTGGGCAATAACCGATAGAGGCATTTTCGGACCACTTAATCACGCCTTCATTGTGGATTAACTCATTGACTAAACAGCGTAATAGGGTGGTTTTACCTACGCCGTTTTCGCCGATAATCGCCAGTTTTGCACCCGCTTCGAGAATTAAATCACCACCTTGGAAGAGTAACTCACCGTCAAAACCGTGGCCAAGATTTTCAAGGATCAAGGCTTGGCGATGCATTTTTTTGCCCGCGGCAAAGCGAATCGACGGGGTAATTCGGCTCGATGATTTCACTTCATCCAGTTTAATTTTATCCATGCGTTTGGCGCGCGAACTGGCTTGCTTGGCCTTAGAGGCGTTAGCGCCAAAACGGTTAACGAAGTCCTGCAACTCTTCAATCTCGGCACTCTTTTTAGCGTTACCCGCCAATAGCTGTTCACGCAGTAGGGAGGATTGGGCTAAAAAGTATTCGTAGTTGCCGGGGTAAATGCGCAGCTCGCCGTAATCAATATCCGCCATATGGGTACACACCGCATTTAAGAAGTGTCTATCGTGGGAGATGATGATCATGGTGCATTTGCGCTTATTTAACTCGGTTTCGAGCCAACTGATGGTGTGGATGTCCAAGTTGTTGGTCGGTTCGTCGAGCAGCAAGATATCGGGGTTAGCGAACAGCGCTTGGGCTAATAACACCCGCAGTTTCCAGCCGGGTGCGACCTGGGACATAGGGCCATAATGGAAGGATTCTTCGATACCCGCTTCAATGAGGATTTCGCCTGCGCGGCTCTCGGCGCTGTAACCGTCCATTTCGGCAAATTCGCTTTCAAGATCGCCAACCCGCATGCCGTCTGCTTCGCTCATGTCTGGCTTGGCGTAAATGGCATCCCGCTCTTGTTTGACTTTCCACAGCTGCACATCGCCCATGATCACCGCATCGATAACCGTATATTGTTCGAAGGCAAATTGATCTTGGCTTAGGGTACCGACCTTTAATCCCGGAGTGATGGATACATTGCCCGATGTCGGAGCGAGGGCACCACTTAAGATTTTCATAAAGGTGGATTTGCCGCAGCCGTTAGCGCCAATCAAACCATAACGGTTGCCGTTGCCAAATTTTGCCGAGATATTTTCAAATAATGGCTCGGGGCCGAATTGCATGGTGATATTTGCGGTAGAGATCAAGGGTATGTCCTAGGGGTAACGTCTTAATAAAAGGCTTAAACCGGCTGTGTTGTTACAAATGCAGTGCAACAATGATGCTGATATCAGCAAAGTCTTGGCCAAGATAATTTGGCCGCGCAGTATAGCGATTTCACGCAAAAGATGCGAGCAAACAAACGCCTAAATAACGGATCCTCATTCTCGATATTGCAGGATATTCCAGCACGCGCTTTTTGACTCTTGTATCAAATCGAACTGTGGCATGTGAATGATTATTCTGAAAAATGAATCATCGTTAAAATTTTTACGGGGTTTATAGTTTTGTTTTTGCATATACATGAATAATTACTCGGTTTACCACTCATTCGGTAAGTGGTGAACGACGGTTATGATTGAGTGAACGGTCGCGGTATTTAACGGCGAACACTGCTAACCTATATGGGTGTTGGGCACAGGTGCTTTATTAGGAATGAGCATGGAAAATGAATCCCTTGAATCGATTTATCCATTTTTAACCGAGGCGCTACGCTTAAGCCAAAATGGCCTTGCAGTGTTGGATGAAAATAATCATTTTATCTTTTATAACAATACCTTTGCTCAGATGTTTGGCTTTGACGATCAAGATATGGTTGGACGTCATTTTGACGATATGATGCGATTGGCCTTTATCCGTAAACAAGGGCCGAATATTGAACGAGATACGGTTGAAGAGTGGCTTGAGCATATTCATACGCAGCAACGGCAAGTGAATTTTAGACGTTTTGAAGTCGACCTTGTCGATGGCCGTTGGCTACAGCTGTCGGAGCAGGTGTATCACAATGGTAATATGACGATTGTCTGCACCGATATCACCCCACTAAAACAGGTTGAGTTTGCCTTAAGGGATGCAAAAACTGAATTGAAACGGTTAGCGCTGACCGATGAATTGACGGGTATTGCCAATCGGCGGCATTTTTTCCAGCAGTTAGAGCATGAAATCAAACGATTGACGCAATTAAAACAGCCTCTTTGCCTTGCAATGCTGGATATAGATTATTTCAAACGGGTCAACGATCGTTATGGTCATCAAGTGGGCGATAGCGTGTTACAGCACTTTACTGCATTGGTTGCCGCTCATATTCGTCCCTACGATATTTTTGGCCGTTTAGGAGGAGAAGAGTTTGCGATCCTTTTGCCCGAAATTACGGTTGCTGAGGCCAAAGCGGTGATCGAACGTCTAATGCAAAAGCTGGCTGAATCGGATTTGTCCCATATTGCGCCGGATTTTCATTATCAATTTTCGGCGGGGTTAAGCGCGCTAATGCCTATGTCATTACAAGAAGGTACTGAATCTGAGCCCAACAAGGCTACTGGGAGTCAAAATACCCCAATGGATCGAGAAAGCCTGTGTCGCTCGGATGCGGAAAAGCTGGTGGCTGAGGCGGATAAAGCGTTGTACCACGCCAAAAATACTGGGCGAAATCGGCTGGTGAGCTGGGAAGATATCGAATGAATGTCCTTTGGAGCCGTCCTAAGTGCTGACCTGACCATGGCGGTATGGATTACGTTTTGTTCAATACAGTTTTCGCTTAATATACTGGGCTAACTTCCATTGCGCTTTGCCTCTTAATTGAAGGGATATAGTGTTAATCCACCAGCAATATACTCGCCAGGGGCCCGATTATCGCTTCGGTGAGCAAGTGACATTTCTCGATATCAAACAAACCTTTGGCTTTAGTCATGTGCGCGTGGGGCGCTGGGTGACGCGGGAAGAGTCCCGCATTGCGGCTAATTTAGTGTTTGATTCCCTAGCTGATCTCGCTTTTATCCTAAAACTGCCGCCGTTAACCTTAGGATTACGGCAAAGTTTAAGCCTTGCCTTTGGCCATGGTGGGCAAAAGGGGGTACAGGCTCATTATGCCCCAGCTTCGCGGGAATTAGCCTTAGCGAAAAATGCGGGAGCAGGCGCCTTAGCCCATGAGTTTTGGCATGCATTTGATCATTATGTCGCCGATAAAGCCTTTTTGCCCCAAGCTAAGCGTTTTCAATGCGCCAGTGATCTTTGGCTTGGCGATACGTCGATGATTGAACATCCTTTGAATCAGCGTTTATCTGAGATTTTTAGGGTAACACTGTTGAGTCAAGATAGTTCAGAGCCCAGCGATTATGTTCGTCAAGCGATTGCATTAGATAAGCGTTATGCGGCCCAGTATTTTTCACGGCCAACCGAAATGATGGCCAGAGCCTTTGAGGCATGTATTGAATCCTATCAGGATATTACCAATCCCTATCTGGTGTCTGGCACCCGGTATTCTGCCTTGGCAAAGGAGGGAGCTTACCCAGACGAACATCACCGAAAGACGATTTTTTCAGCCTTGATAAATTATTTTGAACCCTTAGGAATAGCACTAGGGAAATAGTACCGAGTCCGCGACTTGCTGGCAGTAGGCTAACTGATGCCGAATGATATCTAAATACTGTGAAGCCTCATAATCCATTAAAAACCAATAGCTTGGATTTGTCTCCGGCATATGATTAAAAAATAAGGCTTCGTAGTCTGTTAAGTCGGCACTTTGAGCATAAGACAGCCAAGTGCTGGTGGGCGCTTGCGATAGGGCGACGAGAGCATTCAGTTGTCCATGCCTGAGTTGGGGACTGGTTTTAGCATCCACAGGGTTTTGCCGCAGGACATCCAATAGCAGAAAGGGATTATCATCACTAATGACGTGGGATGGCTCAACCTCTACAGGTAATAGGGCAAATTCATCCCAGGCTAATTGATGCGAAAACAGTGCTTTTGCTAGCCTTCTTTCCCCTAGCCAGTTATGCACCATGCAGGGTAGATGGTGAGTAGTGGCAAGATCTGCCGTTCTCTGAAGGCTTGGGAGTAGGGACATGCGCTGTACTGTCACTGTATTGGCGAGTTGTACCATCAAGGTTATGGTTGTCAGCCCTGAGGAGGGCCAACATCCAAGCTGCGGGGTCAGTTCCGTTGCCACTTGGGTTAAGGCTCTGGCGAGTAAAGCGCCTTGTTCATGGCCATGTACCACAAAGGCATATTGGGAGTCAGCAAAACCACCATTGGCAATATTGATGAGTTGCGAAGCGTTAAGCTCAGCTTGAGCTAAGTTAGCCTGCGCCTGCTGATATTGAGTCCCATTGAAGACAAATGTAGCGCCTATGGCCGCGGGCTGCCAAGCACCGGGGGCATTACCTATGATAGTGGCTTGCTCAAAGTGAATGTGTGCCGCGAGCTCAGCCAGATCTATCCTAGGTTGTGGCTTAGATAAGTGGTTAAGCATATGTGTATGGGACTGATGCTGTTGGATTTTTGGCATAAATTATCGAATATACTATTGCTTAGGCAGCAACCTTAGGCATACAAAGTGGTCGCGGTGGCTGTGCGTGGTGCTCTATTGTAATAGATATCCCTTTGATGCTAAAGGTGTCATCTTGTCCCTGATTTTCTATCACTGTTTTTGTGAACTGCATTGTAATTGAAAATATTTCCCAGTATATCGTATTGATAACAATTCGCATTACATTTACACTCTGTGGTTTATAAAAGTGCTGGGAAAATCACAGATGGCGAAGGTGAGTAATCGATTTTGGTTTATGTTGCACGGTTGGGTCTCATTGCCCATCTGGTTACTATTCTGTTTTATCTGCTTAACGGGCACTGTTGCCGTATTAAGCCATGAGTTAACCTGGCTTACCAATCCCGCCGCCCGTGCGCTCAATCCTGACCAATTACCCGCAAAGCCCATCGATGAATTAATGCTGGCGGTGGAAAAGGCTTATCCCAATGCGCAGGTGATGGGGGCAATGACCTTTGAGCCCTATCTGGTCAATGCGATTACCTTTACGGATACCGATAAGCCCTATGCGATCGCCTATGTGAATCAGTACACGGGGGAGATCCAGCAAATCAATGAGGGCCTCACTTTTATTGGTTTTATGCGTTCCCTGCACGGCTGGTTGCTATTCCCTTGGCAGAGTGGTTATAGCCTAGGTTATTACCTAGTGAGTGTGATGTCGCTATTGATGTTGGCCTCACTCGTGACGGGGTTAGTGGTTTATAAACGCTTCTGGCGCAGTTTTTTTGCCCCCAAACTGCGACTCACGCAGGGGAAAAAGACCTTACTCGCCGATTTACATAAATTGTCGGGTGTGTGGTCTATCTGGTTTATCGCCATTATGAGTGCGACGGGATTATGGTACTTAGTCCAAGCGATTTTTTGGCATGCCGATATTGATATCGAACCCCATGCGCCCTTGATTGCACAAGAGCAGCTCCCGCTGCAAAGGGAAGGTGAGACACAAGTGCCGGAACGCAAGGTGAACTTGGCCGACGCACTGCAACTTGCGAAGACACGCTTCCCCGATTTTCAACCTAGCTATGTGATGTTGCCTGAGCATCATAGGGATATGTATCACTTGAGTGGCAGTGGCGATCATATTTTTTATGATCAATATTCCTATAGCCTTAGCATCAATCCATGGACGGGGGAAATTGCCAGCGCTTCATCACCCGACACCATGACGGGCATGCAAACCATCATGCATATTGCCGATCCGCTGCATTACGGCACCTTAGGCGGAATTTGGACTAAATTCCTGTGGTTTTTCTTTGGGCTGGTGCTTTCTGGCATGTCGATTACCGGTTTTATGATGTGGGGATTACGCCATGTACGTGCCTTTCAACAGGTCGAAACCAAAGACTTAGCCGCAGATATGCTAGGGGAGGCTCGCTAATGGCATCATCCGTATTTTGGTTAAAACATAAGTACAAGCTCAGTGGGTTGATTTTGATCTTACCTGTGGTGTTTCTCTATCAATCACTCAACCCGACATTTCCACCCGCATGGCCGAGCCAGCAGTTAGGTGAGTTTAAAATTGCGCCTATGCCCTTAGATATGAAGGCACCCTATAAGCATCACGATGAGTATGTCAAAGATTTTATGTTGATTTTTGAGCAAGGGGATATAGCCCATATCCGCCAAGGTTATGCCAATATCGGCCCCGAGGCGTTGCCGCTCGAGAGACTCCAACAAGGGGAAAACGGGGTATTACATGGCAGCAAACATGGCCAGCATGTGCATGCGATCACCGGCGCCAAGTTAGCGGCAACGGACAGCCTATGGGTGTCTATCCAAAATTGGCAGGGTGAATGGTTGGTTAGTCAGTGGCCAGTACCTGAGGCTGTGTTAGCGCAATAGTTTTTAGCTAATCATTTAAACAGCAAATAACCCTCAAGTGCTAACAGGTGCTTGAGGGTTATTTTTATGGGTGAAGTTAGTGTGGTTATGCTGATTACCCTAAGCATTATTACATTTATTGTGGAGATCTGGCGTTATCCCTACGCTGTTTATATTGCCTTAGTAGTGAGCTTATTCCTCTGGATAAACCTTTTCTTTAAACTCACATAAATCTTCAATAATACAGCTGCCGCAGCGGGGTTTGCGGGCAAGGCAAGTATAGCGGCCATGCAGAATAAACCAGTGGTGCACATCCACTTTAAATTCGGCGGGCACTACTTTTAGCATGCGCTCCTCAACTTCGACCACGTTTTTGCCGGGGGCAAATTTAGTGCGATTGGCGAGGCGAAAAATATGGGTGTCGACGGCGATAGTCGGCCAACCAAAGGCGGTATTAAGCACCACATTGGCGGTTTTACGGCCAACGCCGGGAAGGGATTCGAGGGCTTCTCTGTCCTCTGGCACTTCGCCATTGTACTTCTCGATTAAGATCTCGCAGGCTTTGATTACATTGACGGCCTTGTTGTTATAAAGGCCAATCGTCTTGATATATTCCTTTAATCCTTCCACGCCTAAGGCATAGATACTGTGAGCCGTATTGGCCACAGGAAACAATTTATCGGTCGCCTTATTTACGCTCACATCGGTCGCCTGGGCCGATAAGGTTACCGCCACCAGCAATTCAAAGGGACTGGAGAAATTAAGCTCGGTTTCGGGTTTGGGATTGTTTTCACGAAGGCGAGTGAGGATCTGGATGCGTTTTTCTTGGTTCATGGGATTCCTGCGCTGTGTGGGCTGTCGTGCTGTGGTTTACCCCACTTTTCATATTGTTTTTATATTGTGTTTATATTCTGTTATGGGGCGCTAGGGTATTTAGCGCCCGTTTATCCACCGGTTAACCGACCTTAGTGATCCGCGCCCGTGTCACGCTCGGCTGCACCGCCGCCTCAGGTTGACGTTCTTTGAGCTTTTTATCGATCACATTTTTAAGGGCGATAAGTAGGCCCATCACGATAAAGGCGCCAGGTGGCAACATGGCCAGCAGGAAGGGCGTATCGACTTGCCATACCTGAATGGTTAAGGCTTTTGCCCAAGGGCCGAGCAGTTGATCCGCGCCATCAAACAGTGTGCCTTGGCCGAGAATTTCCCGCGTGGCGCCAAGTAGTGCCAATACCAAGGTAAAGCCTAGACCCATCATTAGACCATCGAAGGCGGCGCTAAAGGCGTTATTACGGGAAGCAAATGCCTCAGCGCGGCCAATGATAATGCAGTTGGTTACAATCAAAGGCAAAAAGATCCCTAGGGATAAATACAGGCCGTAGGCATAGGCATTGATCAACAGTTGCACTGTAGTGACTAGGGCGGCAATGATCATCACAAACACCGGAATACGGATCTCCTTGGGCACATAATCGCGCACCAGAGAGACTAAAATATTCGAACCAATCAGCACTAGCATAGTGGCCACCCCGAGCCCAAGGGCGTTGGTGAGTGTGGCGGTGACGGCAAGTAACGGGCATAAACCTAATAGTTGCACTAGGCCTGGGTTATTTTTCCACAGTCCCTGCCAAGCAATATCACGATAATTACTCATGGTTGGCCTCACAATTTAGCGGCTGGCTGAAAATCTGCGTTTGATTTTGGTTAAAATACCATAGCGCCCGTTTGACCGCTTTGACATAGGCGCGTGGGGTAATAGTGGCGCCTGTAAATTGATCAAAATCGCCGCCGTCTTTTTTCACTAACCATTGTTTGTCGTCCTCTGAGCCGAGGATTTTACCGACAAACTGCGTTACCCAATCGGATTTACGTAACTCGATCTTATCACCCAGCCCTGGGGTTTCTTGGTGGGAAAGCGTGCGCACTCCTAAGACTTCCCCTTGGGTATTGATCCCGACAATCAACTTGATATCACCGCTATAGCCATCCGGCGCTATGGCCTCGATGGCAATTGCCACGGGCTTGCCCGCAGCGGTGGCAATATAGGCGGGCATAGGCTCATCTGTGCCTAAGGCCTCTTTGTTTTGTAGCAGAGTGCAATGGGCCGTCAGTTCATTATCGTGGATTTCATCGGGGATCAATTGGTGCAATACCCGCATTAATTCCTGTTGCTCTTGCTGTTTTATTTGGTCAAAGGTTTGTTGATTGACAACGGCAACGAGGCCGGTGCAGATCAAGGCAAACAGTGCCAATAAAAAACCATTTTTAATCATCGGATTGTTCAACATTCTTTCCTTTAGCTTGTATCTCTTGCCCGCGGAATGACTCTTCTTAGCTTACAGAATGACCCCTAACTTACTGAATGACCCCTAACTCACGGAATGACCATAGGTACGAGGGCGGACGTAATAGTCGATAAAGGGGGCGCACAGATTCGCCAGTAATACGGCAAAGGCGAAGGCATCAGGATAACCGCCCTTAGTGCGGATGATATAGACCAACACCCCAATCAGGGCGCCGAAAATAAGCCGTCCACGGGGACTGGTTGCCGCGGTAACAGGGTCGGTCGCAATAAAGAATGCGGCTAACATAGTTGCCCCAGAAAATAAGTGGAAAAGGGGATTCGCTTGGGTGTCTGGGGACAGTAAAAAGCCAACACTCGATGCTACAAATAGCCCTAACAATACCCCAGTGCTGATATGCCAGCGGATGGCCTTAAGTTTTAGCAACACGAGGCCGCCGGCGAGATAAGCTAAATTTACCCAGAACCAACCCACGCCAGTACTGCCATCAAAAATGGCTTTGCTCATACTTTCAGTGCTAGTTAATCCCATGGATAAATCGGTTTTTAGGGTATCGAGTGGCGTCGCCATACTGATGCCATCGATCCCTAAACGGAATTGCTCCATATTCACATGGGCGCCCATATTAAAGATAAGTTGCAGGCTATCGAGCAGGCTCGGTGAATGCAGCGCTATGGTACTCGGTGCTATCCAAGTGGTCATTTGTAGGGGGAAAGAAACTAACAGCAGTACATATGCCGCCATGGCTGGGTTAAACAGGTTATGGCCCAAACCGCCGTAGAGGTGTTTGACGATCAGGATGGCAAAGGCTGTGCCCATCACTATCAACCACCAGGGTGCCAGCGGTGGGATGGCGACACCAATTAAGATCGCGGTCAGCATAGCACTATTGTCGCTAAGGCTGGCCTTGATGCTGCGATGACGCAATTTCATCACCGCGGCCTCACAGCTTAGGGCCACAATAATCGCCAGCAGCACTTGAACAAGCGTGCCCCAACCAAAAAAGGCACATTGCACCACAAGGCCGGGCAGTAAACATAAAATCACCCTTTGCATAACCGTCGAGGTATGCAAATTACGGGTAACATGGGGTGATGAGGCTATTTTAAACGCCATTCTGATCCCTTTTATCTAATCTTGAGTCGCTAATCTTTAAGTCGAACATATTTAAATCGCTGATTTTTAAATCATTGATTCTTCCATCACTGATTTTTATATCAACTAAACTATTCATTTGAATCACTCGTCGCATCCGCTTCCCTTGCCACTTTTTTCGCCTTTGCCTTGGCAACGGCCGCCGCTATCCTGGCTTTTTTTAGCGCTTCTGCGTCCTCTGCCGGCAGTATTGCATTGACCTCTAGCACAGTTTGAGTCGCAGCGACTGGTTCTACTGGCGTGTTATCAACTGTGCTATTCGTGTCTGTTACGGCAAGTGTTGAGTCCGCCTGCGCGGCTTTTTTCGCTTTTGCTCGGGCGACTGCAGCAGCGACTCTGGCTTTTTTATCATCCTCAGGACTCAGTGCAGCTGTGCTTGGCTCAGGCTCGGCGACAGGCGTATCCACAGCTTGAGTGTTTGTCGCTTGATCTTCAGATGCTTGAGTCGCTGGCGTGTAGTCTTCGCTTAGGATGCCACTCTGCTGTGCCGCTTTTTTGGCTTTAGCGCGGGCAACGGCCGCGGCGATTTTGGCCTTTTTATCGTCCTCAATGGTCGAGCCTACTGCATTGGGTTCAGTGTGGCTTGCCTCAGTGTGGTTTGCATCCAAGGGTGGCGTTTCACTCGCGTTAGCACTCTGCTGTGCCGCTTTCTTGGCTTTAGCACGGGCAACGGCTGCGGCGACTTTATCCTTTTGCGATAATGGTGCTGGGCTGTTAGCCTCGGCTGCGGCGTCAGTGGCATCGCTGGCATTAACAGAACTGGCACTAACAGAACTGGTATTAGTAGAACTGGTCGTTACTGAGCTGGTATCAGCATTGGCCTGTGCGGCCTTTTTCGCCTTAGCGCGGGCGATGGCGGCGGCAACGGCGGCCTTTTCCTTCGGCACTTCAGCGGTTACTGCGGCGGGTGCGATTGGAGTGTCACTGGATGCCTGCGCAGCGGCGGCTTTTTTGGCGGCGATACGTGCCATCGCCTCGGCGACGGCATTTTTATCTGTGCCCGTCATAGTGGCTTGTCGCCGCTCGGCGGCTTCTTTGGCTTTAGCTTCCCGGGCGAGTTTTTCTTCCTCTAGGCGATGTAAGCGTGCTTCGAAGCGATGCTTAGCCCGTTCAGCCTGCTGCTTTTCATCGGCGGCTTGTTTGAGTGCCGATTTTGCGATGCGGTAGTATTCCACGAGGGGAATATCACTTGGACACACATAGCTACAACAACCGCATTCAATACAATCCTTTAGATTGTAACTCGCGGCTTTGTCATATTCTTCGGCTTTGGCATGCCAAAACAGTTGCTGGGGTAACAGCAGTGCAGGGCAGGCATTGGCACATTCGCCGCAGCGGATACAGGCTTTTTCTTCTGGCGTCGTGCCAATCTCTTGGCTACTCGGCACTAAAATACAGTTAGTACCCTTTAAAATCGGCACTTGGATGGTCGGCAGTGCATGGCCCATCATAGGCCCGCCAATAATGACCTTTTGCTGCGGCTCTGGCTTAAACTCGGTGGTGCTGAGCACGTGCTCAACGGGTGTACCGATGGGCAACCAATAATTGCCGGGTTTAGCGACATTTTGCCCTGTGACGGTAACTACCCGCTCAATCAGCGGTTTACCTTGAATGACTGCTTGATGAATGGCAAAAGCGGTACCGACATTATGTACGACTATCCCAAGTTTGGCGGGGATCGCCCCCGAAGGTACTTCGCGGCCGGTGATGATCTGAATCAGCTGTTTTTCACCGCCCGAGGGATATTTAGTCGGGATAACCGTTACTCGCACTGTGCCTGCAGGAATTGAGCTCTGCTTGACCGCCTGCTGCATAGCGCTAATGGCTTCGGGTTTATTGTCCTCGATGGCGATAACGATGCGTTTTGGCGTTAATAAGCGATAAATGATGTCTATGCCTGCCAAAATATCCTGGCTGTATTCGCGCATTAATCTGTCATCGGCACTGATGTAGGGTTCACACTCGACACCGTTGATGATGACTAAATCGATTTCACTGACGGGATTGAGTTTGATATGGCTCGGAAACGCTGCGCCGCCCATGCCTGCAATGCCAGCGGCATGGATTTTCTCGATGATCTGTTGATCGCTCAGGCCTTCAAGCTCGCTTGGGGCTAACTCGCACCAGGTATCTTTACCATCGGCGGCAATCACGCAGGTATTGACCGGCAGTGCTGAGGCATGATTACTGGCCCTAGGCTCAATGGCAATCACAGTGCCTGAGGTGGGCGCATGAACTGGCAAATGCCAAATAGAAGTGCCATGGGTTAATGGCGTGCCCTTTAGTACTTTATCGCCGACCTTCACCGCAAGGGTGCAGTTTTCGCCGACCTGTGGCACAGGCACTAAATATTCCTGGGCTAAGGGCAACTGTCCTATCGGCGTCGTGTTGGAGAGGAATTTGACTTCGGGGGGATGAATACCGCCGGGTGAGCGCCAAAGGGTTCCTTTATCTAATTGATCTAATAAAGTTAGCACCGCTTATCCTCTCTTTTCTTCGTGCTGGCTCTCTTGGATAAGAGTCACGGGAATCGCATTTAAACGCCAATTCCAGTTTTTCAAATTCTGGGTCACAGGGATCATATCAATACAATCGACGGGGCAGGGCTCAACGCAGAGATCACACCCTGTGCAATCTGTGGTGAGCACGGTATGCATTAATTTGCCCGCACCTATAATGGCGTCGACGGGACAAGCCTGAATACATTTAGTGCAACCAATACATTCATCTTCGCGGATGTAGGCCACTTTTTTAACCTGAGACTGTGCTTCGGCATTGAGCGGCTCGGGATCAACGCCCATCAGGCTGGCCAGTTTTTCCATGGTGGCAGTGCCGCCTGGAGGACATTTATTGATTTTATCGCCATTGGCTATGGCTTCAGCGTAGGGGCGACAGCCGGGGTAACCACATTGACCACATTGGGTCTGTGGCAAAATGGCTTCTAGTTCATCGACAATGGGATTGCCTTCAACCTTAAATTTAAGGGCGGCAAAACCGAGTAACACCCCAAAGACCAAGGCCAGTAGGGTCAACAATATGACTGCAATTACAATGGTGGACATCTTACTTAACCAATCCTGTAAATCCCATAAAGGCCAGCGACATCAGGCCCGCGGTGATCATGGCAATGGCGCCGCCCTTAAAGGGTAAGGGCACATCTGCGGCGGCTAAGCGTTCACGCATAGCCGAGAAGAGAATTAACACTAAAGAGAAGCCCACCGCCGCACCAAAACCGTAGATAGCCGATTGAATAAAATCGTGTTTTTCGTTCACGTTAAGCAGGGCGACACCCAATACCGCGCAGTTTGTCGTGATAAGCGGTAAATAAATACCGAGGGCACGGTGCAGCGTCACACTGGTTTTTTGAACGACCATTTCAGTAAATTGCACGACAACGGCAATCACTAAAATAAAACTCATAGTGCGCAAATAGCTCAGATCAAAGGGGAGTAATAGGTATTGATTCACGAGATAACTGAGTATCGAGGCTAAGGTCAACACAAAAGTGGTGGCCATAGACATACCAATCGCGGACTCCAACTTACTGGAGACCCCCATGAAAGGACATAAACCTAAGAATTTCACTAAAACGAAATTGTTGACCAGTACAGTGCTGATCAACAACAGGAGATATTCACTCATCTCAATACTTGTCTAAACGGATCTTGGCGGTATTATCGACTTTTCCGTTTGTATAAACAACATATAGAATGCAGGGTTAACCATCTTTACTGTAAATATTGGCGATGAATTAACCGAGTGTTCGCTTAAACATGATCGCTAATCGTTAACGCTTGGGGCTGGGCAATATAATAGCCCTGTAGCCCATCGATTAAGAGTTTTTCGAGGGTTAATTTTTCCTCCTGACGTTCGACACTGGTCGCTATCACGCGAATGCCAATACGTCTGGCGACATCCACCATCATGCGCACGAAGAATTTATTATTGTTATCTTCATCAATGGCGTTGGAATAGCTGCCATCGAGCTTAATGTAGTCTGGACGCACCTCGTGGAAGAATTTGAAGGAGGTGAAGCTCATGCCAAAACGCTCGATGGAGACCCTAGCACCCACACTGTGAACTTCACGGACAAATTTGAAACTGGCCCCTAAATTGGCCTGCAGACCCGACTCGTTGATCTCAAATACCAAACGTGAAGCGATAGATTTATGCTTGCCTAAAATATCTTTTAGCCAGCCAACAAACAGTTCTTGATGGGCTGAAAACGCACTTATATTGATGCCAAAATTGCCGCTGATGCTCGGGTTTTCCTTAAGCATTTTTAATGTGCTGATCACCACTAATTTATCTAATTCCGTACTTAAGCCGTGGCGTTCGGCCATGGCAATCACTGTGGTAGTTGGCAAAAATTTGCCTTCACTATTATAGAAACGGGCCAACAGCTCGCGGTAAACCTCAACATCGTTGCGACAGGGCTGGATCGGCTGTTGATAGAATCTTAAGGCTTGGCGATCGATGAGATCCAGGATCGCCAGCTTCCAACGGTCATCGCCAAACTGCTCATCACCGTTGAGTTTTTCTTGAATATGATAGCAATTGGGCCCCAAGGTTTGGGCAATACTCACCGCAGTATCGACAAGGGTGAGTAGGGTAACGGGATTGGCCCCTTGCTGATAGGGAACTAAGCCGGTGTGCGCCGTGGACTCGGTCTTGATGAGCAACTGATATTCATCGAGAAAAATTTTGAGCTGTTCTAAAAACTTTGGCCCATCTTTTAGCACAACATCGGGAATGAATACGGCAAAATCGGCGCTCGAAATCCGAAAACATTCGGCATCTGGGTATTTCGAACAGGCCTTACGAATACAATTCGCCACGTTAGATAAATATTCATCCCCTGCGGTGCGCCCCTGTAACTGGTTAACATGGGCAAGTTCAGTGGCCTTTACCATCGCCAGTAGACCCAATTGGGGCACGCTGGGCTGACTAATGCTCTCTAATTTACTGGTGAACGGTGGGCGACTACCAAAACCGGTAATAGGATCTTGATAGGCGGCCCTATGGAGTTTTTCGTTTTCTTGGGTGAGCTTATCTAATTGGGTTTTAAGTTGAGTACGACATTCTTCTAACGCCAACTTTATCGGACTCATCTCACCGGAGAGTTTGGATGTGGCAATGGCGGAAAAACTCATATCTGGAAGATGGGAAATATACTGGGCGGCATAACCAATAGCGGCTTTCATCCTCGCCATTAACACCATAAAAATAACGAGCAACATCAAATAAGTCACTAGGAGTACTAGGCCAAATGTCTCTGTATTGCTAATAGCCTCTTCGATGGCTTGATTGGCGCTGAGTTTGACCTGTAAGCGGCCCGTCGCTATTTTTTGGGTATGGGCTAAGTTAAGGGGAAATAAGCCCGCGAGTGGATGGTCATCCTTCGCTGTGAGGCTGCCATCGGTATGATTAAGCTCGCCATCGGTATCATCAACATATTGAAAAAATTGGAAGCTATAGTCGCTCGATAACAGCCGATACAGCTCTGCACCACTACCTTGCCACAGGGCAAAACCGCCAAGATGTTTTTTAAAATCGTCGAGTTCTTGCTGTTGCTGGATTTGTAATTGGCTATTCTGGCTTTGATAAACCCAGCCAAATAGCGCCAAAAAGATCAGTAATAAAAAGACGGGATATGATTTTGACATGGCCATAAAAAATCCGCTCTCAACGTATGCGAGTACAAAGACAGCTGAGCCCTGTGATGCAACTACGCTATCTGTGTGATGACACTCAGAATTTTGGTTAATAAATTGATCACAGTGTAACTGTATTTGTTTTAAAACAGAAATTAAAAGACAATGCAAGGAACTAAAAACAGGGAGGTAAATAGGAGATTATGTGAAAGATTGGCTCCCCTGACTGGACTTGAACCAGTGACATACGGATTAACAGTCCGCCGTTCTACCGACTGAACTACAGGGGAGTAGAGGGTGCGATATTGCTATCGACTTTATAAAACATGACTAACTTAAATGGCTCCCCTGACTGGACTTGAACCAGTGACATACGGATTAACAGTCCGCCGTTCTACCGACTGAACTACAGGGGAATCGAGGTGCGATATTGCTATCGACTTAATAAGCTTGCTTAAAGTGGCTCCCCTGACTGGACTTGAACCAGTGACATACGGATTAACAGTCCGCCGTTCTACCGACTGAACTACAGGGGAATCATTTTAACGCGGCAGTGAGATAGTAAGTGGCTCCCCTGACTGGACTTGAACCAGTGACATACGGATTAACAGTCCGCCGTTCTACCGACTGAACTACAGGGGAATCGTTATTACTCTTACTGCTTGTTCCTACGTACCAACACTCGTTGAAAGTGGCTCCCCTGACTGGACTTGAACCAGTGACATACGGATTAACAGTCCGCCGTTCTACCGACTGAACTACAGGGGAATCGTTTCACACAGTCGTATTGACTCGTTGAGAACGGAGCGCATAGTAAAACGCTCTGTGGGATGAGTCAACTCGAGTTACTAAAAAAAGTGTAATTATGCTGTTAAGTGCTCATCTAATGTGCATCGTGATGTAGAAATCAGCATTTTGATGAAGAAATAACTTAACTTTTCGCAAGATAGCGTTTCTTGCGGTGGATGTTTGTTGGCTTAGGGCGGGTAAAAACAGAGCGGCCTTCGGCCTACTAAAACACTGCACCGCTCGAAGCTAGGCATAAGCATTGAGATTCTAGCGGCTAAAAAGCAGTTTCTTATTATGCTAGGTCGCAGGGTATCGCTATACGATGCTCACCATAGCGTAGAGGGCCTGCTGCATACTCAGTTGGTACTATAAAGTAAGCTTCATTCGAAACGGCTATTTAGCATTCTTGCAAGAGACAGTCAGGAGGCCGTTCGACCTCGCGGAGCTTAATCCACGGCATGATTTTGATCTAAAGGTCATGGATACAAGTAGCAACATTTATCAAATGTAATTAAATTACCAAATGTTGCTTTGGTGTTGTTTAGGGGGCGAGCAGTGCTCAATCCCGCATGGATCCTAGGTTATTTTGACTTATCAACAAAATCTGTGGATAACCCTGTGGGTTGTGCTTTAAAACAGGCGTCAAAGCCTTGTGGTATGGGCGATGGACTTAAATTGCACTATTTTGGTGGCGAAAAAATAAAATCAATAAATCCAATGTTATAGCAAAAGCAACCGCTATTTTATTTGGTCCTTATTTAGGTTGCAATTTTGTAATAGAGTAAAAGCCCACTCTTGTGTATTAAATTGCCATTTCTACTGCGTTTTAGGGTGTTTTTTGGCCAGTTTTAGCCTCAAAAAGCTGTGGTCAAAAAATTTCATTTTCCATCCATAAAATTGTCATCTTGTGACGGTACAGGGAGCCGCTATTAGTATATTGCGCCGATAACTGCTGGAGCTTAATGGGCGACTTGATTAGAATGGGGACGGCTAACCACAAGGATATGTACGAGTGTCAGAATCTGTTTTTCAGCTTGAATCACAATTTGCCCCCGCGGGGGATCAGCCCACAGCTATCGCGAAATTAGTCGATGGTCTAGAGTCGGGGCTGGCTTGCCAAACCTTGCTCGGGGTCACGGGCTCGGGTAAAACCTTCACCATTGCGAATGTGATTGCCAAATTGGGGCGGCCAACCATTATTATGGCGCCGAATAAAACCCTCGCAGCACAGCTTTATGGCGAGATGAAGGAATTCTTCCCCCATAATGCGGTGGAGTATTTCGTCTCCTACTACGACTATTACCAGCCTGAAGCCTATGTGCCTGCATCTAATACCTTTATTGAGAAAGATGCCTCTGTGAATGCCCATATTGAGCAGATGCGGCTCTCGGCAACTAAGGCGCTGCTAGAACGTAAAGATGTGGTACTGATCGCCTCTGTCTCGGCCATCTACGGTTTGGGGGATCCCGATTCTTATCTCAAAATGCTCCTGCATCTTCGCCAAGGCGATACCATGGGGCAGCGGGATATTCTTAAGCGGTTGAGTGAACTGCAATACACCCGCAACGATATTGAATTGCAGCGCGGTACTTTCCGCGTCCGTGGCGAAGTGATTGATATTTTCCCCGCAGATTCCGATCGTTATGCCATTCGCGTCGAGTTATTTGACGATGAAATTGAGCGTTTAAGTGAATTTGATCCCTTAACGGGGCAGATCATCAAACGCATTGCCCGCACCACGGTTTATCCTAAGACCCACTATGTGACCCCGCGGGAAAAAATTATCGCTGCCACTGAGTTCATTAAAGAAGAACTGCGCGAGCGTAAGCAGTATCTACTCGATAACAATAAGTTAATTGAAGCCCAGCGTATTCATGAGCGAGTGCAATACGATGTGGAGATGATGGTCGAGCTGGGTTATTGCTCCGGCATCGAAAACTACTCCCGTTATTTGTCGGGCCGAGCCCCGGGCGAAGGGCCGCCAACACTACTGGATTATTTGCCTGCCGATGGCTTGCTGATCATCGATGAATCCCATGTCACAGTGCCGCAAATTGGCGCTATGTATAAAGGGGACCGTTCCCGTAAAACAACCTTGGTGGAATACGGTTTCCGTTTGCCGTCGGCGCTGGACAATCGGCCACTGAAATTTGAAGAGTTTGAGCAGTTGATGCCGCAGACCATCTATGTGTCTGCGACACCTAATCCCTACGAGCTTGAAAAGAGCGGCGGCGAGATTGTTGAGCAGGTCGTTCGTCCGACAGGCCTGTTAGATCCCGAGTTGGAAGTGAGGCCCGTTGGTATACAAGTCGATGATTTATTATCGGAAGTCGCTAAACGTGTCGCCGTGAATGAGCGGGTGTTAGTCACAACGTTAACCAAACGTATGTCGGAGGATCTCACCGAATATCTGGACGAGCACGGGGTAAAAGTGCGCTATTTGCACTCGGATATCGACACGGTCGAGCGAGTCGAGATTATTCGCGATCTGCGTTTAGGCAAGTTCGATGTGCTGGTTGGGATTAACCTGCTGCGTGAGGGCTTAGACATGCCAGAGGTCTCCTTAGTCTGTATTTTGGATGCCGATAAGGAAGGTTTCCTGCGCTCCGAGCGTTCGCTTATTCAGACCATTGGCCGCGCCGCTCGAAATGTGAATGGCAAAGTGATCCTCTATGCGGACCGCATTACCAACTCTATGGCAAAGGCGATGGGTGAGACTGAGCGGCGCCGTGAACGGCAGCGTGCCCATAACTTGAAACACGGAATTGTGCCTAAAGGGGTGGTGAAACGGATCACCGATGTGATGGATGTCGATGATGGCCGTGATAGTCAAGCGGTTTATGGCAGAGTAGCCGAGTCAAAACCTAAACATTATCATGCAGATGCTGCACAATTAAGTCACGATATCGATAAGCTAGAAAAGAAAATGCATGAACATGCCCGCAATTTAGAATTCGAGCAGGCGGCAGCCGTGCGCGATGAAGTCAAACGCTTAAGGGAATTATTAATCACCGCCTAAGAGCTTTGAAACTGAGCAAAAGGTGAAGCGTGATCCATAACAGCGTAAAAAGCCGCTTTCCAATAGGGAGGCGGCTCTTTCATCGGCTGATTTTATGTTGCATGTAACCTTGCCATGCAGCGCTGCCAAGTTATTTTGCCACTTGAAGTGTCCATTTCCCGGCGAGGTACACGCCAAGCGCGCAGATCAGGCCGCAGATCAAACCCACCAAGTGTGACTCAGTGGCAACCCGTGCTCCTATCATGGCAGTCACATCGGTGCTGGCACCATAAAATTGTTCATGGCCCACTTTAACCATCACGCCTAAGAGTAAAAGATAACCCGAGCGCATACGACACTGAATATCTCGCACCGCACCATAGGCAAATAGGCCGTGCAGCATGCCGCTTAAGCCGACATAACCCAGCAGCTGCGGATACCCAAGGTATAAACCTAGGCCCTCGAGCAAACACAATAGGGCAAATAAACCACTTAAGCCTTTAACGCGGTAGTGGAAGTGGTGCAAAAAGAGCACAATCCACAGCCCCGCAAGGTTCATCAAGAGGTGCCAATGGTTGGTATGCAGTAGGTTCCCAGTAACGAGCCGCCACCATTGGCCATCTGCAATGGCACTGCGTCGATAGGCCAATAGTTCATCGATAGTGGGCGTAGCTAGGCCGGCAACGTACAAGCCGGCACAGAGTAAACTGACGACCAATGCAACCCAGTAGGGGCCAAGTTTCACGCTTGTGGCTCGACTTTTTCATTGGTGCTTGCAAGCGAAGCCATAATATCGGCTTGATTTTGCAAATAATCATCTAGGCCGCGCTGGCGTAAATGGCAGGCTGGACAATCGCCGCAACCATCGCCTATCACGCCGTTATAGCAGGTGAGTGTATGGTGACGCACCAGATCGAGCTGTTGATATTTATCCGCCAGCGCCCAGGTTTGCGCCTTATTAAGCCACATCAGCGGGGTGACTATTTGAAGTTTTTTGTCCATCCCCTGTACTAGGGCCGACTCCATGGCTTTGACAAAATCGTTGCGGCAATCTGGATAGCCAGAAAAGTCGGTTTCGCACACGCCAGTGATAATGGCATCGGCACCCAACTGGTAGGCGTAAATGCCCGCTAGGGTTAAAAACAGAATATTGCGCCCGGGCACAAAGGTATTAGGTAGGCCATTTTCCATTAATTCGTGTGAAACGGGGATCGCATCGCGGGTGAGGGCCGATATAGCTAACTCATTGAGTAAACTCACATCCATCACTTTATGGCTGGTGATGTTTAGACGTTTTGCGAGGGATTTCGCGACTTCAATCTCTTCGCGGTGACGTTGGCCATAGTCGAAGGTGATCCCATGGACTTCATCATATTGGGTAAGGGCTTGAATAAGACAGGTGGTTGAATCTTGTCCACCACTGAATACCACGACAGCCTTTGATACCGCCGCTGTTGACCCTAACGCGTTTGCGCCTAATTTGCTTGCCATAAACCGATCACCGTTCACTGAACTGAACACAAAAAAAGAGGCCGCTAGTGTAACTCAGGCATTAGGCCTTGAAAACTCTTTGCTCCCAGCGCCGCGCCTGAGTTTGCAGTGTAAAAACTTGCAGCTTGGCTTAAAATCCTCTATAAATGCCGCCCCAGAAAAATGGAACGCCAGCATGAACTATCCCGTCAACGAAGTCTTTGAAACCATTCAAGGTGAAGGTGTCTTTACCGGAGTGCCCGCCATATTTGTGCGCCTACAGGGTTGCCCCGTGGGATGCGCTTGGTGCGATACTAAACAGACTTGGGATGTCCTTGAGGCCAATAAAGTTGCGCCAGAACAAGTGATTACTGTGGACGGCACCGTTGGCCGCTGGGCAAATCATAGCGCCCAGAGCCTTATCACGGCCTTTAATGCTAAGGGGTTTACCGCGCGCCATATAGTGATCACCGGCGGCGAGCCTTGTATGTACGATTTACGCGACTTGACCGAAACCTTGCATAGCTTTGGCTTTGCCACCCAAATTGAAACCAGCGGCACCTTTGAAGTACTCTGCGACGACAGCACTTGGGTCACGGTTTCACCTAAGGTGAATATGAAGGGCGGTTATCCAGTCTTGCCACAGGCCCTTAATCGCGCCAATGAAATTAAGCATCCTATCGCCACTGAGAAACACTTAGATGAGCTAGATGAACTATTGAAAGATATCGATATTTCATCCAAAACCATCTGCCTGCAGCCGATTAGCCAAAAGCCCAGAGCGACGGAACTGGCGATGAAAACCTGCATCGCCCGCAATTGGCGTTTATCTATCCAAACCCATAAGTATTTAAATATCGATTGATGCCAAAGCGTTAGCCTGGATCTATAAAAAACGCGCCATACATATGGGGCGTTTTTTTATATTAAACCCTGGCTGGGACTAAAAATATTTGTGAGTAGGGCTGGTTCAATGGAGCCGTATTCTAATACGTTAATTTAGTTAGATTAAGATGATGGCGGAAGATTGGCGGTTCTACTGCTGCAGCGCTAAGCATTAAATAGAGCGCTAGGCAATAAACTAGAGATAAAGGTAATAAAATCGAGAACAAAAATAGATTAAAAAACGAGGACTAGGGGACAAACTAAAGCGAGAATACATTTACTAGATGGTAAGAAATGGTGGAGGGAGAAGGATTCGAACCTTCGAAGGCTGAGCCGTCAGATTTACAGTCTGATCCCTTTGGCCACTCGGGAACCCCTCCACAAAACTTTCTTTTACAAACGCTTAAACATTTGGCCGTGTTTAAGTTTACCGCAGATTTAACTTATATCACTTCAATCAAAGTCACACATGACGATTGGGACAAGATGGTGGAGGGAGAAGGATTCGAACCTTCGAAGGCTGAGCCGTCAGATTTACAGTCTGATCCCTTTGGCCACTCGGGAACCCCTCCACGAATATCTCAACAAATATCTCAATCGTGCCGTACTAACTTCAGTGCAAATGGTGGAGGGAGAAGGATTCGAACCTTCGAAGGCTGAGCCGTCAGATTTACAGTCTGATCCCTTTGGCCACTCGGGAACCCCTCCTCAATTGCGGCCGCCATAGTAGTCAGAAACCTTTTGCATGTAAAGGGCCAAAATAAAAATTTTCCTAAAGTTATGTCTCAACTGGTCGATTAACTAACAACGAATTGTTTTAATGATGTTTTTTTATGCATATTGATGTTCCTTTAGTCAACGAAGCCCAAATCGGCACCCGCTTAAATGCGGCGATAGAACACAACAGGCGAGGAGAGTTCGCCCTGTTGTTGTCTTTGTTGTCGGCCGACGCTCGGGACATGGCGCAGTTTCAATGGCAAAAAGAGCTTGATACGGCACAAAAATTACAACGTCAGTTTGAACTCCCGCCCAAACAGCCCTTATTGGCGGATTTATCCCTAGGTGAACCTATAGTCGATAATAGCCCGCTTTTTAATCAGGCTGGGGCGAGGGCATTTCAATTACAACAGGCGATATGTCCAGAGGCCTTGGTTATCCGTGGTGGAGAATCGATGGCGATGGCCGAAGTGCTTAGTAACTGCGACTTGACCACTCAATTACGTCAACGTGGGCAACTCACATCCCCTAAGATAGATATTATGCATTTTGCCGATCAATTAGCGATCCAGCGTAATTTAGTTCCCCTATTAGCTACTGCTTAAGGGATAAAGCCATTAAGAGATAAAGTCATTAAGAAATAAAGTCACCTTAAATCGCCATTAGTGGCATTTATTAACATAATGCATCTGACAAGCGTGAGCTAAACCTGAGTCTGTCTAGCCTAAATTGCCTATAATAGTGGGCAAATTATCCCACGCTTGCAGGCCTAATCCTCTAAACGGATTGCTGACTTAGCCTAGCGTGAACACTTTGGCTCTAAAGAGGAATATTCAATGAAAGGTATTATTGCGGCGCAGGCCCACACAGTGAATGACACATGCACAGATTGCGGTAGCTTTGTCGATATTGGCGCCGTCATCGATGAACACGATACCCTGTTAGAATTGCAGTTTAACGGCGTTAACGCCCAAAGTGATGCCGACGCGATGGCCAACCGAGCTAAGGCGCGTTTTAGCCAAACCCATGCAAAGACGGTGCCGACGGATTCTGGCGTGAGTTTGCAGTTAACCTTTGATGTCAGTGCCGAAAAGATGATTTTTCAGTTAGAAAATGGTCTGTAATTGCGCCTATCGCTATGATGCAATAGTGATTTAATTTGTAATTAAATATGCTCGATATTGCTGTGTTGAACGAAGATAGTGTAATCTGCTTCGACAAAAAATAAGCATATATTGGCTCAATTAATGCGCTTTTCCCGATAGAGTGCATTAGTCGCAGCAGTACAGTAGTTACCCAACACGAAGTTTTGTAGGGATCAGCGTGAAGCGACGTCAACATCAGCATTTATTGGAGTCTTTAGTACATTCGGCGGCTAAACAGCAGGGCGATTTTACTAAGACCGCAGAGTTAGCGACAGAGTTGTTGTGCCAGAATTTAGCGGTGTCCTTAGTGTCGGTATGGCTATTTTCCACCGATCAGCAAACCCAATCTTTGGTCGCTCAATTTGGATCTATGATGTTGCAAGAGGTACATAGACCCCAATTGCTCAAGGATTGCCCCCATTATCTGCAGGAACTCAAAAACCACCGTCATATCGATGCGGGTAATACCTTAGTCGACCCGCGCTTAAGTGAGTTGGCTGGGGTTTATTTTGAACCAAGGCAAGTGCTCTCTAGCCTCGATGTTGGGATCCGCATCAATGGCCACCTTGAAGGCGTACTCTGCATCGAACGCGCCCACTTAACTCACCATTGGCACGACAGTGAAATTCACCTCGCTTGCCAAATGGCCGACCAATTAGCCCTCACCTTAGCCACTAAATACACCTACGATAAAGAAGAGCGCCTTAGCCTCTTTCGTTGTGCAACCGAGCAATCGCGGCAAATGAGTATGTTGATCAATCTGCATACGGAAAAGGTCGAATACGTTAACCAAGCCCATGCAGATATTACCGGTGTGTTGCGGGATAAGAGCATAGGTTCGAATCTGCGGGAACTTGCAATATTTAAGCAGCACAGTGAACTGGCCGAGCACACCCTTGCACAAATTTACCGTGGGGAGCAGGCTAAGGGGGAAGTGCAGTTTAACCGTGTCGACGGTAGCCGTTATTGGCTTAAATTTGTTGTTAGTCAGTTTATTACCGACCGTGGCAACCACTACGCCTTAGTGTCGGGGGAAGAAAGTACCGATGAACACAATTATAAGGCGGAACTCGAGCGTTTAGCCTGGCGCTGCAGCTTGACGGGGCTCCATAATCGTAGTCATTTCAATCGAGTGTTAGAACGCACGACGCAGGGGCTGCTGCTGCTCGTCGATCTGGTTGGGTTTAAGCGTTTTAACGACACCTACGGCCATGATAATGGCGACAGTCTATTAATTGAAATCGGGCGGCGCTTAAAACATTTTTCTGAGGTCAATAAAGCCACTGAAATTGCCCGAGTCGGGAGCGATGAATTTGCCGTGTTACTGACGGACAGCCAGGCCGTCTATGATCTCGACTATTTCAGTACGCGTTTATATCAACATTTAGCCATGCCTATATTGATCGGGCGCGAGCAAATAGAGCCTAAACCCGCTTTAGCCGTGGTCGATATTGCCTCCGTGGCTAATTTATTTGCACCTTTGACCTGCGCAGATATTGCAGTGCAATATGCGAAAAAGAAAAAGGGCACCGCAATTCAAGTATTTAACAGCACATTACTCAGTGCTTTTAAGGAAGATGCGCAAATTGAGCGTGATCTGCACAGTGCCATTCGTGGGCGGCAGTTTGAGCTTTATTATCAACCCCTAAGGGATCTTGAGCAGCAAACCTACATAGGTGCCGAGGCGTTGATCCGTTGGCATCACCCGAAAAAAGGGGTGCTTTACCCTGGGGCATTTATCGATATCGCCGAGCAGTCGGGGATGATTAACGCGATTGGTAGTTGGGTGCTTGAGGCGGCTTGCCGGCAGTTAAACCTTTGGCAGCACCATAATCCCGATCTGAGCATGCATGTGAATGTGTCTGCGCGGCAATTCTTTAGTGGCAATTTGTACGAACAGGTGTGGCAATTGCTGACTCGTTACCGCTTGAAGCCTAAAACCTTGATCCTCGAAATTACTGAAACAGAGTTAATGGGCGATATTCGCCATGCAACTATACTGTGCCAAGAGTTAGCCGAGTTAGGTGTTGGATTGGCTATCGACGATTTTGGGACAGGCTACAGTTCGATGCGTTACTTAAAACAGTTCCCGATCAGTAAGTTGAAAATCGACCGCTCCTTTATCTCCGATCTAACAATAAGCCGCGAGAGCCGTGAAATTGTGTCCGCGATTATCGCTATGGCGAGCGCGCTGAATATTTCGTTAACGGCAGAGGGGGTTGAAACCTCGGAGCAGGAGGACTTTTTGGCCAAGAGTCTATGCCATCAGGCACAGGGGTATTTGTACAGTCCTGCACTGCGAGAGCCAGAGTTTGCCCAGTTTTTATTGTCGGCGAAAAGCACACCTATGGTGACGCACTAACTATTCGCCCCAACTTCGCCGAAACACAAGCTAATACTTTGTATTTAAAGTGATTAGCAGAATCAAAGTCATAGGCGTTTTAAAGCGTCTTTAAGCAACATTGCTTAAATTTTTTACCGCTATGACAAACACAGGGATCATTTCTGCCGGGTAATTTAGCCGTCATCTGTCGGCCCTGGGTGTAATACCAACGCCCCTGTTGATGGACAAACTCCGAGCATTCATAGATAGCATCTATCTCACCCTCGAGCTTATACCAAGCCTTAAAGGTTACCGTTCCCTCCCTGTGCCCAAGGGCGGTGAGTTGTTCCCTTGAATCAAGCACATCGAGCCCGAGCCACTGGGGATGGGGCCCGCGCTGCAGGCTTGCTAGGGTTAGATCCCCGAGAAAATCGGGGTGGTGAGTCTTAATAATGTAATCAAAATTTTTCAACACAAATGCGCAGTAACGCGAACGCATAAGTTGCTCGGGCGAATCTGCTATTTGCTCCCCACAATCCACATGAATATGCAGTGGTTTACAGCAGTCTTGATAGTGTTTTGCACTGCCGCAGGGGCAGGAAATATCTGAAACCATAGGTATGAAACTTAAAAATTAGCTATAAAATAATGGGGTTAGACTATTTTGTTTTTTTGCTGTCGGGCAAAGGTGAGAACTGACGACCATAGTATAAGTTAGGCACAGGCTTAGCATTGAGATAGAAGCTAGGCTCTGCACGGTTATTCATATCTAAGGTGACACTCCAGCGAGTCGACGACACTTTTTGCGTCCCAATAACAAATTTGCCAGCAAATTCACTCACAGGTTCACCCGTCTCTTCGGCGGGGTAGAAGCGCACTAAATAATAGCCGGTATCTATGGCGCTATTGCCGACCATTTTACGTTTCAGTATGCGAAAATCGATATCAATACGTGCTTTCTTACTGCGGATTTTATCGAAAAACTTTTGATAAATCGCCACTATGCTGTCGCGGCCATAATAGATTTCTTTACTTTGGCTTTCAGAGAGATAACTGGCATCTTCAGTGTAAATCTCGCCGGTGACTTCAGGGGCGAGCTCGTTAAAGGCCTTAGTAAAAAGTGAATAATTGGCATTGATCAGCTGATCCGCCGTTGCAGTCGTTTGGGTTTTAGCTGGATTGGCGAAACTTGAGGTCGACAATAGGCATATCAGGGCTAGCAGCAAAAATCTCATTACATTATTCTAATCAAGCAATCATGGCGCCACTATAATGGAGGCGCCCAGTGAACTAAAGTGTTGAATGTTTACAAAGTGTGTTTCTGCACTAAAAATGTGCGTTAATACTAAAGTAGTGGAAGGAGCATGCCATGCTGGATGATGGAGCTGCACTGTTTTTTGAAGAAATGGCGGGTGTTGTGCCACTTAAGGGCGATGTAAAGGCGGTGAATTTACAACCTAAGGCATTAACGGTTGAGCAAATTCAGCGCCGTGATGCGCTGCAACGTGAGGCCTATTTGGCCTGTATGCCCTTGGATTTAAGTTTGATCCCGATAATTGCGCCCGATGATATTGTCAGTTTTAAGCGAGAAGGGGTGCAGGGCGCGGTATTTAAGCGCTTAAGGTTGGGTCAGTACAGCATTAAGATGGAGTTAGATGTACATGCCTACCGTTTGAGTCAGGCCCGTGATGCGTTACTCAATTACCTGTTAGCGGCGCAGGCCCATGGTGAACGCTGCGTTATGCTCATTCATGGCAAAGGCCATAATAGTAAACCCGTTGCAGGGCTGCTGAAATCCGCAGTATGTCATTGGTTATCTCAGCTTGATATGGTGCTTGCCTATCATTCGGCGAAAACCGAGCAGGGTGGAACTGGGGCTTTGTATGTGATGCTAACGAAATCTGAGCAACTCAAGCTTGAAAATAAAGAAGCTAATCGCAAGGGGATGGGCTGGCGTTAAGGGAGTGCAGTTAAGTGGAAAATAAAAATGCCCAATCGATTTGGGCATTTTTGTTTTATGTATCACAGGATGACGATTAGATTACCAACCGCATTGACGATTGGCGGCGGTATTTTGCTCATCAAGCCATATTTTCAGTGGCGCAAAATAGTCCAGTACGGCTTTTGCATCCATAGTGTCTTTGCCTGTGACTTCTTTTAAGGCGACAGGCCAAGGCTGACTCGAGCCTAACTCTAACATTTTATTGAGCTTTTCACCGGCTGCTTGATTGCCATAAATACTGCATCTATGAACTGGCCCTTTATCGCCTGCGGTTTCGCATAATGCTTGGTGGAACTGGAATTGCAGAATATGCGCAAGGAAGTAACGCGTATAAGGCACATTGCCTGGCACATGGTATTTCGCACCCGGATCAAAATCTGCTTCGCTACGGGCCATAGGGGCTTTAACGCCTTGGTATTTCTCCCTTAAATCCCACCAGGCTTGGTTATATTGCGCTGGAGTGATTTCGCCACTAAAGACCTTCCAGCGCCATTGATCGATCATTAAACCAAAGGGGAGAAAGGCAATTTTATCTAGGGCTTGTTTGAGTAATAAACCTATATCCTTAGAGGCATCGGGCACATCTTCTAATAAGCCAATTTGCTTTAAGTAACTCGGCGTGATGGAGAGGGCGATAGTATCGCCAATGGCCTCATGGAAACCATCGTTAGCACTGTTTTTAAACAGGAATGGTTGCATTTTATAGGCGCGTTGATAGAAGTTATGCCCAAGCTCATGGTGAATAACGCTAAAGTCTTCGGCGGTTTTCTGGATACACATCTTAATGCGGATATCGTCGAGATTATCCAGATCCCAGGCCGAGGCGTGGCAAACCACATCACGGTCCTTTGGCTGAACAAATAAAGAACGGGCCCAGAAGCTTTCAGGTAGTGCGGCAAAACCTAAGGAAGTGAAAAAGCTTTCTGCTTGCTTCACCATCTTGTGCTCGTCATAGCCTTTTTCTTCTAAGAGTTCGGTGACATCGTAACCCGGATCGGCATCATCGGGTGCCACTAAGTCGTATACGTTGCCCCATTGCTGGGCCCACATATTACCGAGTAAATGGGCGGGGATCGGGCCCGTTGTCGGCGCAATGGCATCGCCATATTCTCGGTTGAGTTCACCCCTCACATAACAATGTAATGACTCATAAAGGGGCTTGACTTGTCCCCATAAACGGTCTAATTCCTGTGAGAAATCATCGGGTTTCATATCATACTGGCTGCGCCATAGCTCGGATAAATTCCCATAGCCGAGATCCTTGGCGCCTTCATTGGCCAATTCGACTTCCCGCTGGAATAGTGGACGCATAGGTTTAGCGATTTCACGCCAGCCTTTCCATGCTTCTAACAGTTTGGCGGGATCGCGTGATTCGGCCATCAGCGTCGAAAGTTCCGGCTGAGTCATGCATTGACCATCGGCAAAACAGTATTTTCCTTTGCCGTATAAGCCATTCAATTCGGAGCTTATCTTGGCAAGCTCGGCATTTTTCGTTGGATCGAGCGGCGCTGGCAATACTAAGGCGCTGCGCAATATGTTGAGCTTACGGGCATTAACGGGATCGAGTTCCACATTGGCATACTTGGCCGCCTCGGTGGCAAATTTGACCGATGCCGCACTGATTTTCTCTCCGACGGCGGCGGATAGCGCTGCAGTATCATCGGTAATAAAATTGCTGTAAATCCACTCGGCTCGGTTGGACTCTATGGATAACTGCGCCATTTGGGCTTCGGCATCATTAATAAAGGCAATGGCCTGCGCCTTATCTGGCAGTGCATTTAGCGTTGCCGTTGGCGAAGGCGCCGTATTTTCAGTTTTGTCTTGCGCATCATTACATGCGGTTAATCCCAGCGCTAACGCGACAGTGAAGGCGATTTTTGTGGGACGATTCAATCGAATAGCCATGTATTGCAATCCTTTGTTGTTTTTGTGTTACGCATTTTACCTAACAAAGGCGTTTATTGCACAAGGCTTAATGGCTTTCTTTGTTGTTTGTAGTGATGAGTTAATATTTTGTTGGCCTTGGCGTCGTTAAAGCAGCTTATTTGGCCATTTTTAGTTTGACATCCTGAGTGCCAATGTTTAATTTAAACGAGTGTTTTAAATTAATTCAAGGTCACGGAATGGCAAGTCGATCCGATACAAAAACGAGAATTCTTGATGCCGCGGAAAAACTGTTCGCGGAAAGGGGCTTTTCCGAAACCTCTCTGCGACTCATCACCAGCAAAGCTGAGGTGAATCTGGCATCGGTTAATTACCACTTTGGCTCTAAAAAGGAGCTTATCCGTGCGGTGTTAGCCCGTTATTTAGATATGTTTATGCCAGCTGCGGCGGCTGAAATAAAGCGATTAAATGCCGCATCTTCACAGGCTAGCCTAGAAGAAATCTTCTCTTCTTTAGTTAATCCTCTGTTAGATCTTAATAAGTTACGTACTGAAGGCACCACGATTTTCCTGCAGCTTTTGGGCCGAGGTTATATCGAAAGCCAAGGGCACTTGCGTTGGTTTATCACCACCCACTATGGCCAACATTTAGATACCTTTGTCAGGGCCGTTTCGGCCAGTGCGCCCCATATTCCCCCCGCAGAGATGTTCTGGCGTTTACACTTTACCCTAGGCACTATCGTGTTCACTATGGCGTCCGCCGATGCCTTAAACGATATTGCTGCGGCGGAGTTTGGTGAGCATAACGACATCGAAGCGGTTATCCGTAAAGTGATTCCCTACATGGCGGCTGGTGTTTCAGTCCCCGTTGCATCTTAATAAAAGGTCTTGATCATGTTAACGATTATAATCCTTGCCCTGATAGCCGTAGTCCTGTTGTTTGCGGTCAAAAATATCAGAAAGCAATTTATTACCCAGCCTGTGTTTCATTTTTTCAAAAAAGTCTTACCGCCACTATCCGATACTGAGCGTGAAGCGATGGAAGCTGGCGATGTGTGGTGGGAAGGGGAGTTATTCCGCGGCAACCCTAATTGGAATACGCTGCACAGCTACGGTAAACCTGTGCTTAGCGCCGAAGAAAAAGACTTTATCGATAATCAAGTGATGACGGCACTGACGATGATCGATGATTTCGATATAGTGCATAACCGTAAAGATTTGCCGCCAGAGTTGTGGGAATACTTCAAGAAAGAAGGCTTCTTTGCGCTGATCATCCCGAAAAAATTCGGTGGTAAAGCGTTTTCGGCCTATGCCAACTCTACTATTGTCAGCAAATTAGCCAGCCGTAGCGTCAGCGCCGCGGTAACTGTTATGGTGCCAAACTCCTTAGGCCCCGGCGAACTATTGACCCACTATGGTACCAGCGAGCAAAAAGAGCGTTGGTTACCGGCCTTGGCCAAAGGCGATGAAATTCCTTGTTTTGCGTTAACAGGCCCCGAGGCTGGCAGTGATGCCGGCGCAATCCCCGATGTGGGGATTGTGTGCCGTGATACTTTCAATGGCGAAGAAATGCTCGGCCTTAAACTCACCTGGGATAAGCGTTATATCACGCTCGCACCTGTGGCTACAGTGCTAGGTTTAGCGTTCCAAATGCGCGACCCTGACGGTTTGCTTGGGGATAAGAAAAACTTAGGCATTACCTGCGCGTTGATTCCAACGGATCATCCTGGTGTGGTCATTGGTCGTCGCCATAATCCACTGGGCATGGCGTTTATGAACGGCACCACCCAAGGTAAAGAAGTGTTTATCCCGCTGGATTGGATTATCGGTGGCTCTGATTTTGCGGGTAAAGGCTGGCGTATGCTGGTCGAGTGTTTATCCGCCGGCCGTGGTATTTCACTCCCTGCCTTAGCAACGGCCTCTGGCCATATGGCGACTAAGACGACAACGGCCTACAGCTATGTGCGCCACCAATTTGGTATGGCGATTGGCCAATTTGAAGGGGTGCAAGAAGCACTTGCCCGTATTATTGCCAACACTTACCAGTTAGAAGCTGCGCGTCGTTTAACAACCACGGGTATCGATCTTAAAGTCAAACCCTCAGTCGTGACTGCCATTGCTAAGTTCCACATGACGGAATTAGGCCGCTCTGTGATGAACGATGCGATGGATATTCAATCGGGTAAGGGCATTCAATTAGGACCTAAAAACTATTTAGGCTACCCTTATATGTCGAATCCAATTTCGATCACTGTGGAAGGCGCGAATATTTTAACCCGTTCCTTGATGATTTTTGGGCAAGGTGCGACTCGCTGCCATCCTTACGTGCTGGCTGAGATGGAAGCCGCCGCGATGGAAAATCAGCATGAAGCGCTCGAGCGGTTCGATTCATTGTTGATGGGCCATATGGGTTATGCTACCCGCAACGCCTTCAGTGCCTTGTTCAATGCGTTAACCGGCAGCCGTTTGGGCAGCGCGCCAGTAAGTGGTGAAACAAAGCAGTACTATAAAGATATGACGCGCATATCCTCGGCCTTAGCCTTGATGACAGACTTATCAATGCTGATCATGGGCGGCGATTTAAAGCGCAAAGAAATGCTCTCTGCCCGTATGGGCGACGTATTGAGCCAGTTGTATTTAGGTTCTGCCACCCTGAAACTGTTTGAAGACAATGGTCGTCAGCAGGATGATTTACCCGCAGTGCGGTATGTCATGGCTAACCGTTTACACTTAGCCGCGAAAGCATTGGAAGACACAATTCGTAACTTCCCAAGTCGCCCTGTGGCATGGCTACTGCGCGGTTTGATCTTCCCGCTTGGCAATCACTTCAATGCGCCAAGTGATAAAATGGTCACCGAACTGGTAGGGGGGATGTTAAAACCTGGGCCAGCCCGTGAGCGTATTACCTTCCTTTGCCCAGAGTTTGAAGGTGATATCGGGGGAATTGCCGAGGTTGAACAAGCCTTTGTGGCGCAATATGCCTGTAAAGATATCTATAAAAAACTGAAGAAAGCCCAGCGAGCGGGTGAATTGCCAGCCAAAGTGCCAAATCTAGTCCTGTTCGCAAAAGCACTCGAGACTGGTGTTATCACTGCCGATGAAGAACAAAAGTTACAGCATGCCGATAAATTACGTTTAGCGGCAATTAACGTGAATGACTTTGAGACCCTATAGTGATTGCCAGCGCTGTTGTTTGAGTATTTTAGACTGAGCGGTTTAATCAAGTTGTACCATTGAGCCGCTAGGATTTTTCTCTGATTCTCTGATTCTCTGATTCTCTGATTCTCTGATTAAGCCACAACAGTCACAACGAATTGCAGGTATAAAAAAACCACCTTTATCAGGTGGTTTTTTATTGGGTGCTTTTCTAACCTGCTTGAGTGACGAGAAGAAACTTAAGCGACGATCAACACTTTACAGGTGTTGGTGCCACCGATGGTTTCCATAGCATCACCCTTAGTCATCAAGACTAAATCCCCGCTCTGTAAATAGCCGGCGGTGGTCAGTGACTCTAAGGCTTTTTGCGCTAATAGATCGGCTGGATAAATAGTTGAATCGAAGTAAATCGGTAATACACCACGATACAGCGCCATTTTTGCCAGCGTCGTAGCATGACGGGATAAACCTAAGATCGGCAGTGAAGAGCTGATGCGTGACATCAGTTTCGGTGTTGCGCCCGATTCGGTTAAGGCGATAATCGCTTTAACACCTTCAAGGTGGTTTGCCGCGTACATGGTTGATAGCGCGATAGTTTCTTCAACCGAGGTGAATCGTGCATCTAATCTATGCTTAGAGACTTTCACACTTGGATGAGACTCGGCGCCCAGACACACGTTCGCCATGGCTTTCACTGTTTCTTCAGGGAAATCTCCCGCCGCCGTTTCGGCCGATAACATCACAGCGTCGGTGCCATCGAGCACAGCGTTCGCAACGTCCATCACTTCGGCGCGGGTTGGCATTGGGCTTGAAATCATAGATTCCATCATCTGCGTTGCAGTGATCACGATTTTGTTCAATTGACGTGAACGGGCGATGAGTTTTTTCTGCACGGCAACTAGGGCCGCATCACCGATTTCAACCCCTAAATCACCACGGGCAACCATGACAACGTCAGAGGCGAGGATCACATCATCCATTGCTTCGTCACTGGCAACCGCTTCGGCACGTTCAACTTTGGCCACAATAAGAGCATTACTGCCGGCTTGTTGTGCTAATGAACGGGCATAGTCGAGATCGGCACCACTGCGTGGGAAAGAGACTGCTAAGTAATCCACTTGGATCATGGCTGCCGTAAGAATGTCAGCCTTATCTTTTTCCGTCAGCGCCGCAGCCGAGAGACCACCACCTTGTTTGTTAATACCTTTATTGTTAGATAAAGGACCAGCAACTGTCACTGTGGTGTGGACTTTACGGCCTTCAACACGTTCGACACGTAATTGCACTCGGCCATCGTCTAGCATCAGAATGTCACCGACATTTACATCGTCAGGCAACTGCTTATAGTCGATACCGACTTGGTTCTCGTCGCCTTCGCCTTTCGCTAAGTCAGCATCTAAGGTATAGGCTTGACCTAATTTCAATTGGACCTTTTTGTTGTCCTTGAAAGTAGAAACACGAATTTTAGGGCCCTGTAAGTCGCCAAGAATAGCAACATGAACACCTAACTCTTTTGCTATTTCGCGGGCTTGAGTTGCGCGCTTTAGGTGATCTTCAGGGGAGCCGTGGGAAAAGTTTAGACGTACAACATTTGCACCTGCCGCGATGATGCGGCGTAGATTATCATCACGATCAGTGGCGGGACCAAGGGTGGTGACGATTTTGGTTCTGCGGAACATAAGATACTCCGTTAAAGTTAAAAAATCTTGGGACTATATTACCATGCTATTCCAGATTATGTAGTAAAGTTACAATCAAATTGATCTAAAGTTATGTTTCAAAATTGTGAGGCATCGCTGAAATTTGCACTAAAAATGGCTAGGTGGTGGATTGGTACTAGCCATTTTTAGGATAGGAAGTGAATTACAGTATCGGATCTTTATTGATACGAGATTCCTTCAGCACTTCTTTAACGCGTTTAAGGTTGTCACGGAAACGTGGGCCGCGGCGTAGCGTAAAACCTGTTGCCAATACATCTATAGTCACCAATTGAGCTAAACGCGAGGCCATAGGCAAATACATATCGGTATCTTCTGGTACCTCCATTGTCACTGGCAGTGTACATTCCATCGACAGCGGTGAGTTGCGAGCCGTAATACCAATCACAGCGGCGCCGTTTTCTCTGGCTAAACGTGCTATTTCAATCAATGACTTAGTGCGACCAGTGTGGGAAATGAGCACCACAACATCACCTTCATTACTATTGATACAGCTCATACGCTGCATCAGAACATCGTCAAAACAGATGACAGGCACATTAAAACGGAAAAATTTATTTTGCGCATCATGGGCCACAGAGGCCGAAGCACCTAAGCCAAAGAAAGAAATGGTCTTAGCCTGAGTCAGAATATCAACCGCTTTGTTAATGGCTGAAACATCTAAACTTTGGCGGGCGGTATCTAACGAAGCCATTGAAGATTCAAAGATTTTTGTCGTGTAGGACTCGGGAGAATCATCTTCTTCAACATGGCGACTCACATAAGGCGTACCGTTAGCAAGACTTTGTGCCAGATGTAACTTAAAATCAGGGAAGCCTTTGGTATCTAAGCGGCGGCAGAAACGATTCACAGTAGGTTCACTGACATCTGCCATCTTAGCCAGTGTGGCGATGCTGGAATGAATCGCTGTTTGTGGAGATGCTAAGATCACCTCTGCAACCTTGCGTTCTGACTTACTAAAATGGGTGAGGCTTTTTTGAACCTTTTCTAGGGTATTCATACGCGTACGTCCGCTAAATTGAGAATGTAATTTTATTTATTTTTGTTTAGTGGGGCAGAGCAAAATGGTTACACCACTAAATCGCTGCTTTGTAGTAATTTTTTAGTACAATTTTGAAATAAGATTTTACTACCTTCAGTAATTTAAGCACAAAAAGCATATCAGATTTATGCCCTAAGTGCCTAGTTAGCTAAAATGTTAATTTTGATAAAAATAGATGCATTTAACAAATTCTGTTGTTATATTACAACAAAAGTGTGGATTTCTTCATCGGCATGAAGGGACACGACATACAAAGGAGAGCGTAACGCAATGGGCAAAACAACATCAGGCGCCAAAGCTTGTGACTTCGTACTCTTTGGTACTAAAGGCGACTTGGCACGACGCAAGTTGTTACCTTCTTTATACCAGTTAGATAAGGCTGAACTTCTCGATAAAGATACGAAAGTGATCGGTGTCGCAAAGGATGAGTTTAGTCAGGATGAATTTAGAGAGTTAGTCATTATTGCGTTAAACACCTTCGTCAAAGAACCCCTTTGCGAAGTGACACTCCAACGCTTCCTGTCCCGCTGCCACTATATAGGCACTAATTTTACTGATTCGGCTGGCTACAGTGCCTTCCATGATTTGCTCAAACCAGAAGAGCGAGTGATGGTCAGTTACTTTGCGACTCCCCCCGCTATTTTTGGCGAAATCTGCCGCTGTTTACATGAACAAAACCTTATCCACAGCGATTCTCGCGTGGTACTCGAAAAACCCATCGGCTCAGATTTAGCCTCTTCCCACGTTATCAATGATCAAGTTTCCGCCTATTTTAAAGAACGTCAGGTCTATCGAATCGACCACTATTTAGGGAAAGAAACCGTCCAGAACTTGATTGCGCTACGTTTTGCTAACTCTTTGTTCGCCTCTAAGTGGGACAACCGGACCATTGACCATGTCCAGATCACCGTTGCGGAAGAAGTGGGAATTGAAGGCCGCTGGGGTTATTTCGATAAAGCGGGTCAAATGCGCGACATGATCCAAAACCATTTGCTGCAGGTGCTGACACTGGTTGCCATGGATCCACCAGTGAACTTAGACGCCGACAGTATCCGTGATGAAAAGGTAAAAGTGCTTAAGTCACTGCGCCCCATCAATGCCGACAATGTGTATGAAAATACCGTACGCGGTCAGTATAGCGCCGGTTTCTTAAAGGGCAGCCCAGTTCCTGGCTATTTAGAGGAAGAGGGCGCCAATCTACAGTCTCACACTGAGACCTTTGTGGCGCTGCGGGTCGATATCGACAATTGGCGTTGGGCTGGGGTGCCTTTCTATTTACGTAGCGGCAAACGCATGCCGTTTAAGAGCTCTGAAATTGTGGTGTATTTTAAAAATCCACCCCACAACCTGTACCGCTCAAGCTACCGTAATCTGCCACCGAACAAGCTGACTATTCGTCTGCAGCCCCATGAAGGGGTTGAGATCCAGATGATGAACAAGGTGCCAGGGCTAGAGCAGAAGCAGCGTTTACAAACCACTAAACTCGATTTGAGCTTCTCGGATACCTTTAAAAACGAACGTATTGCTGATGCCTATGAACGACTATTACTCGAAGCTATGCTCGGTAATCAAGCCCTGTTCGTGCGCCGCGATGAAGTAGAGCAGGCATGGACTTGGGTCGATGGCATTATCCAATCCTGGGAACAAAGTAACGAAAAACCAAAACCTTATCCTGCGGGTACTTGGGGGCCTGTGGCATCGGTTGCCTTGATCACCAAAGATGGCCGCTCGTGGGATGAATAGGGGGCTTCGATGATAAAAGAAACCGTATTTAAATCCTTTGATACCCCAGCAGCGCTTGAGCTACAGCTGGCGAATAAAATTGCCAGTCAGTTGCAGGAAGCCGTCGATGCTCGCGGTAAAGCGAGCCTAGTGGTTTCCGGTGGTTCGACACCGCTTAAGTTATTTGAATTGCTCAGTATGCAATCGATTGACTGGAGCGATGTCTACATCACACTTGCCGATGAGCGCTGGGTCGATGTCGAAGACAGTGCATCGAATGAGCGGCTGGTGCGTGAGCATCTGCTACAAAATCGCGCCGCCAATGCCAAATTCCGCGGTTTGAAAAATATGTTCTCGACCGCAGAAGCGGGCGCCGATATGGCGGCTGAGTCATTGTCTAACTTTCCGCGTCCCTTCGATGTGGTCGTACTGGGTATGGGTAACGATGGCCATACCTGTTCATGGTTTCCCTGCAGTGCGGAGCTAGACGAAGCGTTATCGACGCAGGCGCTGTGTGTGGCAACTCACCCGACAACGGCTCCCCACGGCAGGATCACCTTGTCCAAAAGTGCGATTCTTAATAGCAGACAAATTTATCTGCATTTGGTCGGGGAACAGAAATTATCCGTATATCGTCAAGCCTTAGAGAATGATGATGTTAATGCTATGCCTATCAGAGCCGTATTAGCGCAGCGTAAAACGCCCGTTGATGTGTTCTGGAGCGCTTAAGGAGTCACAATGCACTCAGTAATCATGAACCCAGTAGTTCAAGCCGTTACCGACAGAATTATTGCCCGTAGCACAGCGTCACGTGCCGCTTATCTTGGCGCATTAAACGATGCTCGTAACCATGGCGTGCACCGCAGTTCCTTAAGTTGCGGTAACTTAGCCCATGGTTTTGCCGCCTGTAATCCAGACGATAAAAATGCCTTACGTCAATTAACTAAGGCGAACATCGGCATTGTGACGGCATTTAACGATATGCTATCTGCGCACCAACCCTATGAAAACTATCCTGAACTGCTGAAAAAAGCCTGTCAGGAAGTCGGCAGTGTCGCGCAGGTGGCGGGCGGTGTTCCTGCTATGTGTGACGGTGTGACCCAAGGTCAGCCCGGCATGGAATTGAGCCTACTGAGCCGCGAAGTGATTGCCATGGCAACGGCGGTGGGGCTATCCCACAATATGTTTGATGGTGCCTTACTGCTCGGTATTTGCGACAAAATCGTGCCCGGTCTATTAATCGGTGCCTTAAGTTTTGGCCATTTGCCTATGTTGTTTGTGCCGGCCGGCCCAATGAAATCCGGTATTCCAAACAAAGAAAAAGCCCGCATTCGTCAGCAATTTGCCCAAGGTAAAGTGGATAGAGCGCAGCTGCTCGAAGCCGAAGCCCAGTCTTACCACAGCGCGGGAACGTGCACTTTCTACGGCACGGCGAACTCAAACCAGCTGATGCTTGAAGTAATGGGCCTACAATTACCTGGCTCATCCTTTGTGAATCCCGATGACCCACTGCGTGAAGCCTTAAATAAAATGGCGGCCAAACAGGTGTGCCGTTTAACCGAAATGGGCAGCCAATACAGCCCGATTGGTGAAATTGTTAATGAAAAATCCGTCGTCAATGGCATAGTCGCGCTGTTGGCTACGGGTGGTTCCACAAACTTGACCATGCATATCGTCGCCGCGGCCCGTGCGGCAGGCATCATAGTGAACTGGGATGATTTTTCCGAGTTATCCGATGCGGTGCCTCTGCTGGCCCGCGTCTATCCAAACGGTCATGCGGACATTAACCACTTCCACGCCGCGGGCGGTATGGCGTTCTTAATTAAAGAATTGCTCGATGCCGGATTACTGCACCAAGATGTGAATACTGTGGCGGGCTTTGGTCTTCACCGTTACACCCAAGAGCCCAAACTGCTCGACGGTGAGTTGCGTTGGGTCGATGGACCAACGGTAAGTTTAGATACCGAAGTATTAACCTCGGTCGCATCGCCTTTCCAAAATAACGGTGGTTTGAAATTGCTTAAGGGTAACCTTGGCCGCGCCGTGATTAAAGTCTCTGCGGTTCAAGACCTGCACCGGGTAGTGGAAGCGCCTGCCGTCGTGATTGACGATCAAAATAAACTCGATGCGTTATTTAAAGCCGGCGCTTTAGATAGGGACTGTGTCGTAGTCGTTAAAGGGCAAGGTCCAAAAGCCAATGGCATGCCTGAGCTACATAAGCTAACGCCACTCTTAGGCTCGCTGCAGGATAAGGGCTTTAAAGTGGCACTGATGACCGACGGTCGTATGTCGGGCGCATCGGGCAAAGTGCCTGCCGCCATTCATTTAACGCCAGAAGCCCTAGATGGTGGTTTGATTGCCAAAGTCCAAGATGGCGATTTGATCCGTGTCGATGCGCTCACCGGTGAATTAAGTCTACTGGTGTCTGAGACTGAACTGGCTGCAAGAGCCGTGGGTGAGGTGAATTTACATCGTTCACGTTATGGCATGGGGCGTGAGTTATTTAGCGCACTGCGTGCAAACTTGAGCAGTCCTGAAACGGGTGCGCGCTGTACGAACGCCATCGATGAACTTTATTAATACTAAGGAAGAATAACGCAATGCTTGAGAATAACTGGTCATTACAACCGCAAGATATTTTTAAACGCAGCCCTATTGTTCCTGTGATGGTGATTAACAAAATAGAGCATGCAGTACCACTCGCTAAAGCACTGGTTGCCGGCGGGATCAGCGTGTTAGAGGTCACTTTACGCACCCCATGCGCCCTTGAAGCTATTACTAAAATTGCTAAGGAAGTACCAGAGGCCTTAGTCGGTGCGGGAACCATTTTAAATGAAGCCCAACTCGAGCAAGCCATTGCCGCTGGCGCGCAGTTTATTATCACACCGGGTGCCACGGTTGAATTGCTTAAAGCGGGGATGCAGGGGCCAATTCCTTTAATTCCAGGTGTTGCCAGTATTTCAGAGGTGATGGCTGGAATGGCGCTCGGTTACACCCACTTTAAATTTTTCCCGGCGGAAGCCTCGGGCGGTGTGGATGCACTGAAAGCCTTTTCTGGCCCACTCGCGGATATTCGCTTCTGCCCAACGGGTGGCATTACGCCAAGCAGCTATAAAGATTATTTAGCCCTTAAAAATGTCGATTGTATTGGTGGTAGCTGGATAGCACCGACGGATGCAATGGAGCAGGGTGATTGGGACCGTATCACTCAGCTTTGTAAAGATGCCATTGGCGCTTTATAAGCCGAGCTCGAAATAGCAAAAATAAAAAACCACCCCGAGGTGGTTTTTTGTCTTTTCATATGGTGATAAAGAATGGCTGTGATCGCTGGCACTATCGAAAGTCAGGCTTTTATAAAAGTTGGCTAACTCAATGTTGCTTGCCTACATTTCCTTACTCAATTCAATATTCGAACCCGCTTTGGGGCTAAATAGCTGCTGATATAGTCGCCCTGCAAATTCATCCGTCATCCCCGAAATATAGTCCGCCAATACCCTGTGACTGTTTAAACCCTGTTGCTCACTTTCGCGCCAGCGCTCTTGGGTGTTCAGCGGCAATAAACGTTCGGGATCGGAAGCAAAAGCCTCAAATAATCCCATCACAATCTGCTGGCCCTTATATTCGAGCATTTGCATTTCAGGTTTACGGATAACGTATTTATATACCAATTGCTTAAGTACATTGAGCGCAATGGCAAATTCCGGTTCAAGGTTGGCATTAAAGCGCAGTAAAGGTTCTTCGAAAGCCGGATCTTCGGTAATGATAATGGCCGTGACAAACCCATTGACTAAGGTGCCTATGGCATCTTTACGCAGGTGATGCTCATGGGAAAACAGTTTTTTGCCAATATCGGCTAGCTCCTGTTTTATCCAAGCATCATTGCTGTGGGTCAGTGTCGGGGCGACATCCTGCTGCCATTGGGATGCTGTGACTATTCCCATCACGATTGCGTCTTCAAGATCATGCACCGCATAGGCGATATCGTCCGCCAATTCCATAATCGAGCAGTCGAAGGATTTAAACTGGGTTCGCAGATGTGGATAGTGGTGCAGGGCCGGATGAGAGCTTTGCTGGGCCGAAGTAAAACGCGCTCTATCCGACTCTGATAAGGGCTCAAGCACCCAGGCAAAAATGTCATTATCGTCGTCGAAAATGCCCTTTACGGGGGGCCATTGTGATGGCTTAAGCTGTCTGTGGCTGGTGATCTCAGTATGCTCACATGGGACAAATAGCTGCGAGCGCGGTGCTGGGTATTTCAAAATCCCCAGCATAGTGCGGCGGCAGAGATTCATTCCAAAATCTAAGGTATATGGCTCAAGCTTAGATAAAATGCGCAAGGTTTGGCCATTGCCTTCGAAGCCGCCATGGTCGCGCATCATGTAATTCAATGCCACTTCACCACCGTGGCCAAAGGGCGGATGGCCAATATCATGGGCAAGGCATAAGGCTTCCAGCAGGCTCATGGAGTCTAATAGGGGTTTATGCTCTGGATATTTACGGATTAACTGGGCGGCGATCCCCGTACCAATTTGCGAAACTTCGAGCGAATGGGTTAAACGAGTACGATAGAAGTCATTCATGCCCACACCGAGCACTTGGGTTTTTGCTTGCAGACGACGAAAGGCGGCGGAGTGTAGGATACGCGCCCGGTCTCTTTGGTAGGGACTGCGGTGATCGTTGCGCCTTTGTTTATCTTCGCCATGGCGGCGTTCTTGCCAAACACTTGAAGTCATAGGTATTCCTAACGGCAGTAGCAAATCAAAGCATCTTGTTTATTTCGTCCAAATTCAGGGTAAAACTCGGGACAAAACAATCCATAAAGTATTTCACCGCGGGATCGGCATTGGCGGCGAGCATGGCCTCTAGGCGTTTACGGGCGGTATTAAACTCGGTATTACCGGCGCGATTTTCCTCTAGGCATTTAAGGTAAGCACATAAAGTATCGGCGGATTTCACTATGGTTTTGTAAACGGGATCGGTGTAATTGCTGATAAATAGGCTGCGATAATCCTCTTTAAACTCCTCCGGCACCATATCCAACATACGTTGCTCGGCAATGGCCTCGATTTTTTTATACTCGGCCTCAATCTCTTTATTGAAGTATTTCACCGGTGTCGGTAAGTCGCCCGTCAGGATCTCACTGGCATCGTGAAAAATCGCCAGACTTGTGGCTTGGTGGGGATCGAGCGTCGTGCCAAACTTTTTATTGCTAATGATGACGAGTGCATGGGCAACCATAGCAACCTGCAATGAATGTTCTTGTACATTCTCAGGGCGTACATTGTACATCAAGGGCCAGCGTTGAATGAGTTTCATCCGAGCTAAATGGGCAAATAGGTGGCTCATAGTGATCCTTCTATTAAGTTAACTGGATAACGTCATGATCTGCAATGAAAATCACTTAAATCTATTAGGGCAGATTTAACGTTATTGTTGGCTTAGACTATCACAGCCATGAACGACAAGTGAGCGCAAATCCTAGGGATTTTATGAAAAAGGCAAAAAATAAAGCGATCGCAAGGATCGCTTTACAGACCAACCGTTAGCTTACCATTGACTATTGTCGATAGGTCTCAAGGAATGCACCAAACTCGGTCAGCGCTTTAGTGAGATCTTCCTTATAGGGTAAGAATACCACACGTAAATGATCGGGCTCAGGCCAGTTAAAGGCGCTGCCGTGGACTAACAGGATTTTCTTTTCCCTGAGTAAATCCAGCACTAAACGCTCATCATCCCGCAGATTGAATTTTTTCATATCCAGTTTTGGGAAAGCATAGAGTGCACCTTTAGGTTTTTTCACACTCACGCCTGGAATTTGGTTGAGCAGCTCATAACAGGCATCCCTTTGCACAGTAAGCCGGCCATTAGGCAAAATAAGCTCATTAATACTCTGGTAACCGCCAAGGGCCGTTTGAATCGCATGTTGATTGGGCACGTTTGCACACAGGCGCATCGAGGACAGCATCTCTAAGCCTTCGATGTAACTTTTAGCGGCCTTAAGATTGCCCGATAACATCATCCAACCGACACGAAATCCGGCAACGCGATAAGCCTTAGATAGCCCATTAAAAGTGACAGTTAAAATATCGTCAGACAGGCTGGCCGCCGGAATATGTTTAGCTTCGTCGTATAAAATTTTGTCGTAAATTTCATCGGCAAACAGGATCAAATCGTGTTGACGACAAAGTTCAACCACTTGCAGCAGCAATTCTCTGCTGTATACCGCTCCCGTTGGATTGTTCGGGTTAATCAGCACTATGCCGCGAGTACGCGATGAAATTTTGCTTTTAATGTCGTTGAGATCGGGGAACCAATCTGCTTCTTCATCGCAGCGGTAATGCACGGCTTTGCCGCCCGCAAGGTTGGCCGCCGCCGTCCACAGCGGATAATCGGGTGAGGGGATTAAGATCTCATCATCGGTATTCAACAAGCCTTGCATGGCCATCATAATAAGTTCAGACACGCCGTTACCTATATAGATATCTTCGATATCGACACCAAAAATTCCTTGGGCTTGATAATGCTGCACTATGGCCTTGCGGGCAGAGAATAATCCTTTTGACTCACAGTAGCCTTGGGCACTGGGTAAATTAAGGATCACATCGCGCACAATTTCTTCCGGCGCTTCGAAACCGAAGGGGGCCGGATTACCAATGTTAAGTTTGAGGATCCGATGACCCTCGTCTTCTAAACGTCTGGCTTCCTTGTGCACTGGGCCGCGGATGTCATAGCAAACGCTATCCAGCTTGTTGGATTTGATGATAGGGCGCATTTACACCTCGAAACATGCAGTTAATTTTGGCTTAAGTTAGCGCACCATAACGAAATTTTATCGGTTAAGGAAGAGGACTAAAGCACAGATTGCCACTTTTTTTCATAAAAAAGCTTAGTTAAATATGCTTTAACAGCCAATTAATGAAATAGATACAAGTTTTAAATTCTAAATATTGCGCGATATAAGGCTGAAATGACTTTTGCATTAACTGCTATATGGCGGGTTATTGCACAGAGATAACGCGTGAGGATAGTTGTTGAACGGATAGATCTTACTCACTGATTTTATTTAACACTTTTTTAATAAATTGGGATAACGCCACGTTCGAGTCTATATTGATAATTAGGCAAATTAACTGAATGCTTATTAAGCATCTGCTACCGAGTGGTCTTTTGCTTGTTTTTAATTAAATGTGTTTAATATCATATTGTTACTATTTTTATTGGATGGGGCGGGAAAATTATTTTCCCTTAGAATAAATTTATAGTTGACTCAATATTCGATGCGCTTTATTTTCTGCGCGATGTTTTTGGCAAGGCACCTCAGATAGCAAGCTTTTAGCGGGTTTTATCAGCAGGGTCATCATGAAGCAGCTGTGTTGGCGCTCTGTATCGAGGTGATTTCAGGCGCTGTTCTAAAAACTTTTGCCTTTTAGGCGACTTATTTAGAGGACCTAAGTGCATGTCTGAACCGACAGCGTTAAGTCTTATTCCACCTTTGGTGGTCTTGGTGCTAGCTATTTGGTTACGCCGCCCCATTTTGTCCCTGATCATCGGTGCGGTAACGGGTTTTCTGTTACTCGACCCTGCCCAAGTGTTAAATAATTTTGCCAGTGTCTCTTTAAAAGTCATGGCCGATGAAACCATTGGTTGGTTGATTTTAGTCTGTGGCTGTTTTGGTGCCTTAATCGCGCTGTTAGTGCGTACTGGCGGCGCGCTGGCGTTTGGCCGTAATGCACTTAAATTTGCTAACGGGCCTAGATCCTCCCTGTTTATGACCTTTATCCTCGGCATTGTGATTTTTATCGATGATTATCTCAATGCACTGACCGTGGGTGAAACCATGAAGCGTGTCACGGATAAGTTTAAGGTGTCCCGTGAAATGCTTGCCTATGTTGTCGATTCGACTGCTGCGCCCGTGTGTGTGTTAGTGCCCCTATCGACCTGGGCGGTATTCTTTGGTGGCTTGCTGGTCGATAACGGCGTGGCAGCGGAAGGTCAGGGCATTAGCGTTTACATGCAGGCTATCCCATACATGCTTTATGCTTGGTTAGCCGTAGCTATGGTACTACTGGTGGTATTAGGCATAGTGCCCGCCATTGGCCCAATGAAAACGGCGCAGCTTCGTGCGGCCCAGGGTGAACCTGCACAGGCGCAGGTCGATTTTGACCAAGTGCAAACCTCAGACGAATATGCCATTGCTGCTATCGAAGAAGAGTTTAAGCATGCCGACAACCAGGGCAAATTGCACAACTTCCTCGTCCCTATCCTGTTGCTGGTTGCCTTTACCGTGTATTTCGATATCGATGTGTGGAAGGGGCTATTAGCGACCTTAGTGATCACACTGCCTTATTATGCGGTGCAGCGTTTGATGCCATTATCCGAGATGATGGATCAAATGATCGATGGCTTTAAGAGCATGTTACCCGCCATTGGGACTGTAATTGCCGCGTTCGTTTTTAAAGACGTGTGCGATCAGTTATTACTACCCCAGTACGTGATTGAATCCTTAAGCCCCTTTATGACGCCTAAGTTGCTGCCTGCAGTGGTGTTCTTATCCATGGCAATTCTCGCATTTGCCACTGGATCGAGCTGGGGTATTTTTGCGGTGACCATTCCAATCGTGATGCCATTAGCGCAATCGGTTGGGGCGGATATCCCCTTAGTGATCGGTGCACTGTTGTCGGCATCATCATTTGGTAGCCAAGCGTGCTTCTACTCTGACTCAACCGTATTGGCGGCGCAGGGCTCAGGTTGTAACTTAGTGAGCCATGCGGTGACTCAGTTGCCCTATGCGCTTATTGCTGCTGTACTGGCGTTTATCGGCTTTATCGTGATTGCGTAAAAACTTTCATGTTTAGAATAAGAAACCAGCTGCGGCTGGTTTTTTTATGTCTGCTGTCACTTGGTTCAGCGGTTAAAGTGGCTAAAAGGTGAGTGGATGGTGATAGTGAATAGTGGAGAGTCGCTAGGCTTGAACTAGGATTAACGCGATTAAACGCATAGCGACTAGATGCTGTTATTGTCAAATTATATTTTACGATTTTGTCATTTATATTTTACATTTATTGTGTTCGCTATATAGCTTTTCAACAGCAAGCCTGATTATACTCTGCATCCTTCATGGTGTTATTTTCAACATTAGCGGCCAACGGATCAAATGGACTCAACCCTTCTTACTGCGTTTTTCCAGCACGGTACAATACGTGATGTCGAATGTTTATTCCCTGATATTTCTGGCTATCCGAGGGGGAAGCTGATGCCAGCCCGAAGCTTTGCTAAGGGGGCAGAGCTGCGCATTGCCCAAGCGATTTCGATGCAGGCGATTACTGGGGAGTATTCCTACGATCCCATCTTTCCCGATGCCGATCCCGATCTCCTATTAGTCCCGGATTACAGTACCCTAAAAATGGTCCCCTGGAGCACAGTGCCGCGGGCATTTGCTATCCATGACTGTGTGTTGCTCGATGGCAATTTATGCCCATTTGCGCCGCGATCCATTTTAAAAAATGTGCTGGCCCGCTACCAAAAACTCGGACTCACGCCCGTGGTCGCCCCTGAGATTGAGTTTTATCTTACGGAGGCTAATACCGATCCCAGTGCGCCGTATCAGGCGCCCATGTCAAAAAGTGGCCGAGCCGAAAATGGACAATCCGCGTTTAGCATGAATATGCTCAATGAACTCGCGCCATTTTGGGATGAGTTTAATGCTGCCATCGATGCGATAGGGATCAAGGGAGATACTTGGATCCATGAGATGGGGCTCTCGCAATATGAAATTAATTTAGTGCATGGCGATCCACTCGCCCTTGCAGATCAGGCCTTTATGTTTAAATATGCCGCGAAGGAAATCGCGATTAAACATGGCTTGAATGCGATTTTCATGGCGAAACCCATAGCGGGTCAACCCGGCAGTTCTATGCATTTACACCAAAGTGTGGTGGATGATAAAGGCAATAATATATTCAGCCATGCGGACGGCAGCGACAGTGAACGTTTCCATCATTATATCGGTGGATTACAGAAGTATCTGCCTGATTTGATGTTGTTATTCGCGCCTAATATTAATTCCTTCAGACGATATATTTCCGGTAGTCAAGCGCCGATTAATTTAAGCTGGGGCGTTGATAATCGCACTACGGGCTTACGTGTGCCATTGAGTGCTCCGGTGGCGAGACGGGTGGAGAATCGTATTGCGGGCGCCGATGCCAATCCGTATCTGATGATTGCCGCATCTTTGGCTGCGGGTCTTGCGGGAATGGAAGAAAAACTCGCACCAAGCGCGCCAGAAACCGGTAGCGCCTATGAGAGCAGCCATGATCTCGCGCCTACTTTCTTAGCCGCGTTAACTCAAATGCGCCAAAGTGGCTCGGCAAGACGTTTACTCGGCGATGATTTTGTCACGGGCTTTGTGTCGGTGAAGGAGATTGAGTTTCAAAGTTATTTGAGTGAGATAGGGGCGTGGGAGCGACGTTTCTTAGGGCCGCAATGCTAATGCTTTTGTTGATAAGAAAATGTCCTTTAATCAGCTAAGTACTAGGTCCTCTATATGCCTTGCTAAAAAATAGCGACAAAAAAGCCAGTGCTTGCACTGGCTTTTCTTCGTCTGGAAACAGGAAGGGCGATTATACGCGCTTCTTGAATTCACCAGTACGAGTGTCGATTTCAATCTTGTCGCCAACTTTTACGAAGTCAGCAACGCTGATTGTGCCGCCGCCAGTGATAGTCGCTGGCTTCATCACTTTACCTGAAGTATCGCCACGAGCTGAAGGCTCAGTGTAGATCACTTCACGTACGATAGTGGTTGGCATTTCAACGGAGATAGCTTTACCATCATAGAAAGTCACTTGGCAAGTTTCTTCCATACCGTCAACGATATAAGCCGCTGCATCACCTAGGTTTTCAGCTTCTACGTCATATTGGTTGTACTCAGCATCCATGAATACAAACATAGGATCAGCAAAGTAAGAATAAGTACAGTCAAGACGATCTAAGATGATGTCTTCTAACTTATCTTCACCTTTGAAAGTCGTTTCAGTACCAGAGTTAAGCAGTAAGTTTTTCAACTTTAACTTAACGATAGCAGCGTTACGGCCAGAACGAGTTGTTTCAGTTTTCTGCACAACCCATGGGCTGCCATCTAACATGATCACGTTACCAGGACGGATTTCATGAGCAGTTTTCATTACACTATTTCCTATATTTAGATTTTTCTGTTTTCGCGCAGTATCTTAGCTGTTTTTAACGAACTGGACTAGTCGAGTAGCGAGATCTGCAGCATTTAATGCATTAATTGGCCATTGTTTAGCATGGTGCAACAAGGGCAAATTAACAGGATTAAGGTTTTGCCAGTGAAGACTCACGGCCGATTGCTGTGCTTGGTTGAACGCAAGATTCAATTCAGACCAATAACCCGCAATTTTAGGTGGCAGATTATCGCAGTAAAGTTTGAGAAAAGCTTCTAATTTTACGAGGTGATAATCATCTTCTTGGGGATAAATATGCCAAATGAAGGGTTTTGCGGCCCATTGGGCGCGTAAAAAAGAGTCTTCACCGCGCACGATATTAAAATCACAGCTCCAGAGCAGGCGATCGAACCCCTGTTGATCTGTCATAGGCAAAATATGCAGCGTCAAATTGCCATGAACTATCTGTTGGCCCGGCACTAGGGCGACAATTTCACAGGGGAGTAGATGCGTCAGGCTGTTTAAGCTACGCCCCTTAGGGATCAGCGCATGGATTTTTTCGGCCGATTGCTGCCATAACTCGCATAACGCCGGCAGGGCCTCGGTCTCATAGCTGAAGATGCTAATCACAGTATCTCGAGCCTCAATCCCCTTCAGGCCTAGCTGACTAAAAAGCTGTAATTTATTGGCAGTGTCCGCTTGCCAGGCATCACGCTCGGCAAACAACTCTTGCTCGCAAATGAGCCCACCGGTTTTAGCGCTAAAACCTGGAAAGTAGAAATATTTCTTTAAACCACTGGCCTGTAGTGAAGGCAAACCATGGCAACCTTCTACCCAATCTTCGGCACTTAAATACTCTAAATTCAACCAGATAGGCACAGATTTGGGGTCTGCTTGATGTAAATGCTCCAGTTGGCTTTTTACTTGTTCGGGTAATTCACAAGCAAAGGCCTCGATGATCACAGAACCAGCGACAAACGCTATGGGTAAAGGCTTAGTCCAATGAATAATATTCACGCCATTAAAAGTTTGAGTGGCTTTTAGCGGATCGAGTGCCGGTAATATATGGGAGAAGCTCATCAGATCGTCGACCCACAAATTAACGGGGATCTGATACTCATTGGCAATTTGTTTGGCCAAACGCCAAGTTACGCCAATATCGCCGTAGTTATCAACGACGGTGCAAAAGATATCCCAATGATTGGAGTGGGGCGTAGTCATCATGTGTATGCTATGTCGTTATCAGTGGTGGAACGAGTCGATTCTCTATGGCGATGCATAAAAAAAGCGGCGTCAAGGCCGCTTTAATCGAATGGTTAGGCAAATTAATCTTCTAATTCAGCTAAGCACATTTCTTCGTAAATTTGCTTAACCCAAGCATCGACACGTTCTTCGGTCAGCTCTGGTTGACGATCTTCATCGATACCTAAACCGATAAAATGGTCGTCATCGACTTGGCCCTTAGAGGCTTCGAAGTTGTATCCCGCCGTTGGCCAATGGCCGATGATAATGCCGCCGCGAGCCTGAACGATATCGCCTACCATGCCCATGGCATCCAGGAAATACTCGGCGTAGTCTTCTTGGTCACCACAACCAAAAATGGCGACAAGTTTGTCGGTGAAATCGATTTGCTCAAGCTCTGGGAAAAAATCATCCCAGTCGCATTGGGCTTCGCCATAATACCAGGTTGGGATGCCGAACAGCAGCAGGTCATATTCTGCGATCTGTTCTTTGGTGCTCTTGGCGATATCTTTCACCTCAACCATTTTTTTACCCAGTTTTTTCTGGATCATCTTGGCGACAGCTTCGGTGTTGCCTGTGTCGCTACCGAAAAAAAGACCTACAGTTGCCATTGTCTATCCTTTAATATCTAGTTCACTTATATGTTAATCTTGCTGGTATTGATTGTTCAGCATTCAATTTGTTGCTGAAGAATAAATTCGATTAACTGGCTACGGCTGATGTTACTGGCCAATGCCTGCTCATTCAAGGCGTCATACAAATCTTGTGACACCTTTAACTCTATTCGCTTTAATCCTTTGGCTTTATCCCGCTGGATCTGGTTGCGCTTATTGACCTTGAGCTGTTGGCTACGGGACAAAGGATTGCTACGTGGGCGGCCCCGGCGCTTTTCATTGGCAAAAAGGTCAATGGTGGTTCTGTCTGTTGCTTCTTTTGCCATGTTCTTATTGTTTAACCGATCCCTGAGCCTTCCCAGGACATCTGGATAATACCTTTTGCAATAAACCCGGCGCAGCCGAGAAATAACACTAACCAAACAATAAATCGACCAAATTTAGGCACATTACCCTGTTTGAGCACATCATGGATGGCCATGCCGATAAAGAAAAATATCGCTGCAAAAAACAGGTTCAGGCCAATGGCTTCAATTTGTTCCATGTACTGAGATAACATACTTTCTTAGTCCTCTAGAGTCTTCTAAGGCTAAAAGAGGCGCGAATATATCACAACAAGATGGCGGCTGCTATATGATTTAGGTCAGGGTTCCTTGTCATTTACATTGCTTGTTTGTCAATAAATTCAGACACAATTCGGTTAAATATGGCGGGTTTTTGTGCATGTAACCAATGGCCGCAACCTTCGAGGGTTTTCGCCTGGGCCGATGGAAATTGCGCCATGATGGCATTTCTATGTTCGCCAGTGACATAGTTAGATTCCCCTCCACGGATAAAGAGACTGGGCCCCTGGTAAACTTGGCTACTTTCTCCCCCCTGGTTATGCCAACCAATAATGTTGGGATAACAAGCTTTTAAACCGCTTAAGTTCATTTTCCAGCGAAAGCCTGCCTCAGTCCGTTGCAGGTTTTTGAGGAGAAATTGGGCTGTCGCTTCATCAATGCCACTATGGGTTAAATGGGCCAAGGCAAAACGGCGATCGGTATGGCCTTCTAATGGCAGACTTTCTAGGGCCGCAAACACTATGTCGTGCCTTGGCTCATAGGCCACAGGCGCGATATCGGCCGCCACCATGCTGATGATACGTTCTGGATAGGCAAGGGCGGTGGCCATGGCAATCTTGCCCCCCATGGAATGGCCGACGATATGGGCGCGCTCGATTTGGCATTGATCCAATAAATTAATCATGGCCTTAGCTAAGCTTGGGTAATCCATGTGCGCCCAATGTTCACTTAAACCGTGATTCGGCACATCGATGCGGATAACCTGGTGATTGGCTTCGAGGACTTGGCCTAGGCCCTTAAGATTATCGAGATTGCCGAATAGTCCATGGATAAGGAGGACAGCCTCTCCTTGACCTGAGGTTACAAAATTCATGGAGTTACCTGTGCTATGGTGCAAAAAGTTTTGCGGATTGTGCCCCTAATGCCTTTAGTTTGACAAGTGTGCTGCGGTTTTTGCCCTCGGATAATGCCGAACTTGGCTGCTTTTTCAGCGATTACCTGCGTTGTGATAATTTGATGTGCGATTTCACGCATTTTTAGATTAATGATGCTTTATCAGATTGATAGAGATAGATACACTGGGGGGCGATCGCAACGATCCTTTTGCGAGGATCGCCCGCGGTACACTTTTTTCGGTTATGCCTATCGAATAACAAAGGATAATAAGGTTATGAAATATATCGAAGTGGATGAAGAGCTCTATCGTCATATTGCCAGCAAAACAGAACGCATTGGTGAGAGCGCCTCTGACATTCTTCGTCGATTACTCGGCCTGTCCGTCAATGCGGTTGAGCAAGCCGAGCCAAAGGCTATCAGTCAGCCTAGTTTGGAAGTTGAGCCCCTCGCTCCAAACGTTGAAGTGCAAGAGATAACCCCCTCAGTGGCGGATTTTACCAGCCTAGTGGATGAACACAGATTATCACTGCAAAAAGGGGCCGTTGGCCGTTTCTTATTTTTACTCGAGAGTTTGTATCAGCAAAGCCAAGTGGCATTTCCACAGATCCTGCTGATCCAAGGCCGCGATCGCCTCTATTTTGCCCGTTCACGTGAAGAGTTACTGCAGGCGAGTCCCTCGGCGAATCCGAAGGAAATCGGCAGCAGCGGCTTTTGGGTGACCACAAATAACAATACCGCGAAAAAACGCGCTATTTTATCGGAAGTGTTAGTGCAATTCGGCTGCGATGCACAAGTCGCTAGCACTATCGCCGAACGCGTATAAGATTGATCAGCGCCGCAATTACAGGGCGTTTCACACTATTTAACCGATTTTCCAGTAGGAGAGGATCAGGTGGCAATACATCAACGGGCAGGACAAACCGCAAATCAGACGGATCTGGTGAATATTCCAAAACTGATGAGCCATTATTACAGCATCAAGCCCAATGTGGATGATGCCGGGCAACGGGTAGCGTTTGGCACTTCGGGCCACCGCGGCAGTGCTTTTTTGGGGAGCTTTAACCAAGATCATATCTTGGCCATTACCCAAGCTGTGGTGGACTATCGCCAATCGGTGAATATCGATGGGCCGCTGTTTCTTGGGATAGATACCCATGCCTTATCCTACGCCGCTTATGTCTCTGCGATTGAAGTCTTGGCCGCAAATAAAGTGACAGTGCGCATCCAAGAAAACGATGGTTTTACGCCAACACCCGTGGTTTCCCATGGGGTGATTTGCGCTAATCGTGAGGCCAATATCAATGGTGCCGCCTTGTCCGATGGTTTGATCATCACGCCGTCCCATAATCCGCCACAGGATGGTGGGATTAAATATAATCCTCCCCATGGCGGTCCAGCCGAAGGCAATATCACCGCGTGGATTGAAGCGCGCGCCAATGATTATCTACGCGCCGAGCTTAAGGGCGTGAATAAACTCGCCTATGCCGATGCACTGACTTCGGGCTATGTGCATGCCATCGATTTAATCAGCCCCTATGTTGCCGATTTAGAAAATGTGATTGATATGCAAGCCATCGCGAAAGCTAAGCTTAAACTGGGCGTCGATCCATTAGGCGGCTCGGGTATCCATTATTGGGCGCCGATTGCTAAGCACTATGGCATTGATATCACCTTAGTGAATGATAAAGTCGACCCAAGTTTTAGCTTTATGCCACTGGATAAGGACGGCAAAATCCGCATGGATTGCTCGTCTCCCTATGCGATGGCCGGTTTACTCGCCTACAAAGATTCCTTCGATTTATGTGTTGGAAATGATCCCGACTACGACAGACACGGCATCGTCTGCCCAGGTACGGGCTTGATGGATCCAAATCACTATTTAGCGGTGGCGATTGATTACCTGCTGACCCATAGACCGAATTGGAGCGATAGCTTAGCCATTGGTAAAACGCTGGTATCGAGCGCGCTTATCGACAAGATTTGTGCCTTCCACGGTAAAAAATTGCTCGAAGTGCCTGTGGGCTTTAAGTGGTTTGTCGATGGTTTAGCCGAAGCCACAATCGCCTTTGGCGGTGAAGAGAGTGCGGGAGCGGCATTCCTACGTCGTGATGGCAGTACTTGGTGCACCGATAAGGACGGTTTTATTCTGGTGCTTTTGGCCGCAGAAATGCTCGCGGTCACGGGGAAAACCCCGGGGCAACGTCATCAGGAATTAGTCGCCCAATTTGGCCAAAGTTATTATAAGCGTATTGATAGCCCGATTAGCCTTGAAAATAAAGCCAAATTTGCCAAACTCAATGCCGATACCTTAAACGCAACTGAACTTGCGGGTGAGAAGATTGTAGCTGTGTTAACCCATGCACCGGGCAACAATGCATCGATTGGGGGCATTAAAGTGACGACGGCCAACGGTTGGTTTGCCGCGCGTCCATCGGGTACCGAAGCCTTATTTAAGATCTACGGTGAAAGCTTTATTAGCGAGCAGCATTTAGCTGAGATCATTAAGGATGCGCAGGCATTAATTGATAAGGCGCTAAACGCTTAAGTGGGTTTTTCAGAGATAAAAGTGAGCTTTTGAGAGATAAAAAAACGCACCCATGTTAAGCCGTGAGTGCGTTTTTTATTTTATGCCGTTTTAAGCTGAAATCGCTATGGCTTAAACTAAATCGCTAAGATTAGTACTCGATATGGCAACTGGGTAAGTTGTTCTTATCAATATAATTTTGATGGTATTCCTCCGCCACATGGAATTGCTGTAGTGGCACTATCTCAGTCACTATATGGCGCAGTCCCCAACGGCCAGAACGGGCAAAGGCAAGTTTGGATGCCTCGGCAATGGCTTTTTGTTCACGGTCGTGGAAGAAAATGGTACTGCGATACTGAGTACCAATATCGCCGCCTTGCATGTTCAGGCTAGTGGGGTTGTGGTTTTTCCAAAACACCTCGAGTAAGTCTTCATAGCTGACAACAGCGGGATCAAATTCCACTTGCACGACTTCGGCATGGCCCGTGTTGCCTTTTTTTACTTCTTCATAGGTGGTAGCAGCGTTATTGCCGCCCATATATCCGCAGGTGGCATTCAATACGCCGTTTACTTGCCTAAAAAAATACTCTACGCCCCAGAAACACCCGGCACCAAAGGTTGCTAACGCCATAATTAAATCCAATAGAAGTCTAGATGGCTAAGGATTGTGATTAATCTCCTGCCTAAAAGCAAGTATCGAAATGAAAATTTATCCCATACTGAACGCTGCCACCGATCCGCTGAGCTTTTGTTATCAACTTAGTTAGCTAAGTTTTTTACTTCAAAATTCAGTTGTATGACCAGAATGACCGAGATACGCCCTAAAAACTTGTGTTAGTATTGATGCGCTTTTAAAGGTGAGTACTGCCAATGGCCGTCATGCACGGTTTTGTTGCACTTGATACTGAGTTTTATTGAACTGAATACTGACCTTTAGCACACCATTATAAGGAGAATTCTGTGTTACAAGCTCTGTTAGATTCAAAGGATTTTTTAGCCTTGACCCTCGCCAATCCCGAGTGCCTCGGCGATGAATTCAGCTTTACACTGGGGGATCATACCCGAGTGGAAGTATGGGACACGGGGGTGATTGTCTTTGAGCCTGCCCAAAGCGAAGGTAAAGATATTATCCTCTCCTGCGGTGTCCATGGTAATGAAACCGCCCCGATTGAACTCTGTAATACCTTAATCAAACAGCTTCTCCAGCAAAAAATCATCGCTAAGCAGCGCACGCTATTTCTTATCGGCAACCCATTAGCCATCAACAACGGCACCCGAATTATTGACGAGAACATGAATCGCCTCTTTAGCGGCGAACATTCCAATCCACCGGGCTTAGTCAATCCAGAACGGGTGCGGGCGAAAAAGCTTGAAGCCTATGTGGACAGATTTTTTACCGCAGTGGCAGAAGGTCGGCATCGTATTCACTACGACTTACACACGGCGATGCGCGCTTCAAAGCATGAAAAGTTTGCCATTTATCCCTATCGTCCGGGCCGCGCCTTTAGCGGCGAGCAAATCATGTTTTTAGCGGCAAGTGGCGTGGATACTGTGCTGTTTCACCATGAACCCACCACGACCTTTAGCTATTTTTCTTCGGAGCAGTACGGCGCCGACGCTTTTACCATTGAGTTAGGCAAGGTCTATCCCATGGGACAAAACGATATGACGCGTTTTATTGCCGCCCAAGAGATGTTTATGCGCTTGATCACTGCTAAGCCGTTGGAGCTGGATGTATTTGATGCCGATAAAGTTAACTTGTATCAAGTGTGCCGCGTCATCAATAAACATTTCGATGATTTTGAATTTACCTTCGCCACCGATGTCGAAAATTTCAGATCTTTCCCTAGGGGCTTTGTGCTAGCGCGGGAAGGTGGGCAAGAAATCAAAGTAGAACAAGAATTTGAAGCCATAGTATTTCCCAATGCTAAGGTGCCTATTGGTAATCGAACCGTGATTTGCCTGATCCCCGCAGTCAATCCGAACGTTCGCTAAGGTTGTAAAGCAATATATACATGCAATCCGGGGATAACTTGCGGTTCGAACTGTGCCAACGGTTGATAGGTAGTTTACGTTAACGTAATGTTCGTCCGGCATATTCGTATAAATTAGGCGCCGCAAATCTTTTGCGGCGTAACGAGATAACAAGAGCACAATATGAGCAAAGCAACACTCAACACTGATACAGTGCACCGTGTCGGCTTCTTGGATAAGGCATCGCTTCACATTCCTATCCTGAGAATTCTACAGGCCGATGGCACTACCTATGAAACCGCGGTTTTGCCTGTGATAGATGAAGCCTTAGCCACCAAAATTTACGATACCTGTGTGTTCACTCGGGTACTCGATGAACGTATGTTAGGTGCCCAACGTCAAGGGCGCATCAGCTTCTACATGACTTGTACGGGTGAAGAGGCGGCGATTGTTGGCAGTGTTGCAGCACTCGATCAAGGGGATGTTATCCTCGCGCAATATCGCGAACATGCGGCGCTGCGTTACCGCGGTTTTACCACTGAACAGTTTATGAATCAGATGTTTAGTAATGAGAAAGATCTCGGTAAAGGTCGCCAAATGCCGATCCATTACGGCTGTGCGGCGCTCAACTATCAAACCATTTCATCGCCACTGGCAACGCAAATTCCCCAGGCGACAGGCGTGGGTTACAGCTTGAAGATGCAGGGCAAGCGTAATGTCGCCGTGTGTTACTTTGGTGAAGGGGCTGCGTCAGAAGGGGACTTCCATGCGGGTCTCAACATGGCGGCGGTATTAAAATGCCCAGTGATTTTCTTCTGCCGTAACAACGGTTATGCCATTTCAACCCCAACCGAAGAGCAGTTTGCCGGTAACGGTATCGCCAGTCGCGGTGTCGGTTATGGTATGCACACTATCCGTGTCGATGGTAACGATATGCTCGCCGTCTTAGCCGCAACCCAACAAGCTCGCGCCTATGCGATTGAGCACAATGTGCCTGTGTTGATTGAAGCTATGACCTATCGCCTTGGTGCACATTCATCATCGGACGACCCATCTGGCTATCGCTCTAAAGATGAAGAAGCGAAATGGCAACAACACGATCCGGTGAAACGTTTCAAGTTATGGCTTATCAATAAAGGTTGGTTAGCTGAAGCGGATGATGTGAAACTGCATGAAAAATATCGTGAAGAAGTATTGGCTGCGGTAAAAGTGGCTGAAAAAATTCCTGTGCCTATGCTGGATGAAATCATTGAAGATGTGTACGACAAGCCAACGCCTGCACTGAAAAAACAACTCAGCGATCTTAAAGAACACATCAAAAAATATCCGCAAGCCTATCCAAAAAGTGCAGGGAGACTATAAGCCGTGGCAGAAATGAATATGTTACAGGCCGTCAATGAGGCCTTGTCGATCGCCATGCAAGCCGATGAGCGCATGGTGGTGTTTGGTGAAGATGTGGGCCATTTTGGCGGAGTATTTCGTGCCACTTCAGGGCTTCAAGAAAAATTTGGCCGTGATCGCTGCTTTAACACCCCGCTGACAGAGCAAGGTATTGCCGGTTTTGCTAACGGTTTAGCCTCCAATGGCATGACAGCAGTGGCCGAAATCCAATTTGCCGATTATATCTTCCCGGCATTTGATCAAATCGTCAACGAAGCCGCCAAGTTCCGTTACCGCAGTGGTAATGAGTTCAATGTGGGCAGTTTAGTGTTCCGTACACCCTACGGTGGCGGTATTGCCGGCGGTCATTATCACTCCCAGTCACCCGAAGCCTATTTTACCCAAACCCCAGGCTTAAAAGTGGTGGTGCCGCGTAATCCTGAGCAGGCAAAGGGATTATTATTAGCGTCAATCCGCGATAAAAACCCTGTGGTATTTTTTGAGCCTAAGCGTTTGTACCGTGCATCCGTGGGTGAAGTGCCCGCGGGCGACTATGAAATTGAACTGGGCAAAGCCGAAGTGGTTCGTGAAGGTAAAGACATCACGCTAGTTGCTTGGGGCGCACAAATGGAAATTCTTGAAAAAGCCGCCGACATGGCCGCTAAAGAAGGGATTTCCTGTGAAGTTATCGATCTTCGCACCTTAGCGCCTTGGGATGTAAATACCATCGCCGATTCAGTTAAAAAGACGGGACGACTGCTTATCAACCATGAAGCGCCGCTAACGGGTGGCTTTGCGGGGGAAATCGCGGCAACGATTCAACAGGAGTGTTTCTTATATCTTGAATCGCCCATCAGCCGAGTGTGTGGTTTGGATACACCGTATCCGCTCGTCCATGAAAAAGAATATATGCCCGATGCGCTTAAGACCTTTGAAGCCATCAAAGCATCAGTGACCTTCTAGGAGTCCGGTATGATTAAAGATTTTATTTTGCCGGACATTGGTGAAGGCGTTGTTGAATGTGAGCTCGTTGAATGGCTGGTGAAAGAAGGCGACACAGTCGTTGAAGATCAACCCATAGCCGACGTGATGACAGACAAAGCGCTAGTGCAGATCCCAGCGCCCTTTGGTGGCGTGGTGACTAAGCTGTATTACGCGAAAGGTGATATCGCTAAGGTGCATGCGCCGCTTTATGCAGTACAAATTGAAGGTACTGTGCAAATCGAAGGCGCTGAGGCAGCTCAAGCACCACTTGCAGCCACACCAACGCCTGCGCCGACGATTCAAGCTTCAGCAAGTTCATCCAGTATCGAAGAATTTCTACTGCCCGATATTGGTGAAGGCATTGTGGAGTGTGAACTGGTTGAATGGTTAGTGCAGGAAGGCGATACCGTGGTTGAAGATCAACCCATTGCCGATGTGATGACAGATAAAGCCCTAGTGCAAATTCCGGCCATTAAAGCGGGTAAAATTGCCAAGTTGCATTATCGTAAGGGGCAGCTCGCCAAAGTGCATGCACCTTTATATGCCATTGAAGTTGAACAGGCGGTATCTGTACCAACATCTACCACATCACCCGCAACGGCAAATACTGTGACTGCGACTATGGCTGGGGCAAATGCAGCACCAGCGGCGCAGGCTGTGAATGCAGAGCCCGCCCGTCAAGGTAAAGCCTTAGCCAGCCCTGCGGTTCGCCGTATGGCGCGGGCGTTAGATATCGATTTAAGCCAAGTACCCGGCAGTGGTAAGCATGGCCGAGTGTATAAAGAAGATATCACTCGCTATCAAACACGGGGCGTTGATAGCCCGGTTTCGGCCACGGTTCAAAGCCAAGCCGCTTCCCAAACCCAAGTGGAATCGAGTTTAGCCGCGCCTCAGAAGGCGGATATTGTCGAGCCGATCCGCGGCGTAAAAGCTGTGATGGCCCGCATGATGGTGGAATCTGTGTCGAGCATTCCGCACTTTACCTATTGCGAAGAGTTTGATTTAACAGACTTAGTAGCACTACGTGAAAGTATGAAGGCTAAGTATTCATCCGATGAAGTGAAGCTGACCATGATGCCTTTCTTTATGAAGGCCATGTCGCTGGCGTTAAGTCAGTTCCCTGTGATGAATAGCCAAGTGAATGCCGATTGCACTGAACTGACCTACAAAGCGCGTCACAATATCGGCATGGCGGTGGATTCTAAAGTCGGTCTCTTAGTGCCTAACATCAAAGATGTGCAAGACAAGAGTATTTTAGAAGTGGCGGCAGAAATCACCCGTCTGACCCAAGCCGCCCGCAGTGGCCGCGTGGCGCCAGCGGATCTGAAAGACGGCACTATATCTATTTCTAACATTGGCGCTCTAGGTGGCACAGTGGCGACGCCTATCATCAACAAACCTGAAGTCGCGATTGTGGCCTTAGGTAAGTTGCAAACCTTGCCACGCTTTAACGCGAAAGGGGAAGTCGAAGCCCGCCAAATCATGCAAGTGAGTTGGTCAGGCGACCACAGAGTGATCGATGGCGGCACCATTGCGCGCTTCTGTAATCTGTGGAAGCAGTATCTTGAGCAGCCACAAGAGATGTTATTGGCCATGCGCTAAGCCGCTGGCACGAATAACTGACATTAAAAGGACGCTAAAAGCGTCCTTTTTTATTTGCATTGCACAAATAGGTTAATCTTTTGATCCCGATTACGTATAATTCCCGGACGTTGTTATCCTGATGGATGTGTTATGAGTCAGTTAGCCCAAAGCCCATTTGCTCCAACAATAGAAACCATTGATTACCCGTTTCCGCCTAAGCCTGTGCCTCTGTCTGATATGCAAAAGGCCGAGTATAAGGCACGTATTAAACAGCTGCTCATTGAAAAAGATGCCGTGCTGGTTGCCCACTATTATACCGATCCTGAAATTCAAGCCCTTGCCGAAGAAACCGGTGGCTGCGTTTCAGATTCCTTAGAAATGGCACGCTTTGGCCGAGATCATCCCGCAAAAACCTTAATCGTTGCTGGGGTCAAATTTATGGGCGAAACCGCCAAAATTTTGAGCCCAGAAAAAACCATTTTAATGCCGACCCTAGAAGCCACTTGCTCATTAGACTTAGGTTGTCCTATCGATAAGTTCAGTGCTTTTTGCGACGCGCACCCAGATCATACTGTGGTGGTTTACGCTAACACTTCGGCGGCAGTTAAAGCCCGCGCCGATTGGGTAGTAACATCGAGTATTGCCCTTGAAATCGTTGAGCATTTAGACAGCGAAGGGAAAAAGATCATTTGGGGACCGGACCGTCATTTAGGCAGTTATATTGCCAAACAGACGGGCGCCGAGATGTTGATGTGGCAGGGCGATTGTATCGTTCACGACGAGTTTAAAGCCAATGCACTACGGGACTTAAAAAGCGTTTACCCAGATGCAGCGATTCTTGTGCACCCTGAATCACCCGCCAGTGTGGTAGCGATGGCCGATGCCGTTGGCTCGACCAGTCAGCTTATCAAAGCCGCGCAGACTATGCCGAATGAGCGTTTTATCGTGGCGACCGATCGTGGTATTTTCTACAAAATGCAGCAGGCGGCGCCGGGTAAAACCTTAATTGAAGCGCCAACGGGCGGAAATGGTGCAACCTGTAAGAGCTGCGCCCACTGTCCTTGGATGGCGATGAATGGCTTGAAAGCCATTGAAGCGTCACTTAGCGATAGCGATAAAATCACCCATGAAATCTTTGTGGATGAAGACTTAAGAGTGAAAGCGTTGATCCCACTGACGCGTATGCTGGATTTCGCTAAGACACTGAATATGAAAGTGAAGGGTAATGCCTAAGCATGGCTCGCGCTGTCTTTAGCTTGCCTTAAGTGCTATAAAAATCCCCGCCCTAGAGTGGGGATTTTTATATCTGCCGTTTTACTGAATGTAAGGCAATAAAAAGCCCCGCTAATGCGAGGCTTAATTGGGTAACGCGGTATCTAGTGACTAAATTGCTTTACGCTGACTTATTTGGCGTTCATCAAGGCAACCGCGTTATCTAACATACGGTTACTGAATCCCCACTCGTTATCATACCAAGACATCACTTTCACTAAACGACCGTTTACACGGGTTTGAGTAGCGTCAAAGTTTGAAGAAAACGCATTGTGGTTAAAGTCGATAGACACTAATGGCTCTTTGTTGACTGCTAACACTTCACTGAGTGGCGCAACGCTGGCAGCACGTTCGATAATGGCATTCACTTCTTCAACCGTAGTATCACGGGAAGCGATGAAAGATAAATCCACTAAAGACACGTTAACTGTGGGTACACGAACCGCTAAACCGTCGAATTTACCTTGTAATTCAGGTACAACTAAACCTACAGCCGCGGCTGCGCCAGTTTTAGTTGGGATCATCGATAGCGCCGCAGCACGGGCACGGCGTAAATCAGTGTGATACACGTCAGATAAACGTTGATCGTTGGTGTAAGCGTGAATGGTGGTCATCAGGCCAGATTCAATACCAATCTCGTCATTTAACGGCTTAGCGAAAGGCGCTAAACAGTTAGTGGTACATGACGCATTTGAAATCACAGTCATATCTGAGGTCAGTACATTGTTGTTTACGCCGTAAACAACTGTGGCATCCACATTTTTACCTGGAGCAGAGATAATGACTTTCTTCGCGCCAGCGGTTAAATGGGGTTGCACTGTTTCTTTAGAAGTGAAGATACCGGTACATTCGAAAACCACGTCAACTTGCAACTCTGCCCATGGCAGTTTTGCAGGATCACGTTCTTGGAAAGTGAGGATTTTATCGCCATTCACATAAATGGCTTCGGCATCATGGTCAACTTTGGCATTGAAACGACCGTGAACAGAATCGTATTTTGTCAGGTGAGCGTTGATTGAAGCGTCGCCTAAATCATTAATAGCGACAATCTTAATTGGATAAGCTTTCTCGCTTTCGTACAAGGCGCGTAATACGTTTCTACCGATACGGCCATAGCCATTTATTGCTACACGGATAGTCATCTCATATCCCTCTGGTGATTATAAAATTCAACTGGTAGTAAAATTACCAAACTGACAGCTATCGTCAAGCTAATTCGGCAATTTCCCCTATATTTGGTTAACAAATTAGGTGTTTTTTTACATTGCTCGCGAATTTGCTATTTTCAACGGTCTTTTTGGGTAAAAAATTACAAGATGGCAAACATTTTGCCGACTCAGAAACTGGACTATTTTTCTTCGACCAAGGCGTCAGCGGTAGGCTTAACGTCAGTGCTTTGAGCCTGTGGTTCGAGCCAAGATCTCACAGTGCTAGTTGGATATTTGCCACTCTTTAACGAATCAATTAAATTCTCGGCATAACTGTCGAGTTCTGCCGCCAAACTTTTGTTACCACCGATCAAGGCTAGCATCTTATCCTCAGAATACTTCTGCTGCGTAAGTAGTAAATTAGCCTTGGTCAGCATATAAGTTTTTTCGAGTTCCTGGGTTTGACGATAGGTCGAAGCGAGTCCAAGCAACCAGTTGACGTCGAAATCATCGTATTGGATCGCTGTAAAAACCTTAAGGTAGAGTTGTTGCGCTTTGATGGCATGTCGATTGCTATAATAAGTTGCCACTTGGGCGAGTAGAAAGGGGTCGGTCACTTCGCCGGTGTTTTCAAGCGCTAACAATCGATTCAATGCCGCGGTATCGCCAAAACGCGTCCATTGATAATAGGACATAAAGGGATCTTGCCGTTCGCGCGTCTGTTCTTGCAACAAGCTTAAATTCTGAGTACTGAGCCTAAATGCCCTGGCTCTGTCGGCGGTGCGATTCGTGTGGATGATATGTTGTACTCCCGAGGCCAATTCAATACAGCGACTGTAGTCTTCAAGATAAGTGAGTTGCAGATAAAGCTGCTTTCCTGTGGGATTAGGAGTGTCCTTTAAATCGAAGCGGTTCTGAATGAGCTTGGTTTTCTCCGGCATACACCAGCCATCTTTATGCAGATCGGCACAAATTTCAGGATTATTTTTACAAATCGTTGTGATATTTCGACCATTATCACAACCGAAAAGACCGAAAAAGCTTATCCCGAGCATAAATGATGTAATTATTACTAGATTTTGTCTCAAAATACTCTCCAATTGATATTTTTTCTAATAAAATTACAGATTTACGGGAAATATCTTACTGGCAAGAAAGCTCGCTTTTCATTACAATGGCGCCGACCAAAACCGGGTTTTCCCTAAAACCTATATAAGATTATTGGTCTTTTCGTCATGTTACTCAAACCTTTCAGTACATTTTATTGAAAAGTGAGATAAAGGATCTGTAAATGAGCGCTGATAAACACCTACAAAGTTGGCAAGAACGTTTTGAAATGGCAGAGGCGATGCAGCCTTTGTTGGGCAAGTTATACCGTAACCAAGGCGTTGAAGTGGTGGTTTATGGTAAGCCGCTACTCAATGCTTCTACTATTGAAATCATTAAAGCGCACCGTTTAGTTCGTCGCCATGTGGGCGAAAAATTACGTTTACGCGAGAGTTTCCCCTTCGTTCAAGCATTAAGCAAACTCGCCGTTAAACAATGCAAAGTGGATATTGGTAAGCTTGCCGTTAACTATTGGCGCGACCATACCGATACCAGCGAAATCGAAAACTATATGGCAAAGTCTCTGGCAGATGCCATAGATCATGCCGATGATATCGCTCCACGTGATGTTGTACTTTATGGTTTTGGTCGTATCGGCCGTTTATTAGCGCGTTTATTGATTGAACGCACAGGTCGCAGCAATAAGTTAAGATTGCGCGCTATCGTGTTACGTGGCGGTAAGAAAGGCGATTTAGAAAAACGCGCCAGTTTGTTACGCCGTGATTCTGTCCATGGCCCATTCAATGGCTCGGTAGAAGTCGACGAAGAAAACAACGCCATTATAGCCAACGGCACTTATATCCAAGTCATTTATGCTAATTCACCCGATGAAGTGGATTACACTAAATATGGTATTAACGATGCTTTAGTCGTCGATAACACAGGTATTTGGAAGGATGAAGCGGGTCTTGGTTTACACCTTAAGAGCCCAGGTGCTAGCAAAGTATTGCTAACAGCTCCGGCAAAAGGCGCAATTAAGAACATCGTTTACGGTGTGAACGAAGGTGATATCACACCTGAAGATATTATCGTTTCTGCGGCGAGCTGTACTACTAACGCTATTACGCCAGTGCTGAAAGCGGTAAATGATAAGTATGGCATCGAGAATGGTCACGTAGAAACTATCCACTCTTATACCAACGATCAAAATCTTATCGACAACTACCACAGCGCCGACCGCCGCGGCCGCAGTGCACCATTGAACATGGTGATCACTGAAACGGGCGCTGCGAAAGCCGTTGCTAAAGCGTTACCTGTTTTAGCAGGCAAGTTGACCGGTAATGCGATTCGTGTACCAACACCGAACGTCTCTATGGCGATTATCAGCATGAATCTGAATGCTGAAACCAATAAAGATGAACTGAACGAGTACCTCAAAGATATCGCGCTACAATCACCGCTACAAAATCAAATCGATTACACCGACTCTACTGAGATTGTATCGAGCGATTTAGTGGGTTCTCGCTACGCGGGTGTGGTTGATTCGCAAGCTACTATCGCTGAAGGTAAGCGTGCGATCCTGTACGTGTGGTATGACAACGAGTTTGGCTACAGTTGCCAAGTGGTTGGCGTCATGCAAACCATGTTAGGGTTAACGACGCTTTCTCTACCTGCATAAGATATTTGTGTAAAAGCAAAATCGCTAAATAAAGCGCCCAATAGGGCGCTTTTTGTTTTGACTATTTTGTGGCTGATGGTGGTTTATTGGGCAAACGATGCGGGTAAGATCATTTTTTAAAAATTGTTGATTGACTCTGAGATCTAAATCGGTAGAATGCCAATCCGCAGTCAGGGAAAGCGATTAGATTATTTCTTTGAAGCTAAACAGTAAGTTTAAGCTGGCACAAAACGCGACATTAGCTCAGTTGGTAGAGCGATACCTTGCCAAGGTATAGGTCATCGGTTCGAACCCGATATGTCGCTCCAAGTTTCAATGCTTGGTAGATTGGCGCGATGGCAGAATGGCTATGCTGCGGATTGCAAATCCGTCGATCTCGGTTCGACTCCGGGTCGCGCCTCCATAGATTAAAGTGTTAATGACACGATTCCCGTCGTTAATGCACAGAGTTTGCCCGAGTGGTGGAATCGGTAGACACAAGGGATTTAAAATCCCTCGCTGGTAACAGCGTGCCAGTTCAAGTCTGGCCTCGGGTACCATAATTAAAAAGGCCTAACTTAATCGTTAGGCCTTTTTGCTTTGTCTGTGTTATTCCCATCGCTCCTACAATCATTGCTGTCATCTAATTGTGATCTAGGCAGTAAAAATCATATTTATAAAATATTTCATCATCCTGACTAAGAATGCCTCATTTATTTGCCACTTATGTTGATAAATCTATAATAGTGAAACAATTTCCTTAAGATCGGGGATAAGGAGCTATTACCCCTCCGAAGAGAGTGGTATAAATAAGCCAAAATTTCCCTACACGCGAATATTTAGGATAAGTAGTCATGATTTTCTCTCAGGTAGTACTTGCACCCGCCGATCCCATCCTTGGTTTAACTGATACTTTTAAGGCTGATCCCCGCCAAGATAAAGTCAACCTCGGTGTAGGGATTTATAAGGACGAAGCAGGACAGACCCCCGTATTACAGTCTGTTAAAAAGGCTGAGGCGCTGTTGCTCGAGCAAGAGAAGACAAAAAACTACTTAGGGATTGAAGGCGTACAAGCCTATAACCGCGTAGTACAAGAACTGTTGTTTGGTGCAGGCAGTGCGCTTTCCACATCGGGTCGTGCCGCAACGGCTCAGGCGCCAGGTGGTACAGGAGCATTACGTATCGCGGCCGAGTTTTTACTGCGTAACACGCCATCCCGTACTGTGTGGGTGAGTAATCCCACTTGGGCAAACCATCAAAATATCTTTGAAACCGCCGGATTAACTGTCAAAGAATACGGCTATTACAATGCCAGTGCCCATGATATCGATTTTGATGCCATGATGACGGATCTTGCCGGTGCCGAAGCGGGCGATATCATTCTGCTGCATGGTTGCTGCCATAATCCAACGGGTATCGATTTAACGCTGGCGCAGTGGGACAGCGTTGCAAAGCTTTGTGCCGATAAAAAACTGGTTCCATTATTTGATTTTGCATATCAAGGATTTGGTAGTGGAATTGAAGAGGATGCAGCAGGTTTACGTTTAGTCGCATCTAAAGTGCCTGAGCTATTAGTGGCGAACTCATTTTCTAAAAACTTTGGTTTGTATAATGAACGTATCGGCGCCGTGACTGTGGTTGCTGCGGATGCAGATGCTGCGGTACGCGCCTTTAGCCAAGTGAAGCGCACTATTCGTGCAAACTACTCAAACCCGCCCGCCCACGGCGCCTTGATCGTCAGCACCATTCTGGGTGATGCAACACTAAAAGCCATGTGGGTACAAGAAGTAACAGAGATGCGTGAGCGTATTGCCGAAATGCGCACATTATTTGTCGAGAGTTTGAAGGCAGAAGGGGTTACACAGGACTTTAGCTTTATTTCCCGTCAAAATGGCATGTTCAGTTTCTCGGGTTTAAATAAAGCCCAGGTTGCACGCCTAAAGGATGAATTTGGTGTCTATATTGTGGGATCTGGCCGCATCAGTGTCGCGGGCATGACTAAAACCAATATGCCAGTGATCTGCAAGGCGATTGCACAAGTGCTTTAAGCCATCGCCATGGTGATGTTCGCCATAACAACAAAAAGGACAGCCTAGGCTGTCCTTTTCATTTTGCTTACTTTACGTTTTTGCCTTTCATGTTTTTGAAGATGAATTAACAGGCGAGGGATTGTAAGCCTAAATCCGATTTTATTCGCAGCACAGCACTGAGTGCATCCCTCAGTCCCGCTTGATCATGCAGGTTAGGATTATGTCTGTTTTTGAGTGGGAAATAGTTAACTAACGTGTCTAAACGAACCTGCTCACCGTGGCGCAGCACTTTAGTGATCACTGGCTTTCCAATCACCTGATGGCACCAAGCGATGCGTTGTTCAAGACTAAATTGAGCCGCTGGGGATGATTCATCATCGAGGTTATCAATAAAGATCACCGGCGCTTTAGATGCCGCCACACTTTTGGCAAAACGGGGCAATAGGAGCGGAGGCATAATACTGGTCAAGAAACTCCCTGGGCCTAAGATGATCAGATCGGCTTGGCGAATTGATTCACAGGCTTCAAAAGTGGCATCGACCTGTGGTTCAAGGCACAGTGCAATCGGGGCTTCGGCCATTTTATCGACATTCACTTCACCAAAAACCTTGCTACCACATGCCTGAAGGGCGACCAAGTGAGTAGGTTGCTCCGACATAGGTATAAGCCGTGTCTCTATTTTCAAAAGATTTCGAATAATATCCACTGCCTCGAGTGGCCTAACGCAGAGTTGATCCAGCGCCAGCAGCATGAGGTTTCCTAGATTATGGCCACTCAACTCAGTGTCACCTTGGAAGCGATATTCAAACAGTTGTGAGCCGACAGAAGGGCGATAAGCGAGGTGTGATAGACAATTGCGAAGATCGCCCCAGGCAATACAATCCTGCTGCGCCCTTAATCTGCCCGTTGAGCCACCGTTATCCGTTGTGGCGACAATACCAGTAAGGCGCTTACCTAGAAAGTCGAGTGATGAGAGGACTCGGCCTAAACCATGGCCTCCACCGATGGCGACGACATTATTGTACTGATTTAAGAGCTGATGCTGCATATGGGTTGTTCCTTCCTGAATACCCGATAAAATCTTGGCCTGTCCATTCGTAAAACCTAAATTACACTATTTGAACTGAATTTAGGTGGGTACGGTTCCAATCTATAACCATCTTAATGTATTCAATGGTTATGTCGGCGATGGGAACCTTAGTATAAAAGCTCAGTCAAAAGCATGCACTAAAAATTCGACTTTAATATTGCGCCTATGGGAGCTTGCACTTGTTTTAGCGCTAACGACAAGCTTGCCATACATCCGCTTGATGTCACATAGGAATATTGGCTCAAGATCAGTTGATTTCGTAAAATCCAAGATATGGCATATAATCTGGCGTTTATTTTGCCAATACAAACTGAGAGAACAAAGGTGGCTTATTGAAAACGGGTAGAATTGGTTCATTTACACTGGCGTTAGCCATGGTGATATTAGCAATATTTTCGCTGAGAATTTGGCTCATCCCAACTGCAGATGAGCCCGTTTCCGTTGTGGCCCAATTGGAAAACTCCGTCGATCCTGTGACTCAAGTACCTGACTTCTCAGCTATAAACGACATCACGCAAAAGAAGAAAGCATTTTTCGATTTCCTAAGACCCATTATTCAACAACAAAATGCCATTATTGCTACTGAGCGTGATTTTGTCAGCGACATGGGCAAGCTGATTGAGAATGGTGAAAGTCTATCGGAAACACAGCTAGCGCAGCTCAATCAACTTTTTGATAAATATCAGTATGCCGCGCGAAATATTGACACTAAGTCCCTGAACAGCCTGCTTAAACGTGTTGATATAGTGCCAGAATCTATGGTGCTTATTCAGGCTGCAAATGAATCTGGCTGGGGAAGTTCACGTTTCGCTCGGGAGGGTTTTAATTTCTTCGGAGAATGGTGCTTTAGTGAGGGTTGTGGGATTGTGCCATCTTCCCGCGGCTCAGGAAAAGTCCACGAAGTCAAAGTCTTCCCTTCAGTAGATGCCTCAGTGGCATCGTATATGCGCAATTTAAATGCGAATACGGCCTACACATTGTTTCGCTCTATTCGCGCCGACTTACGGTCGCAGGAACTCGAGCCTACCGCAGATCAATTAATTTATGGATTGGTGAATTATTCTGAAAGGCAAGAAGCTTATATCGATGAATTACTCGATATGTTACGTCACAATGAAAAATATTTGGTGAAGCTTGATGTATAAAAAATGCTTATTAGCAGGGTTATGTTTATGGACGTCTATGGCTCATTCAGCAACCATATCCCTTGAATATAAAGGTTTCTACGATAGATTAAAGCAAGTTAATAAGGGCGGTTATCAACTCGTCGAAGTGGCATTCAGTGTGCCTATGCAGCCTAATTGCTTTATACAAAGCGGTACTATTTCAAGTGAAAAAACTTCAACGCCATTAACTTATACCTCGGCTCAGCGATTATTTATCCCCTTCGATGATGCTTTAAAGGACCAGCGGGCCTTAATTAATCTGAATTTTGCGGGCAGTGCCGAGGGTTGCGCCATTGCGATGCAGGTCCGTGCTAAGCGAACCCTAACAGAGTACGATAAAGCGCAGTTGCAGCAACTAGTTGATGAAATGGATAATTTGCTTGGGACCATGCAAGGATTCCCCATGCGCTATTTTAGGGAGCCAATTGCAGGACTGAATTTTGAGTTTAGCCCAGAGCAAGACATTAGCGTCAGTGTTGATGGGCGTGAGCAACACATCAAAGGCAGTTTTAAATTAACCGCCGCAGAGCTTGATTCAGTGAATTCATTAGGTTTCAGCCACCCCCCCGCGATATTAAGCCCCTGGGTGAAATAACGCTTTAAGAAACAAAAAGTTTAGCACAATAAAAATGCCCACATTTGTGGGCATTTTTATTGTTAGCCTAGGGCATTAAACCTCATAGACATTGACAATATCGATACGCTTAACCGCATCTAAATCAATATGACCATTATTGGCAATATCGAGAAAATCGAAGGCGGGTAAGTCGGCCTCGGCTACATCCCCTTTCATCGGTGCATTGGGGTCGCGTTTGAGCGAGATAAAGTCAAATTGCTCACGGTCAACACCTTGGGATGGAGCGGTATTTTGCATGGCGGTAAAAATGGTTTCAATACGTCCTGGATATTGTCTATCCCATTGGTTAAGCATATCTTTAACGGCTTGACGCTTTAAGTTTTCCTGTGAGCCACATAGGTTACAGGGAATAATAGGGAACTGCTTTAACTCGGCATATTCCTCTAAATCCTTTTCGCGGCAATAGGCTAAAGGACGAATAACCACATTGGCCCCATCATCCGACAGCAGTTTAGGTGGCATGGCTTTCATCTTGCCGCCGAAGAACATGTTTAAGAACAAGGTCTCGATAATATCGTCCCTGTGATGGCCTAGGGCAATTTTTGTCGCGCCGATACGTTGGGCAAAGCCGTAGAGCGTTCCGCGGCGTAGGCGAGAGCACAGGGAGCAGGTGGTTTTCCCCTCGGGGATTTTGTCCTTTACTATCGAGTAAGTGTCTTTCTCGAGAATATGATAGGGGATGTTTAACTTATCCAGATAAGCGGGCAGCACATCTTCGGGGAAACCGGGCTGCTTCTGATCTAAATTCACGGCAATAATTTCAAACTGAATGGGCGCGCGTTGCTGTAGATTCATCAGAATATCGAGCATGGCATAGCTGTCTTTACCGCCACTGAGGCAGCACATGACACGATCACCATCTTCGATCATATTGTAATCGGCGATGGCGCTACCCACTTCACGACGCAGACGCTTTTGCAATTTATTCAGACGGGTAGTTTGTTTTTTTGATAATTCTTCAGACATTTGACTCGCCATAACTTCAGACATAGCTTCCAACATAAAAAAGCGCCCAGTAACAGAGTTTCAGGGCGCGTATTATTCCAGCTATCTTAGGCGGGGTAAAGAGCGGAGTGCTTTAAGCCTCTTCTAAGGGGGATTTATAACCATCAGGCTTAATCGCTAATAAATCGCAATTAATGCTATCAATCACATGCTCTGCGGTATTGCCAATTAATGCCGCAGAGAACCCAGTGCGGCCTACAGTGCCTAAGATCACAAGCTCTGCATCTAATTGCTCGGCTAATTCAGGAATAACATCCTCTGGTAAGCCTTCTTTTACATGGCAACGATTTTCATCAATGCCATAAGCCTTCGCAAGGTAATTGACACGTTGTTCATGTTGCACGCGAATAGTGTCATTGTAGGTTTGCGCATCAAAATCGGGCAATTCAATCGCCAAGTTAATCGGCGTTCCCGGATAACCATTGACTAAATGGACTTCGGCTGCAAATTTAAGGGCTAAATCCTTTGCATGCTCGATAATTTTACCGTTAAGCATTTGATGATCTGTATCTTCGGTTGCCACGTTGACGGCACAAAGAATTTTACCCGCATCAGGCCAATCATGGTCCTTGACCATTAATACCGGCACTGGGGCTTTACGCATTAAATGCCAATCGGTTGGGGTGAAGATCACCGCCTTAAGTTTGTCATGGGCGTGGGTTCCCTTAACAATCAAATCGTATTGACCTGCAATCGCATGGTTAATAATGCTTTCGAAGGGACGATTATGCCAAATGACTTGGGTGTCGATACTGAGTTGTAAATGACTATAGGCCGCGAGTAAGTCTTGGATCCATGCTAATCGTTGGTCGATAACCCCTTGACGCATGGCTTCACGTTCCTGATTAGACAGAATCGAGGTCATTTCATAGGAGAAATCAAAAATAGAAAGAAACACAGTCACATGGGCATTAGATTTACTCGCTAAGGTTACGGCGCGAGCGAGGGCAACCTGATTTTCAGTCGTGGGGTCAACGACAACCAGTATTTTTTGATAATCCTTCATAGCATGTTCCTTTAGTCATAGGCTCATCTTTATCATGAGCCTTTGGCAGTTAGCTGTATTGTTCTAGATCAAAAGTCATTTAAAAAACAGTCTCTAACATTCAAGCAGTATAAATATTAACCCACAAGTGTTTTGCCGCAACGTTTGGGATTAACACCATTAAGGGGGCGATTATCTGCGTGAGTTATCTCGCGATTCTGGCGTTTCCGGCTAATAAGTTTAGCTCTTGGTGATCGACTATGGTGATGTATTTGCCTTTCACTTCAATTAAGCCTGATTTTTGGAAACGGCCGAGTAGGCGGCTGATGGTTTCAACGGTAAGCCCAAGATAGTTACCTATATCACCGCGAGTCATAGTTAAACGGAATTCTTTGGGTGAAAAACCACGGTTGCCAAAACGATTCGCAAGATTGCTAATAAATGCGGCGAGGCGTTCCTCGGCATTTTTTTTGCTGAGCAAGAGGATCATTTCTTGATCGCTCATAATTTCATTGCTCATTAGGCGCATAATTTGTTGGCGCAGCTTAGGCATAGTGCCCGAGAGTTCATCGAGAATATTAAAGGGGATTTCACATACCATGGAAGTTTCGAGCGCTTGGGCAAAACTTTGATGCAACTGCGCGTGAATACCATCGAAACCAATGACATCACCCGCCAAATGAAAACCGGTTATCTGCTCATCGCCTTGTTCGGTAATGGTATAGCTTTTGATGGTGCCAGAGCGGATAGCAAAGAGTGATTTTAAGGGATCGCCAGATTTAAAAATCTGCTCGCCTTTCTGGATGGGTTTTTTGCGCTCAATAATATCATCGAGTTGATCGAGTTCATTGGCATTAAGGGTAAAAGGAATGCAAAGGGTACCCATACTGCAGTCGTGACAATGGATTGTGCATCCGCTAGCAGCGGGGCGACGATTTTTATTCTGTTCGATTGTCATGTCGGTTCTCAAGTTAAGCCACTGTTGCCATGTTAAACCAATTCACTCACTTGGGCTAGTTTAGCTGCGCCAGTGCGATATATAAAGTTTGCCCACCGAAGGCGATTAAAAGTAAGCCACTCAATAGTCTAACGGTTTTCTTTTGCACCCAGTTGGCAAGCCGTTTTGCCGCCACGCCAGCACTCAATAATGCGGGTAAGGTACCCAAACCAAAAGCAAGCATGATGAACGCGCCTTGAATTGCAGAGCCAGAAGCCACGGACCAAGTCAGGGTACTATAGACGAGACCGCAGGGGAGCCAGCCCCATATAAAACCGGCCATAACCGCTTGATGTGGATTTTTAATAGGAACAAGGCGTTGAGCTAGGGGTTTTAAATAGTGCCATAGCCATTGACCGACGCGCTCAATTTGCACTATTCCAACCCAAATTTTAGCGATATACAGTCCCGTTGCGATCATCATTAATCCGGCAATGATACGCAGGACAATGAGGTAGATATCCAGTTGAAATAAGTGACCCAGACCTGCCGAGGATGCGCCTACCAAACCACCCGCTAAGGTGTAACTCAAAATTCGCCCAAGGTTGTAACTCAGTAGATACTTGAGCTGATGGGATAAGAGATTACCTGTTTTAGGATGAGGGATTTGGGCTGAAAAAGCGCCCACTAAACCGCCACACATGCCAAAGCAATGGGCTGCGCCCATCAAACCAACAAGAAATGCACCAGTGACATTGTACTCAATCACAAAGGCATGCCTTTTTGCTGATTTTTTATCGCTTGCTGTGCAGCCATTTCATCATGCTGGGCTGCAGTCTGAGTGACGGGTGTCGGTGTTTGGCCGGGTTTATCGGTGTTTTCATCAAACAGAATGGAAACACTTTGACGGTCAAGATCGTCAAATTGTTCTGATTTCACAGCCCAAAAAAATACCATTACCGCGATGGCGACAAAGATCATAGCAATAGGGATAAGCACATAAATAATTTCCATAATGACCTCTTACTATTCTGGTTAAACTTTTAATGATGTTTACACTTTAACCCGCAATAATCTCAGGCTATTACCGACCACGATCAACGAACTTGCCGACATGCCAATCGCGGCAATATAAGGTGCAACGTGGCCAGTGACGGCTAAAGGCAAGATCAGGGCGTTATAACCTAGCGCCCAGGCTAAATTTTGTCTGATAATCTGGGTTGTCAGTTTAGCGACCGCCACGGCTTGGGTGAAGCGCGACAGATGATCCCCGAGTAGGATCAAGTCGGCACTGTTTTTGGCGATAGCGCTGCCGCTGCCCATGGCGACCGACAAATCGGCCCCCGCCAATACTGGCGCATCATTGATTCCATCGCCAAACATGGCTACTTGGGTCGATTTTTGTAACTCGGTAATCAAGGCGAGCTTATCGGCCGGGGTTAAACCGCTGTGCACATCCGCAATGCCTAACTCTTTGGCCAGTTGGTGCACGTGCATCGAGCTATCACCGCTGGCGATACTGACGAGGCAACCCTGTTGTTTTAAGGTCTCCACTGTCACTTTGCTGTCTACACGAATATTGTCTTGAATATCGAAGCAGGCTATCACCTCGGGAGTTTCACCGTTTAAACGGGCCAGCCAAATTTGCTGTAGGGTCAGACTGTTATCTACTTTTGCCCCGGTAAAATGGGCATTGCCAATTCGATACTCAATACCCTCTATTATGCCTTTGATCCCAAAACCCACTTCGTGGTGAACTTGCTCGGCAACAAGACGACTATCCACATAGGGTGCAAACGCATTGGCAATTGGGTGGCGGGAGCCACTTTCAAGTGCTGCGGCAATCGCGAGTGCTTTATCCTGTGCCATATCACCATAGCAGGCTATGTGGCCTAAAGAGAGAGTACCACAGGTAAGGGTGCCGGTTTTATCAAAGACCACATGTTTAATCTGCGGCAGTTTTTCAAATACCCCGGCCTTACGGGTAATGATCCCAAGGCGGGTAAAAATGGCGGTGGCGCAGGTCACCGCCGTTGGGGTTGCTAGCGCTAGGGCGCAGGGGCAGGTCGCCACTAATACCGACAGTGTGACCCAAAAGGCATCCTCGGGGGAAATCTGCAGCCAAACCAAATAGGTGATGGTCGCAATAGTCAGAATAGTCCCCGAGAAATAGCGGGATAATTTATCGGCTAATAGTGCAATTGCAGGTTTTGTATTGGAGGCAAGCTCCTGCAGGCGAATAATTTCGGCCACCAGTTGATCTTGCCCCAGTGCAGTAACTTTGACTTTGATGGGTTGATCGACATTGATGGTGCCCGCGTAAACTTGGCTAGTCACAGGTTTTTCGATCGGCATTTGCTCGCCAGTGAGCATGGCTTCATTGATGCTAGTGTGGCCTTCAATCACTACACCATCGGCGGCTACCATTTCACCGGGTTTCACAAGGATCACATCATCGAGGCGTAACTTTTTGGCGGGAACTTCTTCTTGAGCATTTTCAGTCACTAAATGCGCAGTGAGTGGCACTAACTTATGCAAATTACTGGAGCTGACCGAGGCTTTTTGTCTGGCCTTTTGCTCGAAATACCGTCCGAGTAACAAAAAGAAAGTAAACATGGACACAGATTCAAAATAGACTTCGCCTGTGCCATTGACGGTAGCAAAACAACTTGCGGTGTAGGCACCACCAATCGCGATGGAGACAGACACATCCATATTGAGTTTGCCGCTAAGCAGGGTGCGAATGGCGCTAAAATAGAAGGGCTGCGCCGAATAGAGCACCACAGGTGTGGCGAAAATCATGCTCACCCAGCGAAAATAGTCCCGATACTGCACGTCAAGATCGGTAAAATAGCCGGTATAGAGGGCGAGGGCGAACATCATTACCTGCATGGTCGCAAAGCCCGCTAAGCCTAAGCGCAGCAAAAATTTGCGACTATTTTGTTTGCTGCTTCGTTCCTGCTCATCCACTTGGTAGGGCGCGGCTTGATAGCCAATGCGACTAATTTGCCCGAGAATATCGCTCAGTTTTACCGCGCGTTTATCCCAACTGATCATCGCCCTTTGGGTGGTGGAGTTAACGAGCACTTGGCTCACGCCCGCGAGCTGTTTCACTTTATGCTCAATCAGCCAAGCACAGGCTGCGCAGGTAATGCCATCGATGGAGAGTGACACAGATTCGATATTGTCCACTGAATGCACAAAGTCTTGCTGCACTTCGGGCAAGTCATAGGCACTAAATTGCGTTAAGGCTTCGGGGACAAGGGCGGTTTGTTTACTGCCAGGTTCGGTGCGAAATTTGTAGTAGCTCAGTAAACCTGCATCGACAATGGCTTGGGAAACCGCCTGACAACCCGGGCAACACATCAGTTCATCACGATCATTAATGCGAGTCACAAACTGTGTGCCCGTGAGTACGGGCTCATTACAGTGGAAACAACTTGGATGTGTCATAGCCATTCTTATTCAACTACAATCAATTCAACCATAACTGGACATTATCTTTTAATTCAACACGTTGATGAATACGCCATTTGCCATCAAAACCTTCTAGGCGCACTTCCCATGGACCTGTGAGTACATCGGGCAGGGTAATACGGTAGACATGATTCGCATCGGCGGTCACGGTCAGCTTAAGATCTTTGTCTGCCAATGTTGGGTGGTAAAATTCGACTTTCAATGCGGCTTGGTAAGCAGGACCACCGTGTTGAGTCAGCAGCACTTCATGCTGATTCTGCTCGAGTGAAAATTGCATACCTATTTGTTTGGCATACTTCACTTTACTTAAGTCCATATTGATGGCTTTGCCATCTTTATAGTAATCCTCGGCGACTAAGGAGTCTGAGTTTGAGAGGGCAATTTTTAGTGTGGTAAAACTTGCGACGACAGCACATAAGGGAAGAATAATTAAAAACCAAGGCCAGAACTGCTTATACCAGGCTTGTTGTTCGTTCATGTTAAATACCCATTCAAAAAATTTGCGCCATTTTACCGTTAAAAGGCGGTTTTAGCACTTTAAAAAAAAGGCCTCGAAGTCTTCGAGGCCTTAGGGTTACTCATATCTAATTACTTGTTTGACAAGCTATAAACATAAGCTGTGATCACGTGAACTTTCTCTTCACCGAGAACGTCCTTCCACGCTGGCATCACACCTGCGCGGCCATGTTTAATGGTTTCTTCAACCATGCCACGGCTACCGCCATATAACCAAACATCGTCAGTTAAATTAGGTGCACCCATGAGTTTGTTGCCTTTTGCGTCCATACCGTGACACGCAAAACAACCTTTCATAAATGAACCTTGACCAAGAGCAGCGAGTTTCTCGTCATGCTCACGACCGGATAATTTAATAACGTATTCGGCTAAACCCGCAATCTCGCTGTCATCGATTGGCAAACCACCTTTAGGTGGCATCATGCCATGACGACCACCCATGATAGTGGTTTTAATCGTGGCTAAATCGCCACCATATAACCAGTCACCATCGGTCAAGTTAGGGAAACCTTTGCTACCGCGAGCATCAGAGCCATGGCACTGAGCACAGTTTTGCAGGAACAAACGGCCACCCACTTTTAACGCTTCTTGGTTTTTCACTAATTCTTCTAGTGGTGTCGCCAAGTAAGCCGCGAAGATGGGACCATATTTTTCGTTAGCGTGTTTTACTTCTTGATCATACTGAACATAACGGCCTTCTTCCGCTGCTAGCGCAATCGCTGCTGCAGAATCGACTTTGATACCTTGTTCAGTACCAATGCTTTGGTTGGCACTGCTCCAGCCTAATAGGCCTTTGTAGTTACCTAAACCAGGAAATAAGGCTAGATAGATCAAGCCAAACACGATAGTGATATAGAACATATAACTCCACCATTTTGGCAGTGGGTTATTGAGCTCTTCAATACCATCGAAACTGTGCCCCATAGATTCGCCTTCTTTCACATCCGTGGTGTTTTTTGAACACACACGTAGTAATAGAAAACATCCAGCGATCACAATTAACGAGAGTACGCTAATCCAAATACTCCAGAAGCTACTCATCACTTATTCTCTCCTGAGTCCTTCGATTTCTTGCCGATTTCCTCATCGGAAAACACAAGATTAGCCGCTTCATCAAAGGATTTTTGACGACGCGAGCTATATGCCCAAGCAAATATACCGACGAAGGTCAGCATCACAATGATGGTCAAAATGCCTTGTAATGTGCCGTAATCCATATATTGCCTCCTTATTTGAGTGCGTGACCCAAAGACTGAAGATATGCGATCAAGGCTTCCATTTCTGTCTTGCCTTCAACCGCTTTCTGAGCACCTGCGATTTCTTCATCGGTATAAAGATCATTACCTTTGTAACCGCCTTTATGCAGGTCACGCAGAATAGTCATCTTATCGCCAGTCAGTTTGCCGTCTAACTTGTTTTCGGCAAGCCAAGGGAAGGCGGGCATATTCGATTGAGGTACTACCGCACGGGGATCGATTAAGTGAACTTCATGCCACTTATCACTGTAGCGACCGCCAACACGGGCAAGATCTGGACCAGTACGCTTAGAACCCCATTGGAATGGGTGATCCCAAACAGACTCACCGGCAACAGAATAATGACCATAACGCTCAGTTTCAGCACGCAGAGGACGGATCATCTGGCTGTGGCAGTTGTAACAACCTTCACGAACATAGATATCACGGCCTTCAATCTGCAGGGCAGTGTAGGGCTTTAAACCTTCTACAGGTTCAGTGGTATCCTTTTGGAAAATCAACGGTGTGATTTCTACAAGGCTACCGAAACTGATAGCGATAACAGTAAATATCGCTAACAAACCGATGTTTTTTTCAACTATCTCATGATTAAATTTCATCGAGTTTGCTCCTTAAGCCGCTGTTGGTTCAGCCAATGCTGGCAATGAATCTTTAGAGGCTTTCACAGTACGAACGACGTTGTATGCCATGATCAACATACCGGTTAAGAAGAAACAACCGCCGAGGAAACGTACGAAGTAGAAAGGATAAGAAGCTTCCAGACTTTCAACAAAGCTATAAGTCAAAGTACCGTCAGCATTCACTGCGCGCCACATTAGACCTTGCATAACACCCGAAATCCACATAGACACGATGTAAAGCACAGTACCAATAGTCGCTAACCAGAAATGGACGTTGACTAACTTGATGCTATACATACGGCCATGGCCGAACAGTACAGGGATCAAGTGATACAGAGAACCGATAGAGACCATTGCCACCCAGCCTAGCGCGCCGGAGTGAACGTGACCTACAGTCCAATCTGTATAATGAGATAAGGCGTTAACGGTTTTGATTGCCATCATAGGTCCTTCGAAGGTAGACATACCATAGAAAGACAGTGAAACAACCAAGAAACGCAGTACAGGATCAGTACGCAGCTTATGCCAAGCACCAGACAAGGTCATGATACCGTTGATCATACCGCCCCAAGAAGGTGCGAATAGGATCAGTGACATTACCATACCTAAAGACTGAGTCCAGTCAGGTAACGCTGTGTAATGTAAGTGGTGAGGACCAGCCCAAATGTACAGTGCGATCAGTGCCCAAAAGTGCACGATTGACAGACGATATGAGTAAACCGGACGACCCGCTTGCTTAGGTACGAAGTAGTACATCATCCCCAAGAAGCCAGCGGTTAACAAGAAACCTACCGCGTTATGGCCATACCACCACTGCACCATGGCATCGACGGCACCACTATACAGAGAGTATGACTTGAACAGGCTAACGGGTACTGCCATAGAGTTAACTATGTGAAGTACGGCGACTGTGATGATAAATGCACCAAAGAACCAGTTCGCCACATAAATATGCGAAGTCGTTCGTTTGATAATAGTGCCGAAGAACACTATTGCATAGGATACCCACACGATAGTGATGGCAATATCGATAGGCCATTCTAACTCAGCATATTCTTTACCTTGGGTGAAACCCATTGGCAGAGAGATGGCTGCTGACAGAATGATGGCTTGCCATCCCCAAAACGTAAATGCGGCTAACTTAGGTGCAAATAGTCGGGTTTGACAGGTGCGTTGTACGACATAATAGGATGTTGCAAAGAGGGCTGATGTTCCGAACGCGAAGATCACCGCATTGGTGTGTAATGGTCGCAGGCGACTATACGTTAACCAAGGTGTTTCAAAGTTCAGTTGAGGCCAGATTAACTGAGCCGCAATTAATACACCGACTGACATACCAACAATACCCCACAAAACTGTGGTTAAGGCAAATTGGCGGACAATGGTGTAATTGTAATCAGCGCCTGTTGGCTGGGAATGGTTCATCATAATGCTTCCACTGCTTATTACTTTTACTTTTAGTAAAGACGAGCTTTACCTGTTATAAATGACACAAAACTCGCTTCCCTATTAGGGTTGTTGAGCCATGTCAATGCGTTACCCTGCACATTTGTGCTCAAATATGAGGTTTCGCAATGATACTTGAGCTATGTCAAAAAAGATACCAAAGAAGGGGGCTGGAAAGTTGATCTAGATCAACCTACACAATAGAATGTTAACACATTGCATCACAAGGTTAATTTTTGTGCATATCCGTCAGTTTATCCCTTTGTTCATCACCGCATTAGTGCTAAATCTCAGTGCTTGCAATGAAAAAACAGAACAAGCCGCAGAAAAAAAAGTGGAAGATCCCTCACTTTGTGATTTTTCACGGGGTGAATGCATTAAAAGCGTGGCTGGTGTTGAGCTTAAATTCACACTTTCACCTAGTCATGCACCAAGCGAAAAACCATTAACATTGAAGCTATTATCCTCATCTTCCATCCGCGATGTGCAGATCCGCCTCGAGGGAAGAGATATGTTTATGGGGGTTATTCCCGTCAATATTCGTGAACTGACTGAAAAGGCCTATGAGGGCCAGATGATTTATGGTTCTTGCAGCAGTGGATACATGGTCTGGCGAGGATTTGTCAGTTTTACCCTTAATGGCGAACCTAAGGCGGTCACATTCGACTTCCTTGCCGACAGTAACGCCTAATTCTGGGGTAAAGCCTCTGATTTTACCTCTTAGCGTTTATAGGTGACGAATCGATTCATTAAATCCTTGCAGGACTCTATCATCGCAGAACTCTGCAAGGAATTTTAGTGATTATTCTTGAAGATGGACGTGCACTCATCATGATCCTTCCAATTGTCTTTTACGTGAACAAAGACATCAATATTTTGAATAAAGAGCTCCAAGAGATCGGGATCAAAGTGTTTACCCGCGCCTTTACGCATCTCAGTGAGCACATCCTCTAATGGCCATACCGCTTTATAGCATCTGGCATGGGAGAGGGCATCAAACACATCGGCGATTGCGACGATACGAGCAAAGATATGAATTTGATCTTGCTTAAGGCTAGATGGATATCCCGAACCGTCATATTTTTCATGGTGTTGCAGTGCAATAATTGATGCGGCCTTTAAAATAGGGCGCTCGGAGTTCGCCAAGATTTGATGCCCTATGATTGGATGTTGACGCATAACTTTCCACTCATCCTCATCGAGTTTTCCAGGCTTTAGCAATACCGCATCCGGAATAGCAATTTTACCTATGTCATGCATGGGGGATGCGCGGCGTAATAAATCGGCTTCGCTTTCACTTAATCCCGCCAGTAACGCCAGTTGAGAACAATATTCAGCCATTCGCTTAACATGGTTAGCGGCTTCCTTAGAGCGACTTTCGACAACATCGCCTAGACGCAGAATAAGCTCAGATTGAGTATCTTCAACCTCCTGATTTAGCAGTAAGTTCTCAAAGGCAATGCCGACATTAATCGCGAAGATATCGACAAGTTTTTTGTCTAAGTCATCGATTTTATCTATGCCATCCATATAAAGCAGGTTAATCAAACCACTCTTAGTCGGGAAATAACCAATAAAGCAATTATCCTCATAGAGGCAGCGCTTTTGAGTTAATGCACTGCGTAGGAGTTTATCGATATGCTCTGGGAGCACTCTGTCAGAGGGACTGTTTGCAAATTGTCCTGTGCCAGCAAGAATTTCAATTTCCGCCGAGTCGATATGGCCACTGATGGCATCCATCGCATTACAGGTTAAGAGCAAAGTTTCTGAGTCTAAATTGAGCAGTGTTGCGACCTGGGTGAGGAGTCCATCGGCAAACTTATGTAAGGTTCTTAATTCAAATAACCCCGATGTTGCCTCAAGTACACGCTCAAGCCCCATTCGATGATTAAACTGAGTACGTCTTGCTTGCTCGATTTCCATAATATCGCGATAGGACCGCAGGGAAGAGTAAACACTGGTCATCAATTTGCGGGAATCAAGCTCAGATTTTGCTTTATAATCATTGATATCATAATTAACGATGACATCTTCCTCCGGCGCTTGGCCGGGTTGTCCTGTACGTAAGATAAGGCGAATAGTCTTGTTGCGAAGTTCTTCACGGATCCATTTGACTAACTCTAATCCCGCATGATCACTTTCCATCACCACATCGATAAATGCAATTGCAATATCTTGCTCTTGGCTCAATAAGGTTTTTGCTTGCTCAGCACTGTAGGCATTGATGAAGGTGAGGGCACGGCCATCTAACCTGAAACGGGATAGGGCAAGCTTAGTGACGGTGTGAACGTCGGGTTCATCATCCACAACCAGTATCTTCCAAGGGATCCCAACCTCGGTCGTTTCATGGTTTTTTTGACCGGAAAAAAGAGGTTTTTTCTTTGTAAGATCAATCGACATCCGATACCTCAGTAAAGTAGAAATCCAGCGCACTTTATGAGTGTAGTTCAAGCCTTTTAAAGCAGTCGAAAAATTAATCAAGAAAATGGGAGATAGGACCAAAACAGCCTAGTTGATAACTATTATCATTTGTGTATGCTGTTATTTCATCATAGAAGGAGAGAGCAATGGCCGAACGTATTAATTTATCCATCCCGGAGCAAAAACTCGCGCAATTGATCCGCGATGGTCATTTGTGCGCCGCAGACTTTAGTTGCCTTGACAGTGTGTCTAAGCAAAAAGTCTGGCAACTCTGTTTGATTTGTTGCAAAAAGCGCCTGTTTTGTCGCCAATGTACCTTTACGGATTGCACACAAATTAACATCCACATTGATGCCGATAAATAACGTTATCGGCATTTGCGTTTAAGTATTATCATATAAAAAATCTTTATAATTCAAATTGTCTATGCAGCATCCAGTCGTTATCCCTTTATTTGATTCAGTTGAATTCATACAAGATGGCAATTGTATTGTTAACCAGTACATCACTCAAATTAGCCTATCGAAAGTCGTCGATGCGGGGCTAGTGATGGAACATGCAACTGATTGGTTATTCGAACAAAAACACAGTGAAAACAACTATAAAGCCTACCGTAGTGAACTCACCACATTCCTGCATTGGTGCTTTGATGTGGTCTCTATGTCGCCAACAGAAGTAATGCGCAAAGACATGAGCCGTTACGTCGATTATTGCCTTAATCCGCCAGTGGAATTGATAGGCTACTTCAATGTTCCACAGTTCAAATTCGACCAACAGCTTGGAGAACGGATACCAAATCCATTATGGAAGCCCTTTGTCGGGAAGAAATATTTAGGACAAATTCAGCCGTATAGACTGAGTGATAATGCATTAAAAACCAAAATAGCGATTTTATCGTCCTTTTATTCCTACCTAATGGGTGAAGAGTATTGTGAACGAAACCCCGCACAAATTTGGCTCAATCACAGCCGTTTCGCACTGACACGGCGATATCAAAGCCGACCCGATGAAGAGGAAAATAGCCTTGCATTCACAGAGTTACAGTGGTCATACGTAATGACGACCGTAACAACATTAGCTGAAGAATCCCCCGAGCTGCATCAGCGAAGCTTGTTTTTAATATCGTTAATTTATTCATGCTATCTGCGTATTTCGGACGTCTCTGCACGCGCAGGATATTCACCCGTTATGGGGCAATTTAGGCAGAATCATCAAACGGGCATATGGAGTTTTCACATTCCTTTGAGTAAAGGCGGCAAAAAGCGCAGCGTAGCCATTTCTAAAGCCTTACTCGACGCATTAGTAACGTATCGACACTATTTAGGTTTAACGGATTACCCAAGCCAAAATGAACGCCATCCGCTATTTGTCAGGCACAGAGCCGCGGGTCGTGGACGTGATGTTGGATTATTGAACGCTAACTTAGGAATACGGCAAGTTCGTGATGAAATTCAAAATATTATCAACCTTGCCGCCGATAATGCGCAAACAGATGGATTCATCCACGATGCGCAGCAAATGCGTCAGCTAACGGCGCATAATATTCGTCACACTGGCATTACGCATGATATTAATATCAACCGCAGACCCTTATCCCATGTACAAGCGGATGCCGGCCATGAAAGCATCGACACAACATCTCAGTATTTACATACCACTCAAACGGAAAGGCACGAAAGCGCGCTCAATAAGCCATTAGATCATTTACAGGGCATCAATGAATAAGCCCCAAGTGGAACATCAAGCTCTCCCACACATAACTGCGTACAATGTATAGAGAGTTAAACCATTCTAAACATTAGGCAATTTTGACGGAAGCCGCGCGGCGCTTGGGCTGCGCGGGCTTTTGGGCTAGGTGTAAGGCGTGGCCGATTTTGCCACATACCCGTAACAAACTAATCAATTAACGCAGAATTTTCACAGTAGGCCAACGCATCAAGTATTTTTTGTAATGCGGCCTTTGCTGTGGCGTCTTTTTGCCGCCAAATCACTGAATGTAATAGCAAAACGCCTAGGTGAATGTCGAGCGCATCCGCAAATTTAATCAGTACCTTATCATCTGGAAAATTGGTGTTAGTGCGCCACTTTGAAACGCCAGTCTGTGAAAAACCAAATCTTTTCATCACCTGATAGTCGGAAGTCAAGCCATAAGCGGCTCGTATGAGGTCGAGCAGGTCAGAGGGTTGCATTTTTCTGTGTCCTTTTGGTGTCCTGCAATAGAGTCTAGTAGTGCAATCCAAGCAGCTCAAGGTGGAGAGGTTGCTATTGTACAGTAGTGATTGCGGTTGTATCGTTTGTCCGTCCTGTGTGGCGCGGGTCGCTGGATGCGTCCCGTTAGCCACAAAACCCACAGGCACAACCACAGGAGACAGACACATGACCGCTTACAAGAAAGTACCCAATTCAAATATCGAAGTCCCCGTATGGATGGACGCCAGCGCCTTAACTGCAAAGTTCAGCATTGCCAAACGCCAGCGCAACGCCATGTTAATCAGCCGCCTGAAAGCCAAGTTCTTCGGGGGTGCAAGATGATCGCATTACTCAAAGAATTAAAAGCCTTTCATATTCACCAAGGTAAAATTTGCGCGAGGGTGGCAGGTGATTTTAGGGTCAAAAGCGGCCTAGGTTTTTTTGTATGTACGGAAGAAATGCGTGAACACCGCCGCTTTGCTCTGCGACTTCATTTTGAAATCGCCAAGCTGGAAGGGGGTGCAAGATGAACAATCACCCAATGTTCCGCGCACCAACGCCAGAAGAAATAAACGAATTACAAGCCGAATTGGTTGCCGCCCATGCGCATATTGAGTTGCTTCATAAGTTGTGGGGCAAGTATTGCCAAGACAAGACTCTTGGCGGCACGTTTAACTTAACCCGCCGCATTTGGGAAGTTGTCAAAGATTGGGAGGATTCCCAATGTCTATAACCACTAGCCTAGGTCAACAATTCCGCAAGGCCCGCGCGCAACACGGTTGCAGCGCGGGCACTATCGGCAACTTAATCAACGTCACACAGAGCGAATGGCTTGCCTTTGAACTGGGCATGAAAACCCGCCAGCCGTTGACGATGATCCAACTCAAAAAAGCGGCCGACTTTATCAAGCTGCAAATCAAACCAGCCACCATAGCCAAAGCGCTGAGGGGGCAATGATGCAGATTAGTCCAGAGTGGTATCAAAAACGGGCGTTGCGTTGCTCAATGCTTGCTTTTAAAGCGGATGGAAAAGGTAACTTTAAGAGGGCCAAAAGGTTGGATGATTGGTCTGATAGGCTGATGGCGCTTGCTATTGAAGGGTTTAAACGCAGGGGTTGGTCATGCAACTAACCGACTACGCTCAGAGCCTTGTTGATTACGTCAACACCCATACCCGTTATGGCGAAATCGGTAGCCATATGTTTCTTGATTCATGTTTGGCGCCAAACTGGCGGCAGATGCAAGCGCCGCCAGATGCGCCCACGGTAGGCACTTGGGACGGGGTTGAAGATGATGAAGAATAGTCCTTTGCCACAGAATCAGACCAAAACCATACAACAGAGGAGTAATAAATTATGGATCCACGATAAGCCAATAAAGGGTGCGCGGGTGCCCATATCCACTGTTGAGATAATAGAGGATTTGCCGCCGCTCACCTTAGAGCCGCAAGACCTAACCGCCCCAAGGGGCGGTATTTTTGTATCTGAATTTGAGCAAGCCGCAGCGGAAAAGTTAAAGCTGGATTTAATGCGCAGGAATGCCAGCTTTTTTGCTGAAATGGCACTCCAAAACCCAAGCCCCGCAGGGCGGCCAACGGCCGAGAAAGCTAGGCTAGTCAAGGATTGCAAAAGTCCGACACGCCACACGGTAGCCACGACAAACGCCCGTAAGGAGGCCCGCCTTGGCCGCTATCTTGAACATTTACGCGCCAAGGATAGCGAGTCACACGGCAATGTTGCCGCCTCGCTGGGCGTGAATCTCGAAGCCTCAGAGCGTGTGCTTGTCCGTGATATTTACGAAACCGCGCCCGAAACCGTGGATCATGTGCCCAATGTCGGGCGGGTGAACCTTGAAACGGGCGAAATTTTGCCGCCGATGGACAACAGCGTGCGCAAATCTGACCGCAGCGGGATAGTGATCAGTAAAACGCCCGTTGTCCGAGTGTCGTACCGCGCATGGTCGGATGAATACCGCTTAAGAGTTCAAGCGGATATGCCGCCAAGTGAAGCGCCGCCTCAGCAATCGGGCGACAGAGTGACCAGCGACTTAAGCAGCCGTGGCGCTCGCAATATTTTGGACTCGGGCGCGTATGTGGCCGCCGTTCGCGGTGGGTTTACCACGTTTTTAACGCTCACTTTCAACAGTGAAGCCCGGGAGAGGATTATTAGCGGCGAATCGACCATAGGCGCGGAGTGTTCCCGCTTTTTTGATGCCATTAGCAAAATGTATCAGCGCGGTTGGTCATGCGATGGAGAAGTACTCAAAAATGAAAACGGCTTTGACTGCATTGGCGCAACTGAGACTGTGGAGCCAGCGGGCGATAAGCTGGATTATCTATGGGTAGCCGAAGCGCCAAAGAATAAACAGGGTGAAGTAAACCCGCATTGCCATGTGCTGCTCCGCTGGCAGGTTGAGCCGCATTTGTTCCATGACTGGGCGGCGCGGATCGAGGCGCTTTGGGGGCAGGGGTTCGCCAACTTGCAACGCATCAAAAGCGCCAACGCCGCTGGCGGTTATCTGCTCAAAGCCTTGGGGTATCTGACCAAAGGCGAAAAAGCCGACCAAGGCGAAATTAAGGGAAACCGTTACAACATTTCAAAAACTGCCCGCGCCGCGCCGTGGGAGACCATCGCCAGCTATCACGCCGAGCATATGTCCTCAATCATCGGCGAAATCAAATACAAGTTAGAAAACCGCGCCAAACCTATTCGCCGTGAAATTGGCCGCGCCTATGGTGCGCTTGAAAAGGCAATCCGCGACAAAGCCGTGATGAAAGCACAAAAACGCGCCGATGCCCTTGCCAAAATCAATAAACGCATTGCCGAGCTTGAGCAAAAAATCAAAACCAGTAAAGCCGCGCTCAAAGCGGGAGAGGTTCGCGCCCAAGACTATCAACTTACTTTTAAGGGTGCTGAGGCGCTTTCAAAGTTTTTCAACTGGGCGATCGGTGCCCGCCAGTGGCAGGGCTTAAGCCGTGAAAGTGAATGTGTTGAAAATAAAATCTGTCAGCGCCTTTGGACAAAGGGTATTAACGCCGCCCGCGCCACTTATAGCGCGGTGCGCAATCGCCTTGCCGAAAAAGAGCGCCTTTGGTCGGCATGGCTGGCCGAGAAGTTAGCGCCTGAACCTGACCGAGAACTCGAAATCTTAATCCACCAAAAAAACCTTAAGGAATATCACCAATGGCAATTAAAGCTTTGTTAGACCAACACCAAAAAATCGGCCAAGTGATTGAGGCAGCTGAAAAGGCCATGCCGTTTCAAGCCATTACCTTAGCCAAAAAAGCCGCCAGTCAAAGCCATGATCTCTTAGGCGACATTATCGAGCACATTGCCGAATTAGATAAGCGCGTTAATGCATTGGAGGGGCGCAATCATGGGTAATCATGCAAACAAACGCGCCGCAGCAGCGGCTCACAATGCCCGCTATGCCGAACGTGAAGCGATTCGGCCAAATATCACTAAATCGCCTGGTCAAACGGTGGCTAAAAAAGTCGAACCTGTATCGAGCGAACCCGTTAAGCCCGTAGTCAAACCTAAACGCTGTTGGTTTGGCGCAATATTGGCGGCTTTTATGCCCGTATCATTAAGGGGGTAACATGGCACGTAAACCTAAAAATGAGGATATAGGCGAAATCCTTTGCCCATTCTGCAACGAAAAAGCACCAGTACGGCGCGACTGTAACGGCAAACTCTACTATGTGAGTAAAGCGGGAATGATTAAGCCTAACTTACCTACGGGGCAAGATTGGATGCTTGAAAATGCGGTGATTTGGTCACCAACACAAAAAGCGGAAAACCAAGCCGTAACGGAACCTGAAACCGCCAAGCTGTTAACGAGTCCCGTCATCATTAACGGGGTCAAAATACCGCCCATTCCTGCCCGTGTACCCGTTAACGAGTCCGCAGGACAAATCCCCGTTACGGGGGCAGAATCGCCAATCGAGGAAAAACCCAGTTTTGTGAAGTGGCTAATCGGTTAACGAGCCAGCCAAAAGCCCATTAACGGCGTGATGCCGTAACAGTCCCAAGGGGAAATTATGTTAGAACAAGACCAACTGCCAGAAGAAGATTTAACAGGCGTAGAAGCCGAGCATTTTTCCGAGTTCGATGCCGCCTTAGCCGCCGCCCAGCAAATCGAAGGGGGCGGACTCCAAGCCGAAAACCAAGGTTATCAACCCACACAAGCCGCCCATGTATCGGGTAGTGAGCTAATCGCGCCGATTATTGGCCTTACTTGCGCCATTTTTGCCCCTAACTGGAATATTGCGCCAGAGGAACAACAAGCCCTCGCCGACAGCTACGGCGCATTAATCGACAAGTATTTCCCCGAAGGGGCGGGAGCCTTTGGGGTCGAGCTTAATGCGCTGATTATCACAGGGGCAATTCTCGCGCCGCGTTTTAAAACCCCGCGCCACGCTGAAAAGGAGGTGAAAAACGATGACCAGACCACCGAAAAAGCGGATTGATACCAGCCGCAAGGCTGATGTGCGGGTTGTCTGTGGTGCTACAGGGTCAGCAAAGTCGAGCTATGTTAAAGCCGAGCTTAAGCGGCTTAAATGTCCTCGGGTGATTATTTGGGATCCAGTGGATGAATACGGCGAGCTTGAGGGCATTGTAAAAGTGACCACCGCCGCCGCATTAGTGGATATTCTCAGGCGTTACCCAAGGGGCGCGTTAAAGGTTCGCTTTGTCACCACTAACTTTAAGTTGTTTGAAGTGTGGGCGCAATGTGCATTTAGCTGGTGCAATGCCGCCGTGGTTGCCGAAGAAATTGCCGATGTGACCAGCCCAAGCAAAGCGCCGCCTTGGTGGGGGCAGGTGATACGCAAAGGCCGCGCCCGTGGCCTAGCGCCTATCTTTGCTTTAACGCAGCGCCCCGCAGAATCCGATAAAACCGCATTAGGTAACGCGACCATTATTCGTTGTGGTCGCTTAAGCCGCGCCGCCGACCGCCGTATGATGGCCGCAGAAATGGATATTAGTCCCAGTGTGCTGGCCAAGCTGGTGCCGCTGGATTATGTGATGAAGGATATGAATACAAATAAGGTTGTCAGGGGAAACATTGCATCGAGTAAAATTGAACATGTAAATCTTGTGAGATAAAAATACAAGTTTGTGAGCTGGCTAGGCTTGATTAAATTTTAAACGCCCCAATAAATGTTTAATAATCAAAACAACTGGAGTCGTAAGATGGAAATTAGAGCAAAAAGCCTGCGAACGTTAAGTCGCATTAAAAATTTAGTTGAACAGAACAAATCAATCAGATTTGTACATTCAGTTAAAGATATGAGTGAACAATTAGCAAAAAAAATTGGTTTTGATGTACCTCTAGAAGCTGGGTCTTATATAACCCCCAAAGTGATAGGGAAAGTTTCAAAATTTAACGCTTTAGGTAAAGAAGTAATCCGTAAAGACTTACCGAAAGAAAATTATAGCTATATGTCATTTAGAACTACCTATGATTGGCATAGAAATCCACATCAAAGCCTTCAAACCATAACAATTAAGCGATACCCAAGAGATGAAGTTTATCCTCCTTCTGTTCAATTAACAGTTGTTGATATAAATGGAGAGCTATATATATCAAGCGATATCATAACGTTATCATCTATGGGTGAAGATAGTGTTCTACACATTTGTAACTTGATGCTAGAGATTTTTGGCAGTTTCAAAGTAGTAGATATTGCAAGCCAATCGGTTTTGGGTGTGAAGAAAAAAAATTTGAACTGGGAGTTGTTGCCTAAAGGGGATAGTCCTTGGACACCGTCGGATGTAAAAAGATTTATATCTGATAGGTGCAAAGATCTTAAGCCATCTGAGAGAGAGGCTATTATACATCGGACTAATTATATAATGGCTAAAAAACCAGATTTTATTGCGTCAGGAAAAGCTGGGTTTAATGGCTATTTTGTTTACGGCTTTGAAGCATCGTCTGTATTCATTCTTGAAAGTGTTCAGTTTGGGAATGCAACTTACGTTCTGAGTGAGGATTGGGAGGAAATATCCAAACTTACAAAAAGCGAAATTATTAATGGTGATGTGACGCACGCTCGCGTTATTCATGACCATAGTTGGAACAAAAAATTAAGTATTGCAATAGATAATTTAAAAAGTACCCGTTAACGGGTACGCTTTTCTCCCGCTTAAAATCCCCGTATACCTATAAGCGCACTTAGCCAACGCTGTGAAGCGTAGGCACGTTAACCCGCCGTGAGGCGCTTATAGTCTGCCGTGAGGCAGCGTATCCCAAGGGGAAATCCATGCTTAAAAAATACCTGCCTTTTGTGGCGATTGCTGTCGGCGTTGTCTATGCCGCTAATCGCGTCCCGTCTGTTCGCCGTTTAATTGGTTAAGGGGTAGAACATGCGTACAACAGTTAAACTCCCATCCTTTTCAAACGTAGCAGCGGGCAATACTGCCACGCTTGAGCTTCCAATCGGCCGCACCTATGACCGCATCCACGTAAATTATGCGGGTGTGACTCTGGCGCAGATGAAAAACATCCGCTTAGAGGTTAACGGTAAAGCGATCCTCGAATTTAAAGACGGCACCGCCTTAGAGAATTACAACAAATTCTATAAGCGCAACACCGCCGCAGGTGTGCTTGATTTCCACTTCAAGCGCGATGAAATGAAAACCCTACTCGAAGCCCGCATGTTCGGACTCGGCACTAAATCGGGTAATTCAGGGATCATTTCAAACGTAACTATGCGCATTGAAATTGATGCCGCAGCCGCCGCACCAGTGCTGCAAGGCTACGCGATTCAATCCGATGCCGCCGAAATTGGTTACATTACCAAAATCAAAACCTTCCCAGTGGCCCTAAACGAAGGCATCACCGAGATTGACAAAATCCCGCGCCCTGCCTCTGCCAGTATCGCGGCGATTCACATCGTTACCGCAACAGAAGTGACCAAGGTCGAGTTAGAAATGGATTCGCTCAAAGCCTTTGAAAGTGACAAGGCATTGATCGAGAAAATCCAAACTGACCATGGCCGAGTCCCACAGGCTGACCGTGTGACGCTCGACTTTGCCCTTGAGGGCGACATGCTCCAAGCCATTCCGCTGGCGGGTCTGCAAGATTTGCGTATTCGCGTGTATACCGCTGGCGCAGGTTCGGCCAACGTGGTCGTGGAATACTTTGACGGCCTAGCAGGTATCTAAGGGGGCTGTATGGCTTTTGATTACCTGACAGGCTCCCTTGAGGAGTATTTAAAAACGCCGCAGGCGGCAACGGCCACGCAAGTGACCAAAGTTGCTGCTAACCCGTCAACTACGGGTTGGTTTGACCGTGTTAACGAGGGGCTAGGCATGGCCCTCGGGACATGGGCGCAGGTCGAGCAAATCAAGGCGATGAAAAACGCCAACGGCACAGGGCAAATGGAATTGTTAGAAACAGTTCAAACGCCCAATCCAAATACCAATTATTACGGCACGCCCGCCGAACAAATGCGCCAAAAAATGGCGCAGGGGTTACAAGTCGGCACAGGCACACTGTTCGCCGTTGTTGGCGGGGTGGCGCTGTTGTATTGGTTAAGTCGCAGGAAATAGGGGGCGCTATGAATAAAGCGTTTTTATGGCAAGTGGCGGGCGCGGTAGCCGCTGGGTTGATCCTGAATTACATCACCACTAAAAAAGCCGAGGTGAAATAATGCCTCCAATCAGCGCAAGCAATTCAAGCGCGGCGAGTAGCGGCACAGGTGATCAACAAAACAACGCCGCTTTTATGGGCGGCAATGTGAATTTTGGTGCAGGTAGCGGCAGCGGTGGCAATCTATGGCTAATTCTAGGCGCGGCGGCGATTGCTGCTTACTTCCTACTGAAAAAGAAATAGCAGCACTCGCATGGGAAAAATTAGCGCCCGCCTTGGGTGATGACTTGCGCACCATTATCAGCGAAGTCCACCGAGGCGAGGCGCAATTAATCGCATGGGGTAACAACGAGTTTTTTACTGTGCTGCGCGGCGAAGTGGCCGCCAACGGTAAAGAGCTCGTGATTGTCGCGGCAGCGGGTAAAAACTCAATGCCACACCTCGAAGAAATTCACACACAAGCAAAGGCGCAGGGGTTCGCCAGCGTTCGACTACACACCAAGCGCCCCGAAGCCATGCTCCGAATGGGCAAGCGTTTTGGCTATGAAAAGGCCGAAACCATACTAAGGGCGGTTTTATAATGGGCTCAAGTTCTCGCAGCGCATCCAGCCAAACAACTAGCAATATCTCAACCACGTTCGGGATTCAGGGGGCTAACAATGGCCTTGTGATTAACGGCAGTGGCAACACCATCACAGACGGCGGCGCGTTCGATATTGTCGGGCGTATTGTCGATATTTTCCCAAATCTATTCGGCCAAGGCGTTAGCATGGTATCGGATGGATTTAACGCCGTGACCGATGTGGCGCTAATGGGCGAGCGTCAAAACGAAAGCTTTCTCAATGCCGCCGTGGATCTCTTTGGTGAAACCAACTCAGCGCAACAAGATATGTTCAGGGTCGGGGCCAACGCCTTAACCGAGTTCGGCGACATGCAATCCCGTGGCTTTGAAACGCTCACCAATGCCACCAAGGACAACTTAAGCGAATCGCTTAAATTTGCTGACGGGGCCGTGGCGATTAATGCCGCCGTGTCTCAAGCCTCAATGGATAACAGCAAAAGCCTAGCGACCGTGGTCGCCGATGCGCTATCCAAGGCCAACGACAACAACACCTATCTAGCGGGCAGCGCCATGAATAACAGCGCCGACCTTGCAGAATCACTCACAAAAACCGCGCTTGATGCGGGCAACCAAGCCAATAAAGACGCCACTGGGCAATTACAGCGCGGCTTTGAGTCAATGATGGGCTTTGCCGAGCAATTTAGCCGCAGTGACGGCGCGGCCTTGGCCGAATCAAACAATAAAACCATGTTGTATATGCTAGGCGGCACTGCCTTAATCGCGGGCGCGGTACTGTTAGCGGGGCGCAAATAATGATTTTTAGAACAACACTCAAAGCAGGTCAAACCAACGTATTAAATAAAACGGGTCGGCATTTTTACCTGTTGACCGCTGCCGATGAAGTTAGGGTGCGTTTTCGAGATGGCACAAATCACACAGTAGATTTTGAGTCACCGCTGCGCGAAGGTATGAGCGCCGACTTTGCTGTGGGCATTGATGAAATCACCTTAACCACTGAAACCGCGCAATATATCGAATTTTGGTTAGGTGAAACAAAGCTTGATTACTCCAAGCTTGCCGCAGGCGGTGCAAGTGCCACGGTTGGCAGTGGTCGCGCCGTGTGTGAGCTTGGTCATTCGCTGGCAATCCCTGCCGATTTTCGCCGTAAATCAATCAATATTCAGGCGCTAACCGATGTCACTATCGGCGGCTTGGGTGTGGGCGCGGGCACAGGTTACGCTATGAAAGCGGGCGAGGTGTTAAAGCTGAATACCCGTGGTGATATTTATAGCTACCTTGCACCCGCTCGGGTTGACCAAGTGCAAAGCAATGTCAGCTTCGTGCCTGTGCTGGCGCCAGCGGATAGCAATGACGCGAACGGCTATCAACACGTAGATATTCTTAAAAGCTTTTTCTATGACCCCAAGACGGGCAACTTAGTTGCGGGTTATGGCCGTATGGTCTATTCGCAAGACGGCGGCAATACATGGATTGACAGCAATACCGACCTTGGCTTAAGTGTTGACCCATCAAACTACTTTGAGGAGCTCGGCCAAACCACTAATGGCCTGTTTATCTTCAAGCGTTACTATAGCCGTGTCGGCGTGAGCCGTGATGGTGGCAAAAGTTTCAACTATTACTGCGGAGTGCAAGGGGCGATTAACGCCGAAACAGGGTTAACTATCCTGTCACCCGATGCAGGGTTTTGCTATACAGGCTGGATTTCGGAGGATGAGAAAAACATTATCCTCTGCGATAACGGCGTGTTATGGGAAACCTTTGACGCGGGCGTCACGTGGTACAAAACCCTCACCAAAACAAATAACTATTTTGATGCCATTACCAAGTCGGGCGGGGTGATTTATGCCGTTCAAGATGGGGAGTTGTACACCGTTGTAAATCGTGTGGTCACCAAAAAGGGCGGAGGATATTCAAGCGGTGATTGCTCCATTGCCGCGATTGGCTCGAAAGTCTATTGGTACGCCGAAGGAAACAAAAAGCTGTATTACACGCCTGACGGCGGCGACACCATTACACAAGTGACCCTCAATCAAACTCATAAAGCGGGCTATATCAAGCAGATTGGTGAATCCCTGATTATCGGCGGCTTAGATAAGCTCGGATTTATCAAAAAGTTTGGCGGTGAAGTGCTTTGGGTGAGCCCTAGCGCCGCATCGGGTAAAACGCTCAGGGGTGACCGAATTGTCGTTACTGCTGATTCGATTATCGTTAAGCAAACATCGGGCAATGAGGATGTAAATCCAGCCGCCACCGTTTACCCTGTCTCGTTTATTGACGGCGCTCGCGCACCTGTGCCGCTCCAATGGCTGGCGGAGCTTAACTAATGCGCCCGCTTATCGTGATTACCGCAGGCGCGGCGATGGCAGCGGCGGGGTGGTGGTGGCTGAAAAGCGCACAAAAGCCACTGACGCCCGTTGCCGTCAACGGTTCGCCTAGCCAAAACAACACCGTCACGCCGCCAGCGGAGCGGTATAAACCCACCTATGCAAATCTCGACTTCCTCGACATTTTCTCAACCGACAGTTTTGAGGACATTATTTTTCAGCGTACCAGCCCTGTGCCTGTTGGGCCGTACTTGTACCCTGAAACCCCAGCCGAGCCAGCACCACGCACAGAGGTAGGCAATAGCATGTTACCCCCTAAAGGCATTAAAAATAATAACCCGCTCAACGTAGAAAAGAGCGGCGACCAATGGCAAGGCATGACGGGCAACGATGGCCGTTTTGTCATCTTCTCCACGCCGTTCTACGGCATTCGGGCCGCATCACGCATCCTTAAGAATTACCGCGACAAATACGGCCTTAACACCGTGGGCGGCATCATCAACCGATGGGCACCGCCAAGTGACAACAATCCTACCCAAAAATACGCCGAGTTTGTGGCTGCTAAAGCTGGCCTACAAGTTAACCAAGTTATCCCGACCGCATATTACTCTCGAGTAGTCTCGGCCATGATCCACTTTGAAAACGGATATAACCCCTATGACCAAAATACAATTACCAGCGCAGTTGCCGCCGGGTTTAACTAACGGCCTAATCGCCGTGGCGGCGATTTATGGCCTGTACATTTTCAGTAAAATGTACTCAGCGGGCGATAAGCTGGCCCAGCAAGTGACCGAGCCCATAGGCCAAGCATGGTCAGACTTGGCCGCATGGACCAACGGCTATAAACCCGTTGAATTTTCAAGCGCCGCATTTTACCTAAATGGCAAATACGTAGACGCCACAGGCTTTATTGATCCGACTTGGAAAATGATAATGACGCGCAGCAATTCAGGCATAGCAGAACTATTCGACATAATCGCCCCGCAAGGCGTTTTACTTAGAAAATACAACTATTTGCTGAATAAAGAAGTCAGCGCAAAAACCATAGGCTAGGGGGCTTTAATGCAAACTTTAACCAACTATTTAACCCAGTGGTCAACGTGGCGCGGCATCGTGCTCATCGGCGCAGCCGTGGCGGGAGTCCATCCTGATTTAGTTAACGCCGTGGTCAATGTCGGTGATGTAGTCGTGCAGGGCGTAGCCGCCTCAGCAGCCGCCAGCGTAGGCGCGTGGGAAGCGTTCCGCAACGAACGCAAGCAAAACAAAACCAAAGTATGGCGGGGCTGATATGCAAGATGACGACAAGAAAAAACAGCTAGAATTGCTCAAAGGCAGCGGGATAGGGGGCTTTGGCATCATCCTCGTGGGCATGATGTGGAACATACAAACCACGATGAACGACACCCAAGCCACGCTGAATAAAGTCATTAACGAAATCGACAAACGGGTAGTGGCGCTTGAGGTAAAACAACAGCGGGAGGACATTTATAATGTTCAGCGGCTTGCCAAATGACTTTAGTGTGGCGGTCAGGACGCCAGATCCTGTTATCGTCAAAATCCAGCCCAGTGATTCACTCATCGCCATATTAGCGGGCGTGTTAATCATCGCCGCCGCATGGGTAAAGCGTAAATACTAGTCAGCGCATTAGACTAAAGTTTTACCGTGACACCCTGTGACGGTAATCAATGCCGATAAACACCGTTATCGGCATTTTGCTTACTCACTGCGTTTAACGGTTCGCTTAACCGAAGTCGCAAGCACCTTTTTAGGTGCCACAATCGGCGAAGCCTTAAGCTTAGTCAGCGAGTTAATGATCACCTCTAATTCCTCACGAATGGCCGCGGCTTCATCGTCATTGCGTAGGCTGTCCACCTGAGCCGAGAGCTTTTCCTTTTCGACACGGTCAAAGCGGTTGAACTGTTTATCAAAAAACACCATCAACAGCTGGCCGCTGGTAAAGGTAAGGTTCTTATAGGGCGTTAACAGCTTACCGTCGGGGCTAAAGCTAAAGCCGTTCCATTCCTTAGACTCGGGTATCGAGCGACCAGCCAGATAAGCCAATCTATCAATCCACGGCGGGCAACTGGTGTGCCACCAATAACGAACGGTTCTAGGGCTAACATCACAAAACTTTGCGGCAGCGCTGTAGTCAATTCCATCCGAGCCATTTCCAAACGTGGCTAAAAACCATCGGCGCGTGCAAGTTTTCATAGGGCTAAATTCCTTCTTATTAGATTTATTTTTCATAACAAAACCCTTTAATCATGCTTATCAGTAATAAGAGCACAACTTCTTAAAACGTGACAAAAAAGGGCTTTGCCATGAAAAACGCCTTGAAAACACCATAATAGCCGCTTATTCCGTTTGGCAATATCTGACATTGCGCACAATGTATATTATGTTAAATTAGATATAAGTAGAACTCTCTATTTAGTTCGTTGTGTTGTTCTTGGCCACTCAGAATGAGAATTCGCGGCAGATTAAGGTTTGCTTTTTTAGTCGGAATTGTATGGCCAGCTTACCTGCTCTTATTTGGGTATTGGTACGATTAAATCAGTTTGGTGTTTAAGCACATGATGATGGTTTGCTAATGCAGTGTTTGTGACGCGTAGCTACGTGAATGCTTTAGAGTGTTGGCTGGCATTGCCCTCAATTATTCACGTAGCTACGCGTTCTTTTTGACTTTATTCAATATTGCCAATCTTCATAGGCCAATGGCAGACCGTTGAGTAAATCACGATGCTCTTGCCAATTTTTGGCATTTGTTTGCCCATGATGATGCGAAATCCTTCGTGATGGTGCTTTCTATCAAGACCGCATGAGTGCTTTGAAAGCCTAAAACGATTTGTTACTGTAAAGCCTTCATACTTTTCGAATACGATCTATGCCCTCTTCTTGGTTTTTATTTGACGCTATCCCCGCGGACATTTTTGCTCTGTTAACTCTTAGTACCGCATTTACTTCTTTTTTTACGGCCTGTTTCGGCATTGGTGGTGGTGTCATGTTGTTAGGAGTGATGGCGCAGGTGCTGCCACCGCAACTGATTATTCCACTGCATGGCGTAGTGCAATTAGGCTCGAATGGCAGCCGCGCCGTTCTGGGCTGGCGCCATATTGAATGGCGACTGATAGCAGCGTTTTTCCCAGGAGCAATTTTAGGTGCGCTATTGGGAAGTTTTGTATTGGTGGCACTGCCACCATCGGTTATGTATCTCACCATTGCTGCTTTTATTCTGTATTCCTGTTGGGGGCCTAAACTACCTAAAATGGTACTTGGCACCTTAGGAACCTTAGCTGCTGGTGCTATGACTACTTTTATTTCGTTATTTGCGGGGGCGACAGGTCCTCTGGTTGCTGCATTTATTAAGCAATTGGAAGTCAATCGTTTTCGTACTGTGGCGACCTTTGCCATGGCCATGTCACTGCAGCACAGTGCTAAAATAGTCGTATTTGAAGGTATGGGCGTATCGCTAGATGATTGGTGGCCGCTGCTAATATGCATGATCTTAAGTGGCACTATTGGCACTTGGATTGGGTTCAAAATGCTCAAACGGGTCGCAGATAAACATTTCCACATTGCTTTTAATCTGGTACTGACGCTACTTGCTATCCGATTGATTTGGCAGGCGTTCAGCCAATGGTGATAGCAGCAGCGCTTCCGATAAGGGGTCTAGGCGAAAACAAAAAAGGCTATCATTGCTGATAGCCTTTTCCGTGAAATATGGCGTGGGAGCTGCTATTCGAATGAGGAACCCTGGGTTCAAATTCTTTAAACAAAAAAGGCTATCATTGCTGATGGCCTTTTCCGTGAAATATGGCGGAGGAGCAGGGATTTGAACCCTGGGTGGGCTATAAACCCACGCCGGTTTTCAAGACCGGTGCATTAAACCACTCTGCCACCCCTCCGAACGATGCGCATGATATAAGTAAGTTTGCTGACTGTAAAGCACTAACTGATAAATATGCGTTAACTGCTCGTATTACATTCAATCTGTTGGATTTTGCTTCCCATGAGTTGCAATACCAATACGGGCGGGATCCGGCGCCGTGAAGTAACGGCCAAAATCGCTCCATTGCTGCTGGCTTTTTAGGATATAGCCCAATGCCACGACAATAGCACAACCCAGTATGCCCCAACCTATCGCCACTTCGCCTAAACTGGCCCATATTGCGACTAAACTCGATGCACCAAATGCAATAGTGATCTGTAAAAAGTTCTGTAAACCCGCAGCCTTAGCCGCATTTTGGCTAAATTGCTGCAATGCATTATTGACGACAATCGGGTAAATAGCACCATTCGCTGCGGCTAAAATCGAGAAGGATATCAACAGCGGAAAAATGCTTTGCGCAGGATAAACTAAGGTAAATCCTGTTATCGATAACACGCAAACAGCAAAAATAACCAGGAGAATATTCAATGTTTGATTTGTGCCAATGCGTTTGATCAGTAGCTTGCTGGCATAGCCACCGACAATAAACATAATGGTTTGAGGAATAAAACTTAACCCGATTTCAGTCGCTTGATAGCCATGCAGTTCCATCACTATTGGCCAAACAGTCAAATAGGCAAAAAACGCACCTGAACAAGCGCCAAAGATCACAACATTACCTAAATAGCGGGTGTTTTTCAGAATTTGCCCATAAGATACCAAGGGATGCGCGCTGTGCTTATGCTGTACTTTGCTTGGGACAAAATAGAGTGTCATCAACACCAGTAAAAAAGCGATAACACACAAAGAGATAAAGATTGCACGCCAACCTAACTCATTGAGAATATACGCGCCAAGAATGGGAGCTAATGCCGGGGAAAGTGCAACGAGTGGCATGATGTTGCTGAATATCCCTTGGGCTTTATCTGCATCATATTGTTCAACAACAATGGCTTGCCAGATAACGCCAGCACTGCAAGCACCAATGGCTTGGAAGAATCGGGCAATGTTAAGCATTAGGATTGAATCGCTATTGGCGATGAATACGCTGGCAATGGCAAACACCACAAGGCCAAAAATCAGTGCCCAACGTTTGCCGATTTTGTTCACTAATGGACCGTATAATAGTTGTCCAAGAGCAAGACCTGCGAGAAAACAAGTCAGCGACATGGCGACCTGTGATTGGGTACTTTCAAATGAGCCTTCAATTGCTTTGAAAGCTGGTAAGTACATGTCTGTGGCGATAAAGCCGAGCATGCTTAGCAAAGCTAAATAGAATAAAAATATAAAGAACTTTATATTTACAAAGATGTTACTAGACGATTTCATAAAATAATTTTGTCAAATGAGCGAAGGCCCGCAGTCTAAAGACTTGTTAATTTTATTGGAAACGTTTATTTTTGACTTATGTCATCAATAATTTTCACATGAATGGATATCAGCTATGCTCTCGGAACAAGCGTTAGAACTCATTGATATTGTGGCTCGTGTTGGGAGTTTTACGGCGGCAGCGAATCGGCTGCATAAAGTGCCCTCTGCGGTGAGCTACGCGGTCAAGCAAATAGAAGAAGAACTCGGCGTTATCCTGTTTGAGCGGCATCATAGAAGCGTGACCTTGACCCCTGCCGGAGCGCACTTTGTTAAGCAGGCGAGAAACCTACTCACGCAAATGGATGAAATGAAGCGGGGAACTCAACGCGTTGCAAACGGTTGGCAGCCCACCCTGTCGATTGCGCTAGATAATATCGTCCGTGCCGATAGAATAAGTGTGTTGATCGCTGATTTTTACCGGCATTTCCACGATATTGAGCTGATTATCCGTATCGAAGTGTTCAACGGAGTATGGGAAGCGCTGGCAACGGGTCGCAGTGATATTGCCGTTGGTGCCACCACCGCCATTCCTGTTGGTGGAGTCTATCAATATAAAGATATGGGCGACATTGAATGGGCATTTCTAGTGAGTAAAAATCACCCTTTAGCCAATATTGACCGACCTCTAACCGACGATGAGCTGCGCCCTTTCCCCTCAATTTGCTTAGAAGACACTTCACGGGAAATTCCCAAACGTATGACTTGGCTTCTTGAAAATCAGCGCCGATTAGTGGTGCCAGATTGGATCAGGGCAATCAATTGTTTCCGTGAAGGTTTAGGTGTGGGTTATATGCCGGTTCATTTAGCGAGTGTATTTATTAAAGCCGGGGCCTTAGTGCAGAAACAGCTTGAAAATCCAAAACAAGCAAGCCCTTGTTGCCTTGCTTGGAATGCCGATAAAATGTCACCTGCCCTTGCCTGGGTGCTGGATTACCTCGGTGATACTGAAAAGCTTCACCGGGAATGGTTAGCTTAACACCATCACGAGGGATGTGCTTGTAGAGGGTAGACATTAGATTCACTTTTTATGCACATAGTTAAAACTCACATAAAAATCAATATTAACAATTTGTTATTCAAAGATTGAAGGCTTTTACCTAAAGTGCAACTAGCGTATTATCGATAAAGCGCGATCGTTTGTTTTTTTGGAAACTGTATGGAACTAAAGTTACCGTGAAAAATCAAAATGATCAGTTTAGAAATGTGTCAATGGAGAACAACATGACTCAGCAAACCTTGTACTCAACGAGTGCCTCAACACTGGAAGTAAATAAGCTTCTTAAAAATACCTATTTGCTATTAGCCATGACCTTAGCGTTTTCAGCGCTTTGTGCCGGCTTAGCCATGGCGTTCAATATCAGTCCATTAATGTCGCTCGGCTTATCCATTGGTGGCTTAGTGCTGCTATTTGTGACGCTGCGTAAAGCCGATTCTGCGGCGGGAATTTTCTGGGTGTTTGCCTTTACCGGTATGGAAGGCGCCTCACTGGGCTATATGCTAAACCATTACGCAGGCATGACTAATGGCTCAGAACTTATTATGCAAGCCCTTGGTTTAACTTCGGTTATCTTTATTGCACTCTCGGCCTATGCGGTCACGACTAAGAAAGATTTCTCTTTCCTACGTGGTTTTCTGTTTGCAGGCTTGATTGTGGTGATCGCAGCTGCCGTCATTAATATTTTCGTAGGCAACAGTGTCGCCTTTATGGCCATTAACGCTGGGCTTGCGCTGTTAATGACGGGATTTATTCTGTTCGATACTAGCCGTATCGTTAACGGCGGTGAAACCAATTATATCCGTGCCACCATTGCACTGTATCTGGACTTTTTAAACCTCTTTATTGCCATTTTGCATTTGCTGGGCATTGGTAACGATGATTGATCCCCTTTTAGGGAAACTTACGCTAGAATGGCCCTACTTTTAGGGCCATTTTTTTTATGATGAGCAAATTTATTATTCAAGTGAACGGGCCTGCCTATGGCACGTCGGCAAGTGTGAATGCCCTACGTTTCACCCAAGCGGCGCTCTCGGGCGGCCATCAAGTAGTGTGTGTATTTTTTTACCAAGATGGGGTTTATAACTCCACGGAGTTTAGCCTACCCGCATCCGATGAATATGATGTAGTGCAGCAGTGGAAAATACTGGCAGCAAAGTATCAAGTTCCGCTGGTAAATTGTGTCTCCGCCGCCCTGCGCCGCGGGATTATTGCCGTGCAAGAGGCGCAGGAGAATGGCCTCAGTCATTGGAATGTCGGGCAACCATTTATCATGGGTGGCCTAGGTGAACTGGTGACGGGTGTTGAGTCTGCTGATCGTTTGATCTGTTTTTAATCTTCGGAAATCCTATGAAAAAAATCTGTATTCTGTTCCGAAGTGCGCCCCATGGAACAACAAAAGGCCGTGAAGGATTAGATTTGGCACTGCTGAGCGCCAGTTTTGAGCAGGAAGTGAGCCTAGTGTTTGTCGATGAAGCTGTACTGCATCTTCTTAAAGATCAGCAACCTGAATTGATTGGCGGCAAAGATTATCTGGCCACATTTAAGGCGCTTCCCCTTTATGATATTGAGTCCGTTTTGGTCTGCAAACAGTCCCTCACAGATTTTGGTTTAAGCCATGGTTTACTGGCTATTCCGGTTACCATAGTGAACGATGAAGCCATTGCGGCCCATTTAAAATCCGTCGATGAGGTCTTAGTATTCTAATGATTTTGCATCATATTCAAACATCTCCTAACCGAGATAATGCCCTTAAACTTTGCTTACGTTACGCCTGTAAGGAAGATGCCATTCTACTCTCTAGCGATGGCGTTAATGCGCTACTGCTACGCCAATGGGCAATGGCATTATCACCATTCAAACTTATGGTGTTAAAGGATGATGTGATTGCTCGCGGCTTAACGGAGCGATTGGCGAATGTCTGTCAGATTGATTACAACGAGTTTGTCGCTCAAACACTAGTGCATGATAAGGTGATAACGTGGTAAATCCGCTGCAATTTAATGGTGTCGATATTGAACGCGACCATCAGGGATATTTAAAAAATATCACGGATTGGCACCCAGATCTGGCGCCACTTTTAGCCCAAGAGGAACAAATTGAACTCACCCCAGCCCACTGGGAAGTGATCCATTTTGTGAGGGATTTTTATCTGGAGTACAAAACCAGCCCAGCAATTCGTGTACTCGTAAAGGCCATAGGTCAAACACTGGGGCCAGATAAGGGCAACTCTAAATATCTTTACACCCTATTCCCGATTGGTCCTGCGAAACAAGCAACTAAGATTGCAGGCTTACCAAAGCCAGCTAAATGCATTTAATCTTAATGACTTAATCTTATATTTTGTACGTGAGTAAGCTAAAAAGTAGGGTTTAAAATAAAAGGCATGTTCCTTCGGGATACATGCCTTTTTATTGCACAACATGGGTCGTATTAATTCATGTTTTCTAACACAACCCAAACGGCTTTGCCTAGTGTCGCCAACATGACCGCACCAAATACGGCAATGACGGCGGTATAGGAAAGCCAACGAAGATAACGTTGACCTTTATCCATAACGGTTTGCGCAGTATTCCATTAACCGATTTGTGTTAAACCGCCCATATAAGGACGTAATGCTTCTGGTACTGTGATGCTGCCATCGGCATTTTGATAGTTTTCCAAAATAGCCACTAAGGTACGTCCAACCGCTAAGCCAGAGCCGTTTAAGGTATGTAAAAGCGCAGGCTTATTGTCTGCTTTCACGCGGTAACGCGCCTGCATACGACGGGCTTGGAAATCCTTCATATTCGAGCATGAAGAAATCTCACGGTAGGTGTTTTGTCCTGGTAACCAAACTTCGATATCGTAGGTTTTGCTTGAGCCAAAACCCATATCACCAGTACATAACACCACAGTACGGTACGGCAGTCCTAAACGTTGCAGTACCGTTTCGGCATGACCCGTCAGCGCTTCGAGGGCCGCCATTGAATCTTCAGGCTTAACCAGTTGCACCATTTCTACTTTATCGAATTGATGCTGGCGAATAAGGCCGCGGGTGTCCTTACCGTAGGAGCCCGCTTCGCTACGGAAACAGGCGGTATGCGCGGTTAACTTAATCGGTAACTCGTCTTCATCAACAATGCTATCGCGCACTAAGTTGGTTAATGGCACTTCGGCCGTTGGGATAAGGCTTAAGCCTTGGCCTTCTTCGGTGGCAGGTTTAGTGTGGAACAAATCTTCACCAAACTTAGGCAGTTGACCTGTACCCAGTAAGCTTGCCTCGTTAACCAGTAATGGTACATAGGCTTCGGTATAACCGTGCTCTGTGGTGTGCAAGTCCAACATGAACTGACCAATTGCGCGGTTTAAACGGGCAATTTGGCCTTTCATCACGATGAAACGTGAGCCTGTGATTTTTACTGCATTTTTAAAATCTAAACCGTTTAAGCCTTCGCCTAAATCGATATGATCTTTAATTGGGAAATCAAAAGTGCGTGGTGTGCCCCAGCGGCGAACTTCAACGTTCTCTGTTTCATCGGCACCGATTGGCGCGGATTCGTCTGGCAGGTTGGGCATAGACATGGCAATGGCATTGACTTCTTCGAGCACGGCGGCCAGTTCAATCTTTTTGGCATCCAGCTGTGAACCTAAATCGCCCACTTGCGCCATAATAGCGTCAACATCTTCACCACGGGCTTTTGCTTGGCCAATGGATTTGGAGATGGCATTACGCGACGCTTGTAATTCTTCGGTAGCCACTTGCAGTGACTTACGCTTTTCTTCTAATTGAGCGAGGTGAGCTATGTCTAAAATAAAGCCACGGGTGGCCAGTCGCTCAGCGGTAACTGCTAATTCGTTGCGCAAAAATTTAGGATCTAACATGTGATATATTCTTAATAGTTAAATGCGAGAAAAAACCAGTTGCTGACCTAAGTACACCATGAATAAACATAGACTTAGATTCAACACCACATTCAAAGTCGCCTTCAGCCAATCCCCTTCTTGCAGCAGCAATAAGGTTTCATTAGAGAAAGTCGAAAACGTTGTCAAAGCGCCCAACAGGCCAATACCGATCAGCGCTTTGAGTTCTGGGCTGATATGACTCATTTGCCCCAGTGCGTAAATTACGCCCATTAAAAATGAACCGAGGACATTAACCAACAGTGTACCAAAAGGAAAACTGCTGCCAAATACTTGGATCATGAATATTGAAATAAGATAGCGAAAAACAGCCCCAATTGAACCACCTAGCGCCACAAGTAAGAGATTATTCATATCTTTTATGCTCGCTGGCTTGATCTAACTGGGCTAATTGCGCCAATTTATCTTTGATTCGCTTCTCAAACCCTCGCTCAGTCGGAAAATAAAACTGCGCTGTTTGCAGGGATTCGGGGAAATAATTTTCGCCACTAGCGTAAGCATTGGCTTCATCGTGGGCATATCGATACCCTGCTCCCATGCCAATGTCTTTCATTAACTGAGTCGGTGCATTGCGTAAATGGTGCGGTACTTCAACTTGCCCTGTATCGCGAGCCAACTCACGCGCCGCCTTAAACGCGGTATAGACAGCGTTACTCTTAGGCGCGCTCGCAAGGTAAACAATGGCTTGAGCTATTGCTCGCTCGCCCTCTGCTGGGCCAACACGGTGAAAACAATCCCATGCATTGAGCGCTATGGTCATGGCCGCGGGATCGGCATTACCCACATCTTCCGAGGCAATCGCCAGTAAGCGCCTTGCCACGTACAAGGGATCGCCACCGCCTTCCAATATTCGACAAAACCAGTACAGTGCAGCGTCGGGCGCCGAGCCGCGAATAGACTTATGCACCGCCGAAATCAAATCGTAAAATTGATCGCCGTTCTTATCGAATCCGGCCACTTGGTGCCCCGCCACTTGAATCAACATTTCCGTGGTAAAGGTGCCACCATCGGCGAGCATATCGCTCATCAACTCGATAAGGTTTAAGGCTTTACGGGCATCACCATCACAGAGTTGTGCCAGTGTGGTGAGCACATCGGTCGGCATGACAAATTGGCGTAAACCTAGACCACGCTCGTTATCGCTTAAGGCTTGAGTGATAATATGGGCTATCTCATCATGGCTTAAGCGTTTGATAAGATAGACTCTCGCCCGCGAGAGTAAGGCATTGTTGATTTCAAAGGACGGGTTTTCAGTAGTCGCGCCGATAAAAATAACTGTGCCATCTTCAATAAAGGGCAAAAAGGCGTCTTGCTGACTCTTATTAAAGCGATGCACTTCATCGACAAATAATAAGGTGCGTTGTCCCCGGGACTGAGCCACCGCTTTGGCCAGCTCTATCGCCGCGCGAATATCTTTAACGCCCGACGTGACCGCGGAGATGCGTTCAACATGGGCATTTGAATAATGGGCGATGAGTTCGGCTAAAGTCGTTTTACCTGTGCCCGGTGGTCCCCACAACATCATGGAATGGGCGCGGCCCGCTTCCAATGCTTTGCGTAGCGGTTGGCCTTCCCCTAATAAATGGGCTTGGCCTATATACTCAGCGATCGTCCTTGGCCGCATGCGCGCGGCTAGCGGACGAAAGTCGGGGGCGAAGTTAAAGGATAAACTGCTCACGCTCAGGCCTAGTGCGTTGTTTGACGACGTTGATCGTCAACATCGACATTTTCGGGCAACACAAACTTAAACAAAGACTTGTCGTCTGTGCTGATGGCTTGTTGATTGCTCAAATCAAATTGGCTCAAATTACCTTTATCATCAAGCACATTGAACTTAGCCAACTGCGAATCTTTAAAACACACATTGACTGTCACTATGCCCGCATCTATGGCCTTAGGTTTTATCCCATAACAGTCTTGTTTTTTAGTGACAGAATACTGTGACCAAGTGGCATCGTCACGGTGCACTAATAGCGCAATGGGAGAGGCATTAATCGCCTCAGCAAAATCCATGATGACCACTTCTTCGGCAAATGGATTGTAGATCCATAAATCTTTACCATCTGCGACTATTTGAGATTCATCGGGCGCGGTTAAATGCCAATAAAACTGGTTGGGGTGTGCTAACGCAAATACGCCTGAGCCAGTTTGGATCACTTTTTGGTTCACATCCGTCACTGTCTGCTTAAAATCCGCCTTAAGGGAGGCGGTACTGACGAGCGTATCCCTCAATAGTTGTGCATCATCGGCAAATACAGTGGCGCTAAAGAATAATGGCGAAGTTAACATCACAGCGCACAACAGATTTTTCATGCTAATCCTTACTGCTTAAAGGTGTTATAAAATAATGCATTACCGCTTATTACTAGGCGTTTAGTTTACGCTTAAAAATGTTTCGGTGGCGGAGGCGCTAATACCTCACGGTTACCATTGTGCCCCTGGGCCGATACTACGCCCTGCATTTCCATCTGCTCAATAATGCGTGCGGCGCGGTTATAACCAATCTTAAACTTGCGCTGCACACTGGAAATCGAGCCGCGGCGCGTTTCGGTGACAAAGGCAACCGCTTCATCATACAAGGGATCGTACTCTTCATCGGATTCCGCCGTCTCGCCTGGCAACAACACTTGCTCGCCTTCACTGACACCATTAAGAATTTCATCAATATACTGGGGCTTACCGCGAGCACACCAGTCGGCCACCACTCGGTGAACTTCATGATCGTCAATAAAGGCGCCATGAACCCGGTTTGGCACTGCTGTGCCAGGGGGGAGGAATAACATATCACCCATACCGAGCAGGGTTTCTGCTCCCTGTTGATCTAAAATGGTGCGCGAATCGATACGCGATGACACTTGGAATGCCATACGTGTCGGGATGTTTGCCTTGATCAATCCCGTGATCACATCCACCGATGGTCGCTGAGTCGCTAAAATTAAATGGATCCCTGCCGCACGAGCCTTTTGGGCAATACGGGCAATCAGCTCTTCTACTTTCTTACCGACAATCATCATCATATCGGCAAATTCGTCGACCACGACGACAATTGAAGGCAACTTATCTAACGCGGGCGCTTCGGGTTCCATGCTGTCCGATGACTTCCACATAGGATCTAAAATCACTTCGCCATTGGCTTTCGCCTCGGCAATTTTCGCGTTATAGCCCTTAATATTGCGCACACCCATCATGGACATCAACTTATAGCGACGTTCCATCTCGCCCACACACCAACGCAGTGCATTGGCGGCTTCTTTCATATCAGTCACAACTTCACACAACAAATGCGGAATGCCTTCATAGACTGACAGTTCCAACATTTTGGGGTCGATCATGATAAAACGCACATCTTCGGGGCCAGACTTGTAAAGCAGGCTAGTGATCATCACGTTCACCCCCACAGACTTACCCGAGCCTGTGGTACCAGCTACCAATAAATGCGGCATTTTGCCTAAGTCAACCACAACGGGCTCGCCCGCAATATCTTGACCAAGCACCATAGTGAGATTCGACTTACTCTCAGTGAACGCCGTGCAATCGAGCACATCCCGCATAAATACGGTTTCACGGAATTTATTCGGTAGCTCCAGCCCCACATAGGCCTTACCGGGGATAACCTCAACCACACGTACACTTTCCGCCAGTAATGAGCGGGCTAAATCCTTGGATAAATTGGAAATTTTAGAGGCTTTTACACCTGGAGCTAACTCTAACTCAAAGCGAGTGATCACAGGCCCTGGGTAGACACCGACAACATTGGCAACAATATTAAAGTCTGCCAATTTAACTTCCACTAAGCGGGCAACTTGTTCAAGTTCTTCTGGGCTTATGGGATTCTTTTTACGATCAGGCACATCCAGCAGGCTAATACTGGGTAATGGGTCCATAGGTTTGGCTGGCACCGGCTTATCTTCTTGCCCGGGCAAAACCACAATTCCATCGACAATTTTTGCCTTTTGATCTGGCTTTCTGCGTTGGGCCGTAACGGCTCCCGTCGATGCTTTGGTATCAAAATCGATAACATCCTCATCGCCAAAATCTAAAGTGTCATCCTCATCGTCATCAATAAATGCCTCGCGGCCAAACACGGGCTCATCTTCTTCAGCGTCAAAGGCGTGGAAGCCTGCATCAAACTCAACCTCGTCAACATGAGTGGGCTTTGCTACCCAAGGCGGTGCTTCAAAATGACCATGCTCGGCAATGGCTTCCTGCTTATCGATTTGCGGTTCAACACGTTGATTGATGGTGTTTTTTGCACTGCTTAAACTTAAAATTTTCGCCAGTGGCGAGCGTTTTTTCTGCGCAGGTTCCTGAGCATTGGTGTCCTCAGAGACTATCGCATCGACTTTTTTGGGCACAATCACCTTAGCCGGCACACGTTCATGCACTCTGGATGTTTCAATGACATGCTGGGAGTCACGACGCTGCTTAAACTTCTCAACAACCGACATAAAACCACGGGTATCTTCGGTTTCATGTTCACGTTTCATGGCCTGTGGCAGGCGCTTGAGTTGATTATATAACCAAATGGAGGCATAACCGACTTTTTCAACCACAGTCAACCAGCTAATGCCCGTGAGCAAGGTAAAGCCAGAGCCTAAAAAACACAGTAATAACAGCGTCGTACCGAGTTTATTGAAATACGGCAGCATGGCTTGACCTATGACGTCCCCCGCAACACCGCCGGCAGAAAACTCATAGATATTATTGGCATTCATGCTCGCTAAAGCGGAAAACCCTAGGATCAGTAATAAGAAACCTATAATACGCAATGCGACTGAAAAATAATCAATTTCGAGCAGATCGTGGGCGCGTTTAAACAACAGCCAACCCGTCGATGCCACAATAATGGGCATAATATAAGCGGTAACACCGAAAAAATATAACAGTATGTCGGCAATCCAAGCACCAACAGCACCGGTCCAATTTCTGATCTCACCCTGAAAATGCGACTGACTCCACCCCGGATCAGATGGGCTAAAACTGGTCAGCGCGAGAAGAATATAAGTGGCGAGAACACAACATATAATCAGTCCACCTTCGAGTAGACGTTGCAGCCCTGTGAGCGTGCGTACACTATTTCCTTGAGACAAACGACATAATCCATAAAAAATGAAAACAGGTAGGCTTACGATACCAGAATCCCACTAAATGTGGAGCACATTAGCCTGTTTTTCTCCCGAGATTCGTCCGCGGAAGCCAAAAAATAACCGTTCCTCTATATAAAGGAACATATTTAGCCTTAACCAATTAGAACACTGGGACTTTCTGCCTATAACCTATAAACAATCCGCCTAAAAAAATGCCCCTAAGTCGGCATACTTAAGGGCGTTGCAAGGTAGAACATTCGAGTGTGTATTGGCAAGAGTGTGTCAATAAATAAGGGGCCTTGGCCCCTTATGGTAAAACCAAACAATCAGGGTAATTTAGATATCTGAAAGTAGATGATTTATCGCTACACGACTGGTGTGTTTTACTTCTTCCATCACAACGTATGTACGAGTATCTGAAACGGAAGGTAATTTTAGCAATGTCTCACCTAATAGGCGGCGATACGCCGACATATCAGAAACACGCGTTTTTAATAAGTAATCAAAGTCGCCCGAAACGAGGTGACATTCTTGAATGTCATCCAGTAATTGCACAGCGCGATTAAACTTATCAAACACTTCGGGCGTATCACGGCTTAAGGTGATTTCCACGAATACCAGTAGGGATGCACCCAGGAAATGGGGATTAACCAGCGCGGTATAGCCGTTGATATATCCTTGCTTTTCGAGTCGTTTCACTCTTTCTAAACACGGAGTTGGACTTAATCCAACTCTCTTCGATAACTCCACATTAGAAATGCGGCCATCAATTTGTAATTCATTAAGAATGTTGCGATCGATGCGATCCAAGTCTTTTACAGGACTCTTTTTATTATATGCCATTTATTTAACCTTGCTTTATCACTAAAACAACATTTTATTCTACGTATGTCCAAAGTTCAGCAGCATAAACTGCGTCGCCGATACTATACTAGATATCCCTGAATTAATCACGTTCAGGTCACGATAAAATAACAATTATGCCCATTAAAAGTGGGTTATCAGGCAATTGAGGCTCAAAGATGATTATTGGTGTTCCTAAGGAAATTAAAAACCACGAGTATCGTGTCGGTATGGTTCCTTCAAGTGTTCGTGAGTTAGTAATAAAAGGTCACGAAGTATTTGTTGAAACAAATGCTGGCACAGGTATTGGTTTCTCAGATCAAGATTATATTGATGCTGGCGCCACAATTTTAGCGACTGCTGCTGAAGTTTTCGCTAAAGCAGAGATGATTGTAAAGGTAAAAGAGCCTCAAGCAGTTGAACGCGCTATGTTACGTCACGATCAGATTTTATTCACTTATCTGCATTTAGCGCCGGATTTACCGCAAACTGAAGATTTAGTTAAAAGTGGCGCTGTTTGTATTGCCTACGAAACCGTCACCGATGACCGTGGTGGTCTTCCCCTACTCGCTCCTATGTCAGAAGTTGCTGGCCGCATGTCAATCCAAGCCGGCGCTATGGCATTAGAGAAATCTTCCGGTGGCCGTGGCATGTTATTGGGTGGCGTCCCCGGCGTTGAACCAGCCAAAGTCGTTATCATCGGTGGCGGTATGGTAGGAACCAACGCAGCCCAAATGGCAGTTGGCATGGGCGCAGATGTGGTTGTGCTCGATCGCAGTATCGATGCACTGCGTCGCTTAAATGTGCAGTTTGGTTCTGCTGTTAAAGCCATTTATTCAACTGCCGATGCGATTGAACGCCATGTACTTGAAGCTGATCTTGTGATCGGTGGCGTATTAATCCCAGGTGCCGCAGCACCAAAATTGGTGACTCGCAGCATGATTTCCCGCATGAAGCCTGGCAGTGCCATTGTTGACGTTGCAATCGACCAAGGTGGTTGCGTTGAAACTTCCCATGCCACTACGCACCAAGACCCAACTTATATCGTTGATGATGTTGTGCATTACTGTGTGGCGAACATGCCAGGTGCAGTTGCACGCACTTCAACTTTCGCACTTAACAATGCAACGCTACCCTACATTCTTAAATTAGCTAACTTAGGCTATAAAGAAGCACTGTTACAGGATAAACACCTGCTGAACGGTTTAAACGTCATGCATGGTAAAGTGGTATGTAAAGAAGTGGCCCATGCATTAAGCCTTGAATACACAGCGCCAACAAGCTTATTGGTATAACTCACAGCAGATATTGAGCGCAGTAAACATCAATATTGAGTGAAGTTCATTCATCGGCCCCAACATGTTGGGGCCGATTTTTTTTGCATCTTGGTGAAGTAGTTCTAAGTACAAGCTCCTCTCATCCCCTATGGGTAAACTTATACTGACAATACCGCGACCACTCGGTTAGCTTAATCTAAAAGAATCGCCAAACAGCGCTTTACCCCTACAGGTAAATTCCCTACAATCCTTGCAATTTGCTAAAGGCACGGAGATAAAAATGAGCCAAGTCAGACACAGTAACTTATTGATTTTGGGCTCTGGCCCAGCGGGATACACGGCAGCTGTTTATGCGGCGCGCGCCAATTTAAAACCCGTTATGATCACAGGTATGCAGCAAGGTGGTCAATTAACCACGACGACCGAAGTTGAAAACTGGCCAGGTGACGCCGACGACTTAACCGGTCCAGCCTTGATGGAACGTATGCAAAAGCATGCGGAAAAATTTGATACTGAAATTTTGTTCGATCATATTAACGAAGTCACCTTAACCGAGCGCCCTTTCCGCTTGAAAGGCGACAACGGCGAGTACACCTGTGATGCGCTGATCATCGCAACTGGCGCATCTGCCCGTTACTTAGGATTAGACTCAGAAGAAGCATTCAAAGGTCGCGGCGTATCAGCCTGTGCCACCTGTGATGGTTTTTTCTATCGCAACCAAAAAGTTGCTGTGATCGGTGGTGGTAATACGGCTGTCGAAGAAGCACTGTACTTAAGCAATATTGCCGCGGAAGTGCACTTAATCCATCGCCGCGACACCTTCCGCTCTGAAAAAATCCTAATCGATCGCTTAATGGATAAAGTCGCTAATGGCAACATTATCCTGCACCTCAATCAAACTATGGACGAAGTGGTAGGTGATGCAATGGGCGTAACTGGCCTAAAGATGAAGAGCACTCAAGATGGCGCTATCACTGATTTAGCTGTTGCGGGTGTGTTCGTTGCCATTGGCCACAGCCCAAATACCAGTATCTTTGAAGGCCAATTAGAGATGAATCATGGCTACTTAAAGGTACAAAGTGGTCTGCAGGGCAATGCGACTCAAACGAGTATTGAAGGGGTGTTTGCCGCCGGTGACGTGATGGACCAACATTATCGTCAAGCTATTACTTCTGCTGGCACAGGCTGTATGGCAGCACTCGATGCAGAGCGTTACTTAGACGCTAAAAAGTAACATGATGAAGTGTTTCAACGAATAGCAGGCTTAGCCTGCTATTTTTTTAGCTGGAATTTACCACTAGAGATCACTCGATGATGCCAACCTGTGCCTACTCTCCAGCCTTTTAAGACGTTACGAATAGCAAGTGATTGAAACACCAAAATGGCGCACAAAAAAAGGGACCAAATGGTCCCTTCTCTACAGCGACAAACTAATTTCTTAGTTTAACGCTTCTTTTGCTTTTTCAACTAAAGTTGCGAATACAACTTTATCGAATACAGCGATGTCAGCCAAAATCTTACGATCGATTTCGATAGACGCCTTTTTCAGACCGTTGATGAAACGGCTGTAAGACAGACCATTTTGACGAGCGGCAGCATTGATACGTGCAATCCACAGTTGACGGAATTGACGTTTTTTCTGACGACGGTCACGGTAAGCATATTGACCAGCTTTAGTTACTGCTTGCACAGCAACGCGGTAAGTACGGCTACGAGCGCCATAATAACCTTTAGCTAATTTTAAAACTTTCTTGTGACGAGCACGAGCGGTTACACCACGCTTAACTCTTGGCATTTTCTAATCTCCTAAATTAAGCGTAAGGTAATTGACGCGCGATTGCTGGAACATCACACTTAGCAACTAAACATTTGGCACGTAAGTGACGCTTACGCTTAGTGCTCTTCTTGGTCAAAATGTGACGTAAATGTGCTTGCTTACGCTTGAAACCATTGGCGGTTTTCTTAAAACGTTTCGCTACACCTCTGTCGGTTTTCATTTTAGGCATTACTAAAACTCCGCATTGGGATGTTAAATAAAAAGCAAGGCGAGCAAAGGCCATAGACCTTTGCTACTTTCGGGTTGCCCTACTTATTTCTTTTTAGGCGCTAGCACCATGATGGCTTGTCGACCTTCCATTTTCGGGAAAGATTCAACAACCGCATACTCATCCAAATCAGTCTTAATACGGTTCAATAGATCCATACCAAGATTTTGGTGGGCCATTTCGCGACCTCGGAAACGCAGCGTAATCTTCGCTTTGTCCCCGTCTTCCAGAAAACGTATCAGGTTGCGTAGTTTTACCTGATAGTCGTTTTCGTCAGTTCCAGGACGGAATTTAATTTCCTTAACCTGAACCTGCTTTTGCTTCTTCTTTTGTTCCTTGGCTGACTTAGCCTTATCAAAAAGGAACTTACCGTAGTCCATAATGCGACATACTGGAGGTTCAGCGTTTGGACTAATTTCAACTAGGTCTACACCCGCTTCATCTGCCAAATTCTGAGCATCTCTGATGCTTACCACACCAATAGCTTCACCATCAATGCCTGTTAAACGTACTTCTGGTACGCCTGTGATTTCTTCATTGATTCTATTAGGGGCCGGCTGACGCCCTGCTGTTTTTTTGATCTTTATGACCTATTCCTCCAACAATTTGAGACTACGGAGCGAAATTTGTTGATGGATTTTAGCGGCGAAATCTTCGATTCGCATCTTACCTAAATCAATACCATCACGGGTACGCACCGCTACTTCCTTATTTTCCATTTCTTGATCGCCAACGACCAATAAATAAGGAACACGCCTTAAGGTGTGCTCGCGTATTTTAAAGCCTATTTTCTCATTCCTCAAGTCAAAAGACGCTCGAATACCTTGTTCTTTGAAGAATTTGACGACTTCTTCAACATAATCAGCCTGTTTGTCGGTGATATTCATCACGACAACTTGCATTGGGGCCAACCAAGTTGGGAAACGACCTGCATATTCTTCTATCAAGATACCCAAGAATCGTTCCAAAGAGCCTAAAATAGCACGATGGATCATCACGGGAGTTTGACGGCTGTTATCTTCGGCGACGTAAGTCGCACCTAAACGGTTTGGCAACGCATAATCGAGCTGCACAGTACCACATTGCCACGCACGGTCCAAACAATCGTGTAAAGTAAATTCGATTTTCGGTCCGTAGAAGGCGCCTTCACCGGGTAAAATGGTGAATTCAATGTTATTTGAGCGTAGAGCTTGCTTGAGTGCTTCTTCTGCTCTATCCCACATCGCATCGTCGCCGATACGTTTTTCGGGGCGAGTCGAGAGTTTTACGACAATGTTTTCAAAACCAAAGGTTGAATAAGTGTCGTAAACCATCTGGATACAGGAGCTGACTTCCGCTTGCACTTGATCTTCAGTACAGAAAATATGGGCGTCGTCTTGGGTAAAACCACGTACGCGCATTAAACCGTGGAGCGAACCTGAAGGTTCATTACGGTGACAGCAACCAAATTCCGCCATACGAAGTGGCAAGTCGCGGTAAGATTTCAACCCTTGGTTGAAGATCTGTACGTGGCCTGGGCAGTTCATCGGCTTGATGGCGTATTCGCGGTTTTCGCTGCTGGTCGTGAACATGGCTTCTGCGTATTTATCCCAGTGACCAGAACGTTCCCACAACACGCGGTCCATCATTAATGGGCCTTTGACTTCTTGGTAAGTGTATTGGTTTAGCTTACGGCGAATGAATCTTTCTAATTCGAGGAAGATACTCCAACCGTCGTTATGCCAGAACACCATACCTGGGGCTTCTTCTTGCATGTGGTACAAGTCGAGCTGCTTACCGATTTTACGGTGGTCACGCTTAGCCGCTTCTTCAAGACGGGTTAAGTGTGTGCTCAGGGCTTTTTTGTCGGCCCAAGCGGTACCATAGATACGTTGCAACATCTTGTTTTCTGAGTTGCCACGCCAGTAAGCGCCGGCAATGCTCATTAATTTGAAATGTTGGCAGAAACGCATGTTAGGTACGTGCGGTCCACGACACATGTCTGTGTATTCTTCGTGATGATACAGCGCAGGCGTGGCGTCTTTGCTGATGTTCTCATCCAGAATGGCAATCTTATAATCTTCACCGCGCGCCGCGAATGTATCGCGAGCTTCTTGCCAGCTCACTACACGTTTTACAACGTCATAGTTGGTTTTTGCCAGTTGAAGCATACGCTTTTCTAAGGCTTCGATGTCATCTTGAGTCAGCTTGTGCTCAAGGTCGATATCATAATAGAAGCCGTTATCGATAACTGGACCAATCGCCATCTTGGTTTCTGGCCACAGTTGCTTAATCGCATGGCCTAATAAATGCGCGCAAGAATGGCGAAGAATTTCAACACCTTCTTCGTCTTTGGCGGTAATGATTGATAGCTCAGCATCGGTTTCAATGGGATCGCAGGCATCTTTTAATTCGCCATTAACGCGGCCAGCGATACAGGCTTTAGCAAGACCAGGGCCGATATCGGCGGCAACATCGAGAGTCGATACAGCATGAGCAAACTCGCGCTTGCTACCATCGGGAAGTGTAATTACAGGCATGAAATATCCTTTCCAGTGGTGACCCACACGTAGGGCCACTTGGGTTTAGTTAATGTAAGAGAAATGCTCGCTAGGTTAAGACAGTACAGGAGTCTTAGCCGCCTTGCGTAACAGGGCGTTCATTCTACGGGATTGGCGCCAAGGGGTGCAAGTGCATTGGCCAAATTGCGTGGCATTGTGCAATAAATGCAAATTCATGATTTTGCAGTGTGTTGGTAACTTATCAGTCATCAAACATCCCTATTCTAGCGCCAGTTGATTGTACAGCACTCAAAAACATCGAAAGGAAGTTGATATGTTGAACTGTATTCTATTTGCGGTCGCGTTAACCCAATCAGCGGCCGTATCGCTTGAAACTCAAATCCCAGAAACCATAGATGTTCATATTGATACCCAAATGTTGGTTGTTGATATCCAAGCTGAGCTTGAGCAGCAAATGCAACAATTAAGCCTTTCAATCGTTCAACATGCCCGCGATGGCGTTTTGCACAGTAATGAAATTGAGGGGCTAATTACGGTAAAAGAGTAGCGTTTGATCCCTATGGGCGATGCATCCGTGCACTTGGTTGACGCTATCGCAGCTAGACCATATCGCAACTATATTTAGTAAGCCCTATGGGAGGCGTCATTTAGTCCATAGGTTAGGGTCATATATTCTTTCATCCCATTGAAGGAGTAACACTATGAGGATCATGAATAAGGTTATCGCCTGTCCCCACTGCGGACATCATCAACATATCAGTATCGATGCCAGCAGTGGCGATCAAGATTATTACGATGATTGCCGTATTTGCTGTAATCCTATCCACTTGCGCCTGCATGTGGATGATGCTCGGCGGACCGTTGAATTGTATGTTGACTCAGATGATGAACAAATTTATTGACTGATAGGCAATATCAGCCATTCTTTTGCGCTTGTTCCTTGAGGCGTCTGGCGAGTACGCGCTCAACGGTATCAACGATCACTTGTGTTTGGCTATCGATCTCAATATTGAGTTCATCGCCGACTTGGCACTGACTTAAGTTTGTTAACTTGAGCGTTTCTGGAATTAAGTGCAGCATAAAACTTGAATCACTGACCTCGCCAACGGTGAGGCTGCAGCCGTTGACCCCGACAAAACCTTTATAAAAGATGTAATCCATCCATTTAGGCTCAATCCCTAACGTCAGATCATAGTGTTGTTCTGTGTGACTGATATGGATGACTTTAGCCTTGGTATGGATATGGCCAGACAAAATATGCCCGCCGATTTCACTGCCGAAGGTTAATGAACGTTCAATATTAACCCTGTGACCTACAGCTAAAGTGGCAAGATTGGTTAACCGTAACGTCTCTTCCACTACATCGAAAAATACCCTATCATCAACCACCTGAGTCACAGTAAGACATACCCCGTTATTTGCCACACTTGCTCCAATCGCAAGTCCCTCATGCAAATCAGGTTTAAACGCTACCTCAAGGGTATTTAGGCCATCTTTCTTATGTATTGCAACCACCTCGCAGGTGGCTTGAACTATACCTGTAAACATTTTTTCTCGCTCATTCGTTAAAGGCTGTATTTATGAATCATTCAGGCTTCCAAGCCAAACGTCTTATCCAACTTGCACTACCTGTGCTCATCGCCCAAGTCACGCAGACCATGATGGGCTTTATCGATACCGTTATGGCGGGCCGCGTCAGTGCTGTCGATATGGCCGCCGTTGCGGTCGGCACTAGCCTGTGGTTACCTGCCATCCTGTTTGTTCAGGGGTTGCTTATGGCTTTCACGCCTTTATTTGCCCACTATAACGGGGCTAACAATCAAAAAGCGATCCAACCCTTAGCATTCCAGGCCGCCTATCTGGCACTTATCGGAGGAATTGGCGTGATGGCATTTCTTGCCGCTGCGCCTTTTGTGCTCGGCCTTATGAATTTAGAACCCGAATTGTACCGCTTAACCATAGGTTATATCGACGGTATTTTATGGGGCGCCCCCGCATTTGTCCTGTATCAAGTGTTACGTGGCTGCAGTGAAGGTATTTCCTATACATTGCCGACTATGGTCATAGGTTTTGTGGGTTTAGCGGTCAATATTCCCGCTAACTATATTTTTATCTATGGTCACTTTGGCGTCCCCGCTATGGGTGGCGCGGGTTGTGGTGTAGCAACTGCCCTTGTTTTTTGGGCAATGCTGATAGCCATGACCTTATATATGCAGTTACATAGGAAATTTGCTGCCTTGGCGCCCTTCAGTCAATTTCATCGCCCCGATTTTAGCACGATGAAAAAAATGACCAAGTTGGGTATGCCAATCGCCATGGCGCTGTTTTTTGAAGTGAGTTTATTCGCCATTATCGCCCTATTGCTCGCCCCCTTGGGCGCAACTGTGGTGGCGAGTCACCAGATAGCACTGAACTTTTCAGCCATCGTATTTATGTTGCCGTTATCTATCGGTATCGCGGTATCGATTCGCATTGGTTACTACTTAGGTCGAGATCGGGCGGATATTTCTGCTGTGGTGGCAAAAGTCGGTCTGTGGCTAGCGCTGTCCCTCGCCCTATCTACTGCTATTTTGACTGTACTATTTAGATTTCAAATTGCCGAACTCTATAACAGTGACCCAGAAGTCGTGGTCCTCGCCGGAAGTTTGATGTTAATGGCGGCGCTGTATCAATTATCGGACTCAGTCCAAGTAGTCGCAGCTGGCGCCCTTCGTGGCTATAAAGATACCCGCAGTGCATTTTATATCACGCTGTTTTCTTACTGGGGCATTGGTATGACGTTAGGCTATACCTTGGCTTATACGGATTATATTGTCCCAGCTATGGGCGCCCATGGATTTTGGACTGGGCTTATCGCCGGCCTCACCTCGGCGGCACTGCTGTTTTTTATCCGCCTACGTTATATCCAAAAACATGGCGTGCATTTAAGCCTTATCGAAGGTGATAATATCCACCATTAGTAAAGTAAACGGCGGGCCTACCCTCCCGCCGTTTGGTTTATCGGTTTGATTTCGATGCATTCTCCGGAGATTTTTTGGAGTAAGGCGAAGAAGAAATTGCGGTTTTATCAGCAGCTTTGTTGAAACTCTGGACAAGTTGCACAGCAATTCACCATTTGGCAATAAAATTCGTTTTTTTGCTTGCCAGTGATTCGCTATCCCCCTAATATAGCGCTCGTTCCAAAGCGCAATGCTTTTGATACATGTAATACAATGCACCCGTAGCTCAGTTGGTTAGAGCACTACCTTGACATGGTAGGGGTCGGTGGTTCGAGTCCACTCGGGTGTACCACTCTCTTCACAGAGTATAAAATGTGACTTCTTATTAAAAAGTAAACAGTGCACCCGTAGCTCAGTTGGTTAGAGCACTACCTTGACATGGTAGGGGTCGGTGGTTCGAGTCCACTCGGGTGTACCATTTATTGCATTAATTCCCTTTAAAACCTCAATTTAATATCATCTTAAGACACTCTATTTATATTTTTGCCTAAACCTCGCTTTTGTAAAAACATTCAAACACGCCCTCCTCCTTTCCTCTGTCTGATTACGCTTTGATTTAGTCCACTTTATCGCTGTTATCTCAAAACTCATTCTGGTCTTTCTTTTTCCCATATGACAAAAATGATGTGCTTGATACTCAGTCGATTGTTCCATCAATCGGCATATTCAAAAAGTTAACGAATATAGTGCCAGTGCAATTTACCACCTACTCAGTTATGAGCCTCATGTCACACAGTGACCTATAAATTGACAATATTAGGTGCCTTGTCTCACATTAATTAGGGGTTATTTAAAAAGAGGTATAAATAATAAATGTTGATGTAAGTTATTGTATATAAAAACAACCTCGGTACAGTATCTATGAATACAACATCAATCTTCTTACTTGGGCTGATCTCATTTTCAGCAATGGCTAATGACGACAACCGTGTTGAACTCGCACGACAAGGTTGGAAAGCGACGGCAGAATCGAACCAAAGAGTCGATTTACTTGAAGAACGTCCCGATTTAGTGCTGCTTTACGCGGGCTCACCTTACGCAAAAGAATACAATAGCCCTCGGGGCCATCAATTCGCCATTATGGACGTTACTAACATCTTACGAACAGGCAGCGGCAGTAAAGCGCAGGGCGATCCCGGAGCAAGTTGCTGGTCCTGCAAAGCTCCCGGCGCAGTTCACTTAACTCAAACACTCGGTGAGCAAGGATTTGCGAGTAAGACCTTTGCCGAGGCGGCGTATGCCATGGATGTCAGTGTTGGCTGTGAGGATTGCCACCAGCAAGGAACTGCAGCCTTAGATCTGCCGAGGGTGCATGCCAAGAATGCGATGAATAAAATACACATGCCCTTTGAAAAACAAACCCTTGCCGTCAAATCGTCTCAAGTCTGTGGTCAGTGCCATGTAACCTATTACTTTCAGCCAGAAAAATCGAATGCGGTGAATATCCCTTGGATATTCGGTAACGATGCTGACAACATAGAAAAATACTATGACACTAGGCGTTTCTTTGACTTTGTTCATCCCATTTCTGGTGTTCCCCTCGCCAAGGCTCGCCATCCTGAATTTGAACAATGGAGCCGAAGCATTCACGCACAAAGTGAGATTGGTTGCGTTGATTGCCACATGGCAGAAACCACATCTAAAGATGGCAACAGCTTTACTAGCCATAAAATTACCAGCAGTTTCAATAATTTTGACACTAAGTGCTCTGGCTGCCATGAAAGCGCCGCGGATCTCAATAAGCAAATCGCAAGCAATAAACGTGAACTTGATAATAAACGCACTGTCGTTGAAAAACTGCTTGTTAAAGCTCATATAGAGGCGGGCGCTGCTTGGGATCATGGACAAAAATGGTCCGATTTAGAGAGTGCACTAATGGATATCAGGCATGCACAGTGGCGATGGGATTATGTGGTGTCATCACATGGTTCCCATGCGCACAACAGCAAAGAAGCCATGCAATTGTTAGATGTTGCTCAAAATCAAGTTGTTATGGCAAGGGCTAAATTAGCCAAGATTTTAAAAAATGCCAGTGCTGCTGAAATCAATTACCCCGTTTTAACGTCTAAAGCCGAGGCTCAAGCGTTTGTAGAACTCAATATGGAACAACTCAAGGATGAAAAGCAGCAGTTCTTACAAGATGTCGTCAAAAAGAACTGGCCAAGTGCAAGCTATACCATTGATCAAACACCCTGATATAACAATCAAGGCTGAGCCAGTATCCACACCTGTTATTGCATTTCAGCAGTAGCCTAAAACAGCAACACTCAGGGCTACATTTTCCCAGGTAAAGGGACTGAATACCTTGATGAGAATGAGCTTAGCATGGACGCCAAGCTGACATTCGCGGGGCACATAAAACAAAACCGTGAGTATTTGCCGCTATTGCATAAGCACTTTTACTACAGCATCGGCCACATCTGCAATACTGCTACGTTGTTTCATCGCACTTTGTTGTAATTGACGATAAGCCTGCGCTTCCGTCAAGTTTTTATACTGCATCAGCAATAACTTGGCTCGGTCAATCAGCTTTTGCTCACCCATGGCTCGACGTGCATCCGCAAGCTCAGTTTGCATAGTGCGGATATGCTGCGCCTGTTCGGACAATAATTGATAGAAAGAGCGATTGGGCGCATTAATGCTTTGAGGATCAGCAAGCACCGGTGTCGCTGAAAACCCACACATACCTTGCATGCTAGGATCAATGAAGATGCTGACTCTAAAATTCATCGGCTGCTCAGCAAATTGGGTGAATTTGGCAGGATGACGCTGCAATTGCTGCTGCGCTGCACTTACCGTGATAAAGGTGAGTTTTTGCAACTGAGCTGTCAGTTTAATCTGTAATTGATGCATCTCATCCATGCGTTCAGTCGCAAACTGATACCAAAGGTCACTCACCGCAGGCACTGGCGTTGTTGTGCCTGACAGTTGCTGCATCAGCGCTCTTAACTGTTGAAGTTGCTTGGTTGCCAAGCCTTGTTCTTGTTGATGCCACTGCAATTGTTGCTCCTCAGAGGCAAACTCTAAAAAGACAACAGCATTCTGCTGTTGTGCTTGTTGTAGCAATAACAAACGCTCCCCCAACTCTGTGGTTAGCTGACCAGAGGCGAGTCCTATCGCGCCCCAGGCGCGTTCCTGCCCTGCATATTCTTTGATTTGCAATAAGTTAAACAGCGCCACCAATAATCGGGTAATGTCTGTATCACAGACGAGATCTGTTGAATCCTGCACCACCACAAGCCAAGCCGCAATTAAACTACTGTAGGCTTCCGTGGACTGCGGCGGCATTAATTGCTGCTTGCTTATCTGTTCGCGTAACGCTGCCAATCTATCTAAGCCCTGTAATGCCAGAGAGATCCCATTGAGCAGCCGACTGTTACTACACAGATCTTTTGCCTGTAGATATTGCTGAGTTAATTGCATGCGTAGTTGTTGTTCAGCTTTGGTCGTTTGCAGCAGTTGCTGTTGACGTTGTTGTGCAAATAACTCACAACCCGAAGCGAGAAAAATATTACTGATACCACGCTCACGTTGCAGCTGATGCACCAATTCGCTAATGCCAGTCACCAATAAGCAATTGGCAGAAAGTTGCTCTAATGCGTTAATTTCAGCCTGTTTAGCTGCCAGTAGGAACTGGGTTGTCTGATAGTTCATCCATTCACTCTGAGTTGCTGGCGTTGGTGCAAAGCTAGCAATCGCTATTCCACATAGGTATTGACCGTCCTCAAGCCGCAGCCATGCTGAATTGTTAGCATATTGTTGTTATCCCAATAGTAGGCATTTACCCTTTATCGCCCTTTAACAGTGCAGTAAATGCACAAAAATGGTACTCGTCAGGGGCGACGTTTCAAATAAGCATTATATAAAACCAATTAAAATCATTATCTTGCATTTAATTTATTCACTGGCATCAAAGTTGCGTAGTGAGTGTGCTGAAGGTGGTCTCACCTTCAAACATCTTCCTTGGTTGTTCAAAATGTAAGCCGTGTTAGTCACGCTGCAGTTTGGGTGCAATAGGGAGCAGATTCAGGACAAAGGTGTCCCGCGATCATCTGGAAACAGCATGATCCGGACACCTTTTTTGTTTTCTAAAAACGCCTGAAAAATCAAAGTAACAATAATAGTAGAGGTGAATCTATGGCTTATTTAGTACCCGCTGAGTTCGTGACCAAAATGGTTGATGCCGGCGAATCCAAAATTTTTATGTCAACACGAGATACTATGATCCGCGCCTATATGGCGGGTGCAATTTTAGCGTTAGCCGCTGTTTTTGCCGTCACTGTCGCCGTACAAACTGGTTCATTTTTAGTGGGTTCCATGCTATTCCCTGTGGGTTTTATTATGTTGTACCTGATGGGATTTGATTTGCTGACGGGGGTGTTTGTTCTAACGCCTCTGGCATTACTCGACCGCCGCCCTGGTGTCACTGTTCAAGGGGTATTACGCAACTGGGGATTGGTATTTACTGGCAATTTCCTTGGTGCTTTGACGGTCGCGGGCATGATGGCTTTTGTATTAACGATGGGATTTAACACAGAAGCTGGCGCCGTTGGCGATAAACTTGCGGGTGTCGGTAAAGCCCGGACCTTAGGTTATGCAGAATATGGCACAGCTGGCTGGATGACGATTTTCCTGCGTGGCATGTTATGCAATTGGATGGTATCGATGGGCGTAGTTGGGGCAATGATATCAACCCATGTCAGTGGTAAAGTGATGGCAATGTGGATGCCCATTATGCTGTTCTTTTTTATGGGCTTTGAGCACTCTGTGGTCAATATGTTCCTCTTCCCGTTTGCCATGATGATGGGCGGTGATTTTTCGGTCATGGATTATCTACTCTGGAATGAAATTCCCACTGCGTTAGGCAATCTCGTCGGTGGTTTAGCCTTTACCGGTTTAACCCTCTATAGCACTCACTATAAAACGGCCCCCAAACGTCACCTTACAGCAAAGACCGCCGGACCGTCTTCAGCAACACTGGCTAAATTTTAATGAAATTGTCAGCATCATCGCTACAAGTCTCCATTGGCCAGTACTCCAGTGCTGGCCGCAAAGCGATAAATCAAGACTGCATGGGGACCTATCAGCCCGAAGAGCCTGAGTTAAGCCGCAAAGGCATAGTATTGGCGGTAGCCGATGGGATAAGCAGCAGTTCTGTGAGCCAGATTGCCAGTGAAACGGCTGTAAACAGTTTTCTCGTTGACTATTACTGTACCAGTGATGCTTGGTCAGTCCGCCATGCCGCCTTGCAGGTACTAAAGGCAAGCCATAACTGGTTATACGCCCAAAATCGTAATAGCCCCTTTGGGTTAGATCCTGATAAGGGCTATGTCTGTACCTTTAGTGCTTTAATACTAAAACAGCGTCATGCGCATCTAATACATGTTGGGGATAGCCGGATCTATCTTCTGCGTGATCAGCAATTGGAACAATTAACGCGGGACCACAGAGTGTGGCGGGGTAGCGCTAATTTTTTAAGCCAAGCTATGGGTGCCAGTGCTGTACTCGAACCAGATTATTACAGTCTGCCTTTGCAGCCTGGAGATGTGTTTCTCTTGGCAACAGATGGTCTATTTGAACGATTGACTCAAGCGCAACTCATTGAACAACTTACTCTAACGGCTCCCTCACAAGATCTGTCACTACTGGCCCAGCAACTGGCCGAAACCGCATTTGCCGCAGGTAGTGAGGATAATATCACGCTGCAGGTGGTTAGAATTGATACTCTGGCAAATGATAACAGTGTGCCCAGTTGTATAGAGCCAGCGTTAAGTTTGCCACCATTGCTGCAACCGGGTGAAACATTGGACGGCTTGCTGGTGATCCGTCCCTTACAACAAAGCAGCCGCAGCCATGTTTATTTGGTGCAAGATACCAGTAACGAGCAATTGATGGTGCTTAAGGCGCCATCGATAGATTTAGCCGAACAGTCCGAATATCTCGACTCGCTCATGCGCGAAGAATGGATAGCCAAGAGAGTACACAGCCATCATGTACTGCGTCCGGCAAGTATCAATCGACCCCGCACTGCCCTGTATACCTTATTCGAATATGTCGAAGGCCAGACCTTGAAGCAGTGGCAACGGGATCACCCTGAACCCACGCTAGAGCAAGTTAGAGGCATCATAGAACAATTGGGAAAAGGCTTACAAGCGTTGCACCGCAGCGAGATTCTTCATCAAGATATTCGCCCAGATAATCTCATGATCACCCCTCAAGGTCTGGTTAAAATTATCGATTTTGGTGCAGCGCGGTTGGCAGGGTTACAGACGGATGATGAAGTGGCGGGGAACATTCCCGGCACCGCCCTGTACACTGCGCCTGAGTATTTTTTAGGGCTCGCGGGCACGGAACAATCAGATTTATATTCACTGGCAGTATTAACTTACCATCTGTTGTCAGGGCGTTTTCCCTATGGCCCCGATGCAGCTCGAGCCAAAAGTATTAAGGCGCAGAGAAAATTGCGCTATCAATCGGTATTAAGTAATGACAGCGAGATACCAGCATGGCTGGATTTAACCTTACAAAAAGCATTGCAGCCTGATCCCAATAAACGTTACCCAGTCTTATCTGAATTTTTGTATGATTTACGTCATCCCAATGCTGAGTTTCAAAAACAGCGTAGCCTGATTGAGCGCCATCCCCTAAGGTTTTGGCAATCACTGTGTGTATTACAGGCACTGATTATTTTGTGGCTGATAGCACTACAGCCGACGATATAAGCTGGACTAGAAACTAAGCTGGACTAGAAATTATCGCTCAGCTTAGTCGCACTCAGGTAACTTACGTTGCCTACCTGCCAATAAGCAACGCAAGGGAATAACTGAGTTAGCTTTCGACGGCCACTTGCTGTAATAGGCTTAAGTCCACTTTCATCCGCAGCTTTAACACCTCGCCCACCACTATCAAAGTTGGACCAGCTAAAGGCTGAGCCGCAAGACGTTCGCTGATATCAGCCAAAGTGCCCTGCAGCTGGGTTTGCTGGGCAGTACTAACCTGATCCAGCAGTGCTATAGGCGTATCATTCGGCCAGCCAACTGACATTAAACCAGCACACAATTGTTGCAAACGGTTGAGTCCCATATAAACCACCAGCGTTGGATTAGCGCCATTGGCTCTGTACTGATAACCAGACCAGTCGGGCTGTTTAGCTGGGTCGGCAAACTGCGCCGTTAAAAACTGCACTGAAGTTGCACTGCCCCGGGCTGTCAGCGGAATACCACAATAAGCCGAAGCCGCGCAGGCGCTGGTAACACCAGGCACTATCGCAAAAGCAATACCGGCCTGCTGCAACGCCGCGGCTTCTTCCGACACCCGGCCAAAAATCGCCGGATCGCCGCCTTTTAACCGCACCACTAAACCCCCTTGCTGACCATACTCTACGAGTAACTGGTTGATCTCTTGTTGCGGCATGGCATGACGACCTGCTCTTTTACCCACAAAGACTTTTTTGCAGCGCCGTGGCGCTATAGCCAACAGCTCAGCCGACACTAAGCTGTCAAACAACAGCACATCAGCCTGCTGCAATAAACGCTGGGCTTTGACAGTCAGCAGCTCAGGATCACCAGGCCCTGCACCTATCAGCACCACCTGGCCTTTACCTGCTGGTTTGTCCTGCTCTGTTTGTGCAGCTTCACCTCTCCAGTTCCAGCCGGATAGCCACTGCGCTGTTAAAGGTGAACGCAATAAATTACTGATTACACTCATTTTGCTACCACCCTTTCTTGTCTGCTTTTTTGTCCTACGCCTTGTCCTTTGCCTTTATCGAGGATTTCTTTGAACCCTGCGATCAGGCCGCTGATGCCTGTTGGTTTTGTTGAATAGTATTCAGCCACACTCTGCCCTGTTGCAGTTTCACCCCATACACAGGGATAAGCACTTCAGGTTGTTCTAAGCACTGGCCAGTCGTCAGGTCAAAGTGCTGTTTATACAAAGGTGAAGCGACCACTATTTGCTCACCTATAGAACCCACCATGCCGCGGGATAGCACATTAGCCTTACCGAGCGGATCGTAATTGCCTACCGCATAAATCTGCGACTCTCCTTGCAGTTCTAACAAAAACACCGCCACTTGCTGGCCATTCAGCAAAGCGCAAATACCGCTGTTTTCGACTAAGTCTTCAAAAGCACAAATATCAGTCCAGGCCATGTTAGTTCTCCTCTGCTAAAGCATTGACAGGCAGCTCCGATGTTGAAAGCTGAGTTACGGGAATTTGTTGTAACCACTGGCGTTTTTCTTCTGCAGTGGCAGGGCGGATTTGCGCACGCTCTTCAACAAAAACGATGTTTTCATCTGCATCCGGGCTATTAACAAACTGGCGGAAACGTTTCAGCGCTTGTGGGTTTTCCAGCGTGGCTTTCCACTCACAGGCATAGGTATTCACTAAAGCCGCCATCTGGTTTTCCAGTTCTGCCGCTATTCCCAGCTCGTCGTCGATGATGACTTTACGCAGATAGTCCAACCCACCATCCAGTTTTTCCATCCAGACTGACGTGCGCTGCAAACGGTCGGCAGTGCGGATATACAACATCAGAATGCGATCTATGTAGCGGATTAAAGTGTCGGTATCGAGGTCGGTAGCAAATAAATCGGCATGGCGTGGTCTCATGCCGCCGTTACCGCAGACATACAGGTTCCAGCCATTTTCGGTGGCAATAATGCCAATGTCTTTGCTTTGCGCTTCAGCACATTCGCGGGTGCAACCCGACACTGCCATTTTGATTTTGTGTGGCGCACGTAAACCTTTGTAGCGGTTTTCGATAGCTATGGCCTGACCGACACTGTCCTGCACACCATAACGACACCAGGTGCTGCCAACACAAGATTTGACTGTACGTAGCGACTTGCCATAAGCATGACCAGTCTCAAAACCCGCATCAACCAAACGCTGCCAAATGGCAGGCAACTGCTCTAAACGGGCGCCAAATAAGTCGATACGCTGCCCACCGGTAATTTTGGTATAGAGATTAAAATCCAAAGCAACCTGACCTATCACCAACAGTTTTTCTGCGGTAATTTCGCCGCCGGCAATACGCGGCACCACTGAATAAGATCCGTCTTTTTGCATATTGGCGAGGAAGGTGTCATTGGTGTCCTGCAAACCGACATGAGGCTTTTTCAGCACATAATCATTCCAGCTCGACGCCAGAATAGAGCCCACTGTTGGCTTACAAATATCACAGCCCAAACCCTGACCATGGCGGCTCAAGAGTTCAGAAAAGGTTTTAATACCGCCCACCTGAACTAAATGCAGCAATTCCTGACGGGAATAGGCAAAGTGTTCACAGAGGTGATTTTTCACCTCAACACCACGGCTTTTCAGCTCGTCATCAACCACCGACTTGAGTAAAGCAGTGCAACCACCACAACCCGTACTGGCCTTGGTACAGCTTTTGATACTGGCTAAATCACAGCAACCACTGTCCATAGCCGCCACTATGTCGCCTTTGGCCACGTTATGGCAGGAACAAATGGTGGCGCTGTTGGGTAAAGTTAAAGCCGCCAAAGGTGCACCAGACGCTGCGGGTAAAATCAGTTGTTCCGGCTGTTTTGGCAGCAGCATATCGTTTAAGGCATAGTGCAGCAGGCTATCGTAGTTACTGGTGTCACCGACCAGCACAGCGCCCAAAAGCTTTTTACCGTCTTTGCTGACCACCATTTTTTTGTAGACTTGAGCGCGTGGGTCGGTAAAAACATAACTTAAAGCGCCGGGCGTTCTGGCATGGGCATCACCAATAGACCCTACCTCCACACCCAGCAGTTTCAGCTTGGTGCTCATATCCGCGCCGGTAAAACTTTGCCCGCCCCCTGTCAGTTGACTGACTACCACACGCGCCATCTGATAACCGGGCGCGACCAGACCAAAAATCTTTTGCTGCCACAAGGCACATTCACCTATGGCGTAAATATGTGGGTCAGAGGTCTGGCACTGATCATTAACCACCATGCCACCGCGTTCGCCCACAGCTAAACCACAACTGCGCGCCAGTTGGTCATAAGGCCGGATCCCAGCAGAAAACAGCACTAAGTCAGTCTCTAAACTTTCACCATCGGCAAACTGCAACTGATAACGGCATTCAGCGCCCGCTACTATGGCTTGCGTCGCTTTGCCGGTATGTACCAACACACCCAGTTCAGAAATTTTCTGACTGAGCATCTGACCGCCGCCCTGATCCAGCTGCACCGCCATCAGTTGTGGCGCAAACTCCACCACATGAGTTTGTAAACCGAGTTGTTTCAGCGCATTGGCCGCTTCCAGTCCAAGTAAACCGCCACCAATAACCACCCCAACTTTGCTTACAGCTGCGCTTTGCGCTATTGCATCTAAATCCTGCAAAGTGCGGTACACCAGACAATGCGGCTGATCATTGCCAGGAATAGGCGGCACAAACGCATAAGAGCCTGTTGCCAGCACCAGCTCGTCGTAATAAAACTGACCGCCCTGACTGGTCACCACCAACTGCTGCTCGCGATTGATTTGCTCCACCCAACAATTTAAGCGGTATTGAATACCAGCCGCCTGATAGGCCTCTTCTGTCGTCAATGCCAGTTGCTCTGCGCTGGTGCCTCTGAAATAGCCGGATAAATGCACCCTGTCGTACGCCAGCTGAGCTTCACCACAAAGCACGGTAATTTGCGCCAAAGGGTCTTTGGCTCGTAATTGATCAACAAAATGATGCCCTACCATGCCGTTGCCGATCACCAGAATTTGTTTGGTCTGCTGCATTTTTATGTCCTTAAGGCCTTTGGCGGTTGACTCGACAGCCAAATTTTGCCCATAAAAAAAGCCCGGCTCCGCACCACCAAAAGGTGGCCAGAATCCAGGCTTCGTTGCCAGCACACAGCCAGAGCTATGCGCTTAAATTCAAATTGTGTTGCATCCGTGATTGCATGCGAATGATGTAAAGCACAAAGGGTGCCATCTTATTAATCATTTGATTTAATTAGGTAATGGTAATCTGTAAAGCAACGATTTAGTAAGGGGTTGCGTTAAATTGGTGCAAAACAGCACCAAGTTTAAGCAAGTCACGCCGCTTGCAATACGTCTTCTGAGGCTGTCATTTACAGTATAAAAAAGGGCAGTAACTGCATACACAATTACTGCCCTGGTGCCGAGCAATTTAGGCTCAACTAAGATGCCGTTAAGCGACCTCAACTTAAACGACATTACAAGCAAGCGTTTAGCCACCGCCGTGGTGATGCTCAGTTATTTCAAAGGGATGAATTATTTCACCTCTCTAAAATAGAACTGTTGTGAGATGGTGTTTTTCCATACGTCTTCCACAATATTATCGCCATTGGCATAGGAGCCATTGGCCACTTTCATCGACGAACCGCCCTTACGGGACACCACCCGTAATGAACCATTGGGCATCAATTCGCTGCGAAACTCACTGTCTATCCCATTACAGGCTCCCAGCTGCAGATTACCTTCATTGGTCACAAGGCATTGAGGCGTAGTTTGGTTTGAAAGCTGGAGGGATTGCAGGCGATAAAAGCCGTCCGTCGTCGGCATGGCTTGCCACTGCTGGCAGGCACCGCCCGTATATTCAAACTGAGCCACATTAGCATTAGGTTTGAGCTGACATTGTTCGGCACTTACCACGCGGCCACTGTGGGCGTTGACTATGGCAAATGTCGACACGGGCTCAATTCGCCAATCGGTGCATTCACTGACGCGGTTTTCGCCCGCGATGACTTCAGCGTCGACTTTTTTGCTACAGTTTTTCGCCTGCAAATTGCCGATTGAGCGATCGTTGGCAAAGCGGAACCATCCTTCACGGGTGGAATCCACCGACCAACGCTGGCAACGGGATGCCACCCAAGGGGAAGTATTCAGTGCCGATGAGGCTTCGTCTTGGCACTGTGCTTGGGTTAGAAAGGTCCCCTGACCCACATTGGCAAAACGATACAGACCATCGTTACTCGGGTCGATAACCCATTGACTGTTGTCATCCTCACACTTGCCGACACTGACTTTGCCCTTGGCATTAGTCACTAGGCATTGGCCGATCTCACGGCTCACGATGCGGTATTTAACGCCTTCCACTTGCGTGGTTATCGGGCCAAACTCACCGCTGGGGACGGGCAGTTGCTTTTTATCCGCCATGGGTTCGCCAAATTTGGGCAAACCTTTGTTATCCCAAGTAAAGGGCTGTGCACGGGCTGAGCGGGTACCGCTACAACCATCGGAGGCCGATGAGTTGCCATGGTAAATAAGCCAATCCTCTTTGCCATCTGGAGACTTAAAGAAACCGTGATGGCCAGGGCCATAGACACCGTTCGCCTTACTAAAGAAGGGCTTGTCGAACTTGGTCCATGCGGCGGGATCCATAGGATCATCCCCCGTGAGTTCGACCACGGCTAAGGAATAATCCTCAGTGTTACAAAAGCTTGCCGAGTGAACTAAGAAGGTTCTGCCCTCATGCTGGATAATCTCAGGACCTTCGTTAACGTTTAAGCCTGATTTTTCCCAGTCGTGAATAGGGGTAGTGATCACCCTATGTTCGTCCTCCACAGTCCAAGGGTTGGTCATCTTGGCAATCAAGTTCACTTGATCTTGCCCATGCCATTCCGACCAGAGGAAATATAGCTGGCCTTGATGTTCTAAATAACTGCCGTCGATATTCCAATGGTCCGGCATTGGGGTGCCCTTAAACTTGTAGGGGCCCATGGGATCGCTGCCTTCACTCTCTAGGATATGGTTACGCTGGCCATCGAAATTTTCAGCCACGCCCGAGGTGTAAATCACATACCAACGTAAACCCTGTGCGGTTTGCAGTGGGTGGAATTCGAACGCCCAAAAGTTACAGCAGTTCGACTTATCCGTGCCGCTCCAAATATTGTGGGCCGGAGCATCGGCAAGCCCTGCGATGGTCGGCGATTTACGCATGACCAACTCAGAGGTCCAAGTCGTAGTGGTCAGATAATAGTTACCATTGTGGTATTCGAGCCATGGATCGGCGCCGTTACGAAACAGCGGATTGGCAAAGGTCTCTGCGGTAATGCGGTTTTCGTCCGCACTCACGGCAGCCTGTGCGTTACCGGCCCCCAAGCAGGTAACGCTAAGTCCCATGGCCAGCGCAAGCGCCGCCATTAATTTATTGCTAGTTTGAGTCATTATTTTTTCCTACTGGTTCAACTAATACGCTTTGGTATTGATTGAGCGCCTTAGGATCGACCACAGGCCAACCTTGGCGCCAGCTCAGTTCAGCCATCTTGAGTTTTTGTAGGCCATTATCGGCGGATTCATAGGCATGAAAGACCAAGTAATCTTTACCGTCGAAGGCATAAACACTGTTATGGCCTAGTCCCGGCCAGGCCTGAGTGCCGTGCAGTAACACTGTGCCGCCACCTTGCGCCATGTCCTTGCCCTCTTTATCAAGATAAGGCCCAGTGACATCCTTGGCGCGGCCAACGGCTAAGTGATAGGTGCTGTCATCGCCACGGCAGCAAAGCCCATAGGAAACAAATAGATAGTAATAACTGTCCTTTTTATAGATAAAAGGCGCTTCGATTTGCGCAGGGCCTGGCTCAGTTTCGGCAACTAACGCTGGGCGTTCTAACTTAGCCAAGGTGTGCCACTCTTCTGGCTTGGCGATGGAGATAAAATCAGGATTAAGTTTGACAAGTTTTAACCCTTGCCAGAAGGAGCCAAAACTCATCCAAGGCGTGCCCTTTTCATCGACAATAATATTGGGATCAATGGCATTCCACGCATCGCGATTGGGCACAGATTGAAGAATGATGCCTTTATCTGTCCACTGGTAATCCTTTGAGTTTTTATCGAGGGTTTTATTGACCGTCACCCCAATGGCGGAGGTGTTTTTACCAAAAGCAGAGACTGAGTAATACAGATAGAACAGCCCATTGTGCTGGATAATATCCGGTGCCCACAAATGGCTATTAAAACCAGGGGCAATCTCCCTCGCCCAGCTCGGTTCGGTTTCAAATACTCGGCCCGCCAGCGTCCAATGGATTTTATCCTTTGAGGAATAGTAGGTAATGCCGGGGCCTGTGCTGAAGAGATAATACTGTTCGGCCTCCTTGGCCATCACAGGATCATGAATACTCACCTGCTCGGCACTCGCTTGACCTAGGGTTGCCAATATGCCCAGCAGCGCACAATTGAACATCTTAAGGTGACGTTTTAGGGCTGTTTTCGGTGTGACTTTTTTCGATGTGACAGTTATCGCTAGCATCAATTCTCCTTATGAACCCCATCCCATTTTACAAAATAGTTATTATGCTATTGTATGATGAATTAAGTTATCATACTATCAGGACAAGGAAGCAACAATCAAATGCAAAAAAATTAACAGGAGAAAAATGTGTTAACATTGCGGATACGGTAAACCGCAAGGTATCACAATAACTCACTGTTTATAATAAATATAATAAGGATTTCTGATGAGTTCTCAAAAATTGTCAGTCATTGAAAAGATCGGTTACGGCTCCGGGGACATGGCCGTTAACGTGGTGATTTCGTCAATGATGTTAATTATTACCTTCTTTTATACCGATATTTTTGGGCTCAAGCCCGCCGATGTCGGGATCCTGTTCCTGCTGGTCCGTCTCATCGATGCCATTACCGATCCTTTAATGGGCATTATTAACGATAAAGTGACCACCCGTTGGGGAAGATATCGCCCCTACTTTCTGTTTATGGCCATTCCCTTTGGTATTTCCGTCTTCTTAACCTTCTCAACCCCGGATTGGGATTACAATGCCAAGCTTATCTGGGCGTATTCGACCTATATTCTGGTCACTATCATCTTCACCACGGTGACCATTCCGTACATCTCGATTATCAGCGTGTTAACCGACGATCCAAAAGAACGCTTATCCGCCAACGGTTATCGTTTGTTCTTCGCCAAAATTGCCGCCTTCTTAGTGACCATTATTGTGCCTATGTTGGCGTCTTCCTGGGGCGGTGAAGATATCGCCGCCGGTTATCAAAAGGCCATGGGGTTGATGGCGTTAATGGCAACACTGTTGTTTTTATTTTGCTTTTTTACTACCACAGAGCGTGTGGCCTACAAGGTTGAAACTAAGCCTGTTGCCATGCAGTTGCGATTATTGCTCAAAAACGACCAGTGGTTAGTGTTAACCGCGATTTGTGTGATTGGCACCATTGGCTATGTGATCCGCGGCTCAGTGGCGGCCTACTACGCCACCTACTACTTGGGCGGCGATGCCAAAATGCTATCGGCATTTCTATCGACCGGTGTGGGCGCGGCGATTCTGGCCATGGTGGCTTCGACTTGGATCACTAAGCGTTACTGCAAACTGAAACTGTTCCGCTACAGCCAAATTGCCGTCGGGATCTTAAGTGTCATCATGTTCTTTGCCGTGCAACCGGGGGACATAGTACTGGCCTTTGTGCTCTATTTTACCATCTCATTTGTGGTGGACTTACATGCGCCAATCTTCTGGTCGGTGATTTCCGAGTCGGTGGATTACGGCACGGTAAAAACGGGCCATAGGGTGTCGGGCCTTGCCTTTGGCGGGATCTCATTCGCCCAAAAAGCCGGCATGGGCGCAGCGGGGTTTGTGGTCGGTATGTTGCTGACCTATTTCAACTATCAACCTGGTGCAACCCAAAGCGAATTTGCGCTGACCGGCATTTCATTAATGTTGACGGTTATCCCAGGTGCATTCCACGCCCTAATGGGATTACTGATGTTCAAATACAAGATTTCTGACCGCGTGTATGAAGAAATCAAACAGGCTTTACCTGAGCAGGCGCACTTCAGTCAAGCGGATGCCAGCCGTGAGGTCAACCCTAAAACAGTGGCGAGCCAAGTCTCGGCCTAATTCATTTAATGACCATTTAATTCAAATATGGCCATTTCGCTCAAATATAAAAAAGCCCCTGCCAAGGGGCTTTTTTATCGCGCCGTATGACATAAAACCCAAAGCGTTAAATCCAAATCCGCATATAGGAAGCTAAGATGAAACCTGGCCCGACATTTTATAACGTCGACTACCCTATTCCCGCCGACATACTTTTGGATGCTTGTCCTTGTTTATCGCCATATGCCCTACTCCTCGGCAAAATCATCATCATTGAAATTCACTCCCACACTCAGGCAGCACTCCTGCCCACAATGTGAAAACTCCGGCGGCAATATAGCATCTTTAGGTGTAAAGGCTGAATCAGTTAAGTGATTGAAATAGCTATTGGAATAGCTTGTTGTGCGTGCGAGCCTAAACAATCGCGCTTCACCTAAGCAATAGCGCTTCACTCAGGCATAAAAAAGCGGGGCTGCTGAAGCATTCCCCGCGCTTATCGAATCATTTATGAGTGCAAATGGATTAATAGAGGTTGAACAAGGGGCGACCGCTCTCATCAAATGACACAGCTAACATTCGCGCATGGCGATTGGGATCATAGAGGGGATCTTGGATGATTTGCGCTAACGGGCGGATATCTGCCTTAGGGACCACGCTGGGCTCGCCCACCGCATGTTCATAATCACGGGCATGGTACACACAGATGGGCGTCACGCCATCTTCTGCCACCGTGAAACTGTTATGGCCTGGGCCGAAGATCTGCTTCTCGACATCAGTGCACAGCACTGGCTGGCGGGTTTTCTTCCATGAGTTACGATCGAGCAAATCAGCATGCTCATCGGCCTCCATATAGCCCATGCAATAACAAGCACCGGTGGCACTGGCCGAAAAGGTAATAAAGATTTTACCTTGGTGTTTAAGCACTGCTGGCCCTTCGTTGACCCAAAAATCGATCCGTTCCCAATCGTAATCTGGGGTGGTAAGCATAAATTGTGGCGTCTTTAGCTTGATGGGCGATGCCATTTCCGCAAGATATAGGTTAGATGCGGCAAACTGACCGCCGGTTTTCTCCGCCCAGCAAAAGTAACGCTTACCGTTATTCTCAAAAATGGTGGCATCTAAGGAAAAGTCGATAAAAGACTTATTATCGCCATCGGCCGCCTGCATCATGCCAAGCTCGATCCATTCATCCTTCAAGGGATCTTGCCCTTGGCACTCAAGCACATAGGGGCGCAGGGCCCAAATATTTTCCTCTTCGCTAGCCGCAAAGTAGATGTACCACTTGCCATCGAGATAATGGATCTCAGGCGCCCACACATGCCGACTCATTGGGCCGCTTTCGTGTTTAAACCAGATATCGAAGGTCTGCGCCTCTTTCAAACCGTCTAAGGTGTTGGATTTACGCAGTTCAATCCGATCGTAGGTTGGGACAGAACCGGTAAAGTAGTAATAACCGTCACTGTGTTTATACACAAAGGGGTCGGCGCGCTGCTCGACTAGGGGGCTGTTTGTTGCTCTTGTCATGGTAAAACCTGTCTATTGCTAAAGTGTTGCTAATCGGTGTTTGTTAATTGCACTCGTTCTATCTTGTCGTTGGCTTCACGAACACGCTTTTTATCGCCGCTATTGTGGTTCGAGTCGATGCAGGGTTTGGCTATCGCTCTGCTGATTATCAAATATCGGGAAACCGTCCACCGACCAGCGAATGGCACGGTAGTAAGTGTGCCTATTGCCGTCGGTCAATGGCGTCCCCTGCAGCTCAAGGTAATTACGTGCATGGTAGAACATCAGCTCGGTTTTACCATCCTCTGCCAGCACAAAACTATTATGGCCAGGGCCAAAACGCATGAGGTTTGCCTCAGTGGTAAAAATCGGTTTGGGTGACTTATGCCAACTTTTAGGGTCGAGTAAATCGGCATTTTCATCGGCCCACAGAAGCCCCATGGCATAACGGTCGTCCGTGGCACTGGCGGAATAGGTCACGAAGACTTTACCGTTTTTAACCAATACCGCAGCGCCTTCGTTGACTTTAAAGCCTAAACGCTCCCAGTCCAGCAAAGGTTCGCTGATAATGGATTCTTTGTCCGACATTTGGGTTGGTGACACCATTTTGGCAATCACTAAGCCAGTGTTGTAGCTCTTAGCTTTGTCCTGCTGCGCCCAAATAAAATAACGCTCGCCCTTGTGAGTAAAACTGGTCGCATCGAGGGAAAAAGCATCCTGCGCCGACTGTAATTTGCCAAGCTCCTGCCACTGCCCCGTCATCGGCGAGTCACCCTCAAGACCTAAGACAAACATACGGTTATGAAAACGCACATCCTTATTGCTGGCCGCAAAATAGATATACCAGCGACCGTCGATTTTGTGCAGCTCTGGCGCCCAGATATCGATACTTATGGGGCCGGTTTCATGCTTACGCCACAGGGTTTTAGGCGTCGCTTGGCGTAAACCGTCGATGGTTTTAGCGTGGCGCAGTTCGATACGGTCAAACTCAGGCACAGAGGCAATAAAATAATAGCTGCCGTCATCATCGCGGATCACCCAAGGATCTGCCCTTCTTGCGATAAATGGCTCGTTTACTGTGACTGTACTTACTGAATTTGGACTTACCGCATTAGAATTTACCGCATTAGAATTTACCACTGCGGTTTGAGTTTGGCTTATCTCAAGCACTGGAACCGCCTGAGCAGCACAGACAACACTTAAGCCCAATAGCGCACTGGCAACAGGTAGAAGCCTGAAAGCCCTAAAGCGTGATTGATGATTATCCATGGTTTGCTTTGCGTCCATTCAAGAGTTTTTGTAATAGGATGAAGAAGAACAGCAGGAGTCCGATGACGATCTTGGTCCACCAACTGCTTAAGCTGCCATCGAAGGTGATATAGGTTTGGATCACCCCCATCAAAATCACCCCAAGTACAGTGCCGACCACAAATCCACTGCCGCCCGTCAGTAACGTACCGCCAATCACCACGGCCGCAATGGCATCCAGTTCGACACCGATAGCGCCGAGCGCATAGCCAGAGAAGGTGTAAAAGGTAAAGATGATGCCCGCCAGTGTCGCCAGAAAGCTGCTAAGGGCGTAAATACTGATAGTGGTTTTTGCGATGGAAATCCCCATGAGTTCAGCAGAATGTTGATTGCCACCAATGGCATACACATTAGTGCCGAAACGACTGTAATGCATCACAATGGCGATAATCACAAAAAACAGAATAAAAATCAGTGAGCTTAAATCGAGCGCGCCATTACCCGGCAATGCAATACTCATCTCGGCCACCGCATCGTAAAACGGATGATCAATGGCAATCGACTCTTCGCTGAGCGTCGTGGCTAAGCCCCGCGCCAGGAACATGCCCGCAAGTGTCACGATAAAAGGTTGCAACTTATACACATGGATAATGCTGCCCATGAGTGCGCCAAACAGCGTGCCAAGGGGCAGGATAACTGCAAAGACTAACAATGGATGCCACTGGTACTCGGTGATCAATAAACTAGTGACAACCCCACTTAAGGCGATGACGGCACCGACCGAAAGATCGATACCGCCGGAGATAATCACTAAGGTCATGCCTAAGGCCGTTATAAGTAAAAAAGCATTATCACGCAGCAGGTTAGTCACCACACGGCCACTAGCAAAGCCGTCAAACTGTATCGTCCCCACCAGAAACATAGTCAGCAGCAAGGATGCGGTGATCCACAGCGGAATAAAACGTCTTGCTATCATTGGTTGCCTCCTGTTGCTTTGCACTCTTTTGCACTCGCGCCCTTTTCTGCCAATCCTGCAGCAAGGCGATTAGCTTTAAACAGCGCCGACAATTGGCGCCTAAATTTATCCGATTGCAACAGCAGCACGGTTAGGATAACGATGGCCTTGATAAGCAAGTTAAACTTAGCGGGTAAGCCGCTGACGATAATGGTGGTCGCTAAGGTTTGGATGATCAGCGCGCCCACAACCGACAAGACTAAGGAGAAACGCCCGCCAGTGAGTGCGGCGCCGCCGATGACCACAGCTAATATGGCATCGAGTTCAAGCCACAGGCCTGCGTTATTGGCATCTGAACCTTGAATATCGGCGGTGCTGATCATGCCCGCCAATGCCGCGCATAAACCCGCAATTGCATAGGCGAATAGTTTAATGGATTTATCGTTGATCCCAAGATAGCGACTCGCCTTGGCGTTACAGCCCACGGCTTCAATAAATAGCCCTAAGGCGGTTTTACGTAGCAGTAATTGGGTGAAGGTCAACATGCCAAGCACAATCCACACTGGCATTGGCAGCCCTAAAAACTGCCCCACACCAATGGCGGCAAAACCTGGGTGTTGGAAAGTGATGATTTGCCCTTGGTTGATAAGCTGCGCCACTCCGCGCCCCGCCACCATCAAAAGCAATGTCGCGACAATAGGTTGGATCCCTAAGAAACTCACTAGACCGCCATTGATGCAGCCGGCTAAGAGCCCGACACACAGACCTGCTGCGATAACAGTGACTAAGTTGATATCAGGCACCAGCAGTAAATTGGCGCAAACGGCGCCACAGATCGCCATCACGGCACCGACCGAGAGATCGATTCCGCCTGTGGCAATCACCAGACTCATGCCAATCGAGAGCAGCGCCACGGGCGCACTGCGATTTAAGATATCAATCAAGGAGCCATAGAGTCTGTCGTCTTGATAGCTGATATTGAAGAAATTACTGTCAATAAACAGGTTGGCCAGTAACAGAATACTTAAGGCCAATAATGGCCAGAGGTAACGGCCAATGGAGGCCGATTTACCCGCTTGGTAACGGGCGTTCTTTTCTTGCGTCATGTCCTGGTGGCTTTCCAGCATCCGCGGCTGTCGCTCAGATTCTTTCATCTGTGATGGCATCAAATCGGATGACATTTGTGTGGATGATAGGGTTTCGGCTGAGTTTTTCATTTATCCCTCCGCAATCGCTTGCATTACATGTTGCGAGGTCAGTTCCGCGCCTGAAAGTTCACGTACTGCATATCTGTCCCGTAGCACTACGACTTTATTTGAAAAAGCCACGAGTTCGTCCAATTCGGATGATGCGACCAATAGCGACATCCCCTCATCACACAGGCTTCTGATAAGCTTGACGATTTCAGCGTGGGCGCCAATGTCTATGCCGCGGGTGGGTTCATCCAGTACCAATAAGATGGGCTCTATGGCTAACCAACGCGCTAGGATCACCTTCTGCTGATTACCGCCACTCAGTTGTTCTATGGGTTTATCCGCGTCCGGGGTCGCAATCTGTAATTTATCGATAAAGAACTGGGCGATTTCCTGCTGCCGAGCTTTAGATAAATAACGCCACCAACCGATACGCGCCTGCAGTGCGAGGATAATGTTTTCGCGAATCGACAGGGGGCCAATAATGCCGTCAATCTTGCGATCTTCAGGGCACAGGGCAATCCCGGCGCTGATCGCATCTACGGGTTGGGACAGTTTCAGCTTCTTACCCGCAAGGTGAATACTGCCGCTATCGACTAAATCCAGCCCAAACACAGCGTTACAAACTTCGCTGCGCCCCGAGCCTAAAAGACCCGCAAGCCCGACCGCTTGCCCCTTTGGCACAGTGAGATTCATCGCTTGAATCGAGCCCTTTACCGACACGGCTTCAAGGGATAGCAACACGGCCTCGGCGGAGCGATTGTTATCAATGGCGGTGTGTTCCTTTGCCTGTTTATCGACTAATTGCTCCTGCAGTGAGCGCCCGAGCATAGCTTCAATCAGCTTAGGTTGTGGCAGCTCGGCCGTAAGAAATTCGCCAATAAAGCGACCATTACGCAGCACGGTAATGCGATCGCTTATCTGGTAAACCTGATCGAGGAAGTGAGTGATAAAGACGATGGCCACACCCTTGGCTTTGAGCTGTTTTAAGATCCCAAACAGCACTTGGACTTCTTTGGCATCTAAGCTCGCCGTAGGCTCATCGAGCACTAATACCTTGGCCGACATGGCGACGCCGCGGGCGATGGCAATGAGCTGCTGCACCGCGATGGAATAGTCCGACAGCGGCGCGCTAACATCAATATCCAGCTTAAACTGGGTTAACACTGCGCGTGCGTCGGCATACATTTTTTTGAAATGAATAAGACCAAGGCGGCGCGGCTCATAACCGAGAAACAGGTTTTGTGCCACGGTCAGGTTAGGCACTAAGTTCACCTCCTGATAGACAGTGCTGATCCCCGCCTTTTGCGCATCCATCGGTGTGTTGAAGTGTTGCGGCTGGCCAAGAAAAAGGATGTCACCCATGTCTTTTGACTGGGCGCCTGTCATCACTTTGACCAGCGTCGATTTACCCGCACCGTTTTCGCCGAGCAGGGCGTGAACTTCCCCCGCAAATAACCGCAAACTCACATCCTCGAGGGCTTTTACGCCCGGATAGTGCTTACTGATCTGCTTGAGTTCTAAAATAAGGCTCATAGCTATTCCCCAAGAAAGCGTCAATCTGACTATTGCTGGCGGCGCTTTTCGTACTCGGCGGCAGCGGTTTCTTGGGTAAATACGTCACCCGTGGTGCTGATAAGCTTAGGCTGCTCCTTGTTACCCTTAAGGTAAGCATCAATCGCATCAAACGCGGGGCCGCCTAAGTAAGGGCTAAGTTCAACTGTGGCGTTCACATCACCATCGGCCATGGCCTTAAAGTAATCGGGCACACCATCCACAGAGACAATCAGGATATCTTTACCCGGTTTTAAACCCGCTTCTTTAATGGCTTGCACTGCGCCGAGGGCCATTTCATCGTTGTGGGACCAAACGGCGCACAGTGGCTGACCGTTTTGCGCCTTGAGGAATCCTTCCATCACTTCTTTACCCTTAGCCCGGGTAAATTCGCCGGTTTGGCTACGAACTATCTTGGCATTGGGATAAGTGGCAATCACTTGGTTAAAACCTGTGGCGCGATCAATCGCTGCGGTTGCTCCGACCGTGCCCTGTAATTCGGCAATATCACAGTTGCCTTGGGTTTTATCCATGAGCCATTGGCCAATCTTGCGGCCTTCTTCGGTAAAATCGGAGGCGATACGGGTGAGAAATAGGGAATCATCATCGACCTTAATATTACGGTCCACGATCACTACTGGGATGTTGGCGCGTTTCGCTTCTCTTAGTACTGGCTTCCAGCCTGTTTCCACCACGGGCGCGATGATAATGGCGTCCACGCCTTGGGCAATAAAGCTACGCACAGCTTTGATTTGGTTCTCTTGTTTTTGCTGAGCGTCGGCAAATTTTAAATCGATACCCCGCTGTTTGGCTTCGGCCTTGACCGCTTCACTGAAGCTCGTTCGCCAACCGCTCTCGGAGCCAACCTGTGAAAAGCCCACCGTAGTGGCGTAGGCACAAGTTGCACTCACAGCCCATAATCCCAATGCGGTAATGATTTTATGATGTTTCATAATTATTCCCTTTATCATTTTAGGTAACAGAGATCCCCTAGCCTGCTGAAACAGCAAGCTAATCCGTACAAATAAAATTATTTCGCCTTTATTGAATTAAATATTCTTAAACTTATGTACCGTGATTTGTTGATATTGCGTGTTTGCCTCAAGCATTACACTCGGAAAATGGTCAATATTGACCGCATTCGGATAACCGTGGGTTTCTAAACAGAGTCCATGGAATTGATGAATGGAATAACCTTCGTCATCCATATGACTGCCATCGAGAAAGTTGCCACTGTAAAATTGCACGCCAGGTTCGGTAGTGCTAATTTCCATTTCTCGCCCCGAGAGTGGATCTTTTAAAATAGCGATCGTCTGTAAGTTATTTTTATTATCGGGTTCTTTATCCATTACAAAATAATGATCATAACCATTAGCTAATTGCTTAATATCCGTGGCAATTGCCTTTGGTTGTTTAAAATCGTAGGCGCTATCGTCGACTAAAATTAATTCGCCGGTTGGGATCTGTTCATTATCGAGAGCCAAAATATGGCTTGCATGGATGGTTAACTCATGTGCCAAAACCCCCTGTCGTTTGCTAGAAGCTAGGTTCCAGTAGGCATGATTGGTTAAACAGACAGGCGTGGTTTGATCGCAAACGGCTTGATAACTCAGGATTAACTCATTGTTTTCCGTCAAGCGGTATTCTAGCTTAATGGCAAGGTTACCCGGAAATCCTTGATCGCCATCGGGACTGGTAATGCTAAACACCGCCGCCACACTGTCACTGTCCTGCAAAGTCTCAACCTGCCAAATGCAGTGACTTAATCCTTTAGGGCCACCGTGAAGTTGATTATTGCCTTCATTGGCCACTAATTGAATTATTTTACCCGCTAAGGGGAATTGTGCTTTACCAATTCGATTCGCGACACGGCCGGCGGTGATCCCGAAATAATAGGGATTGGTCGCCCAATCATTTATATATTGATAACCTAGACTTAATGAAATGGGTTGCTCATCTTTGCCATAAAGTTTTACCGACCAAATGCTAGCGCCGTAATTGGAGAGAACAACTTCTAGTCCATGGCTATTAGTGAGGGTGACTAATTGTAATTCATCCGCAAATGCGGCGTGAACTAAGCTTTTTTTAGATACAGAGAGTTGCATGGTGAGTGCTTTACCTTTTATTAAAAATAAACTCAGCACTCACCTCATTATTCAATGAACTGAAATTTTATTGTGATATTTAAATCCAACCACCATCGACAATAAAATTTTGTGCGGTGCAGAGTTTGCTATCATCTGCTGCTAAAAATAATGCCATAGCAGCAATATCTTCGGGCATCACATATTCTTTAATACATTGGTTATTTTCGATATGTTTTGCCGTATCTTTATCAACCCAGTGAGTGAGTTGTCGTTTTGTCATCACCCACCCCGGCGTTAAGGTATTAATCCGGATTTTATCTTTCCCTAAATCGGCGGCTAAGCCTCGAGTTAAGCCCATGACGCCAGCTTTTGAGGCCGTATATCCCGCCATTCCCGCTTGACGATTGTGCCAACTCATAGATCCAAAGTTGATAACAGAACCCCCGCCGAGCCGCTGCATTTGCGGCCTTACCGCTTGTACGGCAAAAAAGTAGTGCCGCAAATTGGTATTTAAGCATTGGTCCCAATATTCTGGCGTGACTTCATCTATGCTATGCCTTTCATCGCACGCGGCATTGTTAATCAATACCGAGATAGGGCCTAAATCGTCTTCCACCTGAGCAATCACGCTTTTCAGTGCCGTCACATCGACTAAATCACAGTGATAAAACTTCACGCTAGCGTCAGGCAGAGTGTGGTTAAGGCCTGCGACAAGTTGAGTCGACTCCTCAACTAAAATGTCGACAAATGCCACCTTAGCGCCCTGCTCTAAAAAAGACCGTACTAAGCAAGCCCCAATACCCGTACCGCCACCACTGATGAAAATGGTCTTCCCTTGTAAACTCGGGTATTGATTAGTCAACTTCATAACTCAACCTTTTATTAAAATAATTATTTGGTTTTATTATAAAAGAAAACGAGTTCATATTTAATGGGAATGTGCGGGTATCTCTGCACCTCGACATCCCACGAGAAAATCAAAATCACATCCTTCATCCGCCTGGAGCACATGCTCTTTAAAGAGGGACAGATAACCACCATTGATTGGAATGGATTTCACCGCCGCGAGTTTTGCTAGGCGCGCCTGTAACTCTTCGTCGCTGATCTCCAGCTGTAATATCCCTGCATAGGTATCGAGCTCTATCATGTCACCATTTTGAACGGCGGCCAGTGGCCCAAGGGCTTGTGCTTCTGGGGCAACATGCAGCACTACTGTGCCAAAGGCGGTGCCACTCATACGCGCATCAGAAATCCTCACCATGTCTTTAATTCCTTTTTTCAACAGCTTAGGTGGAAGTCCCATATTGCCGACCTCGGCCATGCCCGGATATCCCTTCGGGCCACAGTTTTTAAGCACCATGATACTGGTTTCATCAATCTCCAGTTCAGGATCGCCGATGCGGGCGTTGTAATCATCAAAACTTTCAAACACGACCGCTTTGCCGCGGTGTTGCATCAAGTGCGCGCTGGCAGCAGAGGGTTTGATCACTGCGCCGCGAGGCGCGAGGTTTCCCCGCAATACGCGAATGCCGCCGTTTTCAACCAAAGGTTTTTCAAGTGACATAATCACCTCTTGGTTATAACAGGGTGCCTCTTTCACATTGTCCCAAAGGCTAGCAGCATTGGCGGTGAGCGTGTTTTTACTCAATAAATCATGTTCAAATAATTGTTTTAATACCGCGGGCAGCCCGCCCGCATAGTAAAAATCTTCCATCAAGTACTGACCCGAAGGCTTAAGATTCACTATGGTCGGTACGGCGTAGCCATGGCGCCAGTCATCGAGTGACAGCTCAACCCCTATCCTGCCGGCAATAGCCTTTAAATGGATAACGGCGTTGGTTGAACCACCAATGGCGGCATTGACTTTGATGGCATTAATAAAAGCATCACGGCTTAAAATTTTACTTAAGGTCAAATCCTCTTTGACCATATCAACAATCCGCATTCCCGACATATGGGCCAGCACTTGGCGGCGGGAATCTACCGCTGGGATCGCGGCATTGTGTGGCAAACTTACCCCTAAGGTTTCAACCATACAGGCCATGGTTGACGCTGTGCCCATCGTATTACAGGTGCCCGTTGAGCGGGACATATCCGCTTCGGCATTCATAAATGCGGCGAGACTGATGTTGCCCGCTTTATATTCTTGATGCAGTTCCCACACGAGTGTGCCAGAACCCACATCTTTGCCCTTATGCTTACCATTGAGCATGGGCCCACCCGTAACGACTATTGTCGGTAAATCACAACTGGCCGCGCCCATTAATAAAGCCGGAGTGGTTTTATCGCAGCCTACTAACAGCACAACACCGTCGATAGGATTACCACGAATGGCTTCTTCGGTGTCCATGGCTGCAAGGTTGCGCGTTAACATGGCGCTCGGGCGCAAATTGGACTCACCATTGGAAAACACTGGAAATTCAACAGGAATACCACCCGCTTCACGAATGCCATTCTTTACCCTTTGGGCCAGTTCCCGCAGATGACCATTACAGGGCGTCAATTCTGACCAGGTATTACAAATGCCAATCACAGGCTTATTTTGAAAGTGATGCTCGGGTATGCCTTGGTTTTTCATCCAACTGCGGTACATAAAGCCATTTTTGTCATCACTACCAAACCAACTTGCCGAACGAAGTGTTTTCGGTTTTTTATTATTCATATGACACCTTCGTCTTCCAAAGCACGTGCCCTGCCCGACCTATTGAGCGATTCGTACAAAACTCAGCTTTTTAAGATCAAACGCACGCTATGCCCTGAGTTAACAATTTGTACTTTAATATTGCTAGCACGTAAAAGTATTGGTATTACTATAATACTAAAATATCAAAAAACAATAGAGGAAGTATGAAAAAGGCATTTTCTAGTATTTGTGTGAATGTTTGTGTGAGTGCTTGTTTGGCATTGAGCACCACGGTAAGTACAGCGGCAGTTGCTGCTAACCCTTTGTTTACGGATGTATTTACCGCCGATCCCGCTGCTATAGTGCATCGAGATACAGCCCATCAAGATACGGTTTATCTTTACACTGGCCATGACGTCGCAAAGGACAATCGCACCTTCTTTGAAATGCATGACTGGCTGGTCTTTAGCTCTAAGGATATGCACAACTGGACGGCCCATGGCAGCAAGTTATCGGTGAAGGATTTTAGCTGGGCAAAGGGTGATGCATGGGCAAGCCATGTGATTGAGAAGGATGGTAAGTATTACTGGTATGTCACGGCAAGGCACAACAAAATCAATGGCTTTGCCATCGGTGTTGCACTTGCCGATAGTCCACTTGGCCCCTTCAAGGATGCCCGCGGCAGTGCCCTTATCACCAACGACATGACCACAGACACTGAGATTGATTGGGATGATATCGACCCTGCGGTCTTTATCGACGATGACAAGCAAGCCTATCTCTTTTGGGGGAACACTAAGCCAAGATTTGCCAAGCTACAAGCAAACATGATTGAACTCGATGGCCCAATTCATTCGATTGATATTCCAAACTTTACCGAAGCACTCTGGGTACATAAAAAAGATAAAACCTATTATCTTTCATACGCCTCGGGCTTTCCTGAAAAAATTGCCTATGCCACCAGTGATAGCATTCTGGGACCCTGGAAGTACCAAGGGATCTTAAATGAAGTAGCAGGCAACTCGCCGACGAACCATCAAGCCATCATTGAATTTAAAGGGAAATCCTACTTTATCTACCATACGGGCGCATCGCAGGATGGCGGCGGCGAATTTAGACGTTCAGTCGCCATTGACCCACTGTACTACAACGCCGATGGCACCATAAAGCGCATTCATATGACGAGCGAAGGCATCAGCGAGCCGCAGTAACCCCATCAATCGCTCGCCCCAAAAAAGAATAAAAAAGGTGAACCTGAGTTCACCTTTTTTATTGACAGCATCGCTAAAAATCAGCGGTTTTGAAAATCAGCAAGCCGTTATTTACGCTCGATATTTTTATGCACTGTGTCTTGGGAAGTCGAGAGCAATTTATTCATCTCAGCCTTCGCCCGTTCGCTATCCCCTGCGGCTATCGCTGTATAAATAGCCTTATGTCCTGGGAGCGATTGAATAAAGTCATCCTGAATCGTGCTACTTAATCTAAAAATTTCCAACAGTGCCGACTGAATAGAGACGCCGAGTGACACCATAAATTCGTTATTGGTCGCATCTAAAATCGCCATATGGAAATCGATATCCGAGGTATAGACTTCATCCGTACCTAACTCGGCCGCTTCCATCTTGGCGTAGGCTGCCGCAATCACCTCAAGCTGCTCTGGGGTGCGTTTCTTCGCGGCCAGTTCCGCCGCTGCGGGTTCAAACACGGCACGAATTTCATAGAGTGACGTGTAAAACTCAGGGGATGGTTTAGATTGGGAAAACCAGTTTAAGATCACCGGATCGAACATATTCCAGTGGCGGCGCTCACGAATGCGGGTGCCAAGCTTAGGACGAGACTCGATAAGTCCTTTTGCCGTGAGCACCTTAAAGGCTTCCCTTAAGGAGGTGCGCGACACTTCGAGTTCTTCACAAATGGCATTTTCGTTAGGGATATACTCACCCGGCGCATAAAAGCCGCCCACAATGCGCGAACCTAATTCGCTTGCCACCCAGTTATGGATATTCTGCGGCCGGTTATTTGCCTGATTTGCCATAGTGCCCTCTTAAATCTCTATCTCTGTACTCAATCCAATCAGCTGGATAAGGTGCTTAACGCTAATAAACAAATGTTATGATACTACCTTTCATGATAAAGGTAATAAAATTTTTGTTAACGCTAAGAATTTATGGGAATTTCCTCAAACTTAACTCCTTACCTTACCCCAAAGTTTTACATTGTAAAGCCTATTCTTAAGTTTTACCCAGTGGTTGTACAAGCGAGTAAAGGCTATTCGATAGACAGAAAATAGTCATTTTCAATCTTAAGTTCTGCGTGCACATCGACCACAAACATCCCCGCCGCTTCGGCGGCTTGTATGCCCGCTTTCGCATCTTCAAAGACAATGCAGCGCGCTGGCGCTATGCCCATCAGCTCGGCGCAGCGTAAAAAAGTATCCGGCGCCGGTTTGGGCGAATCGACTTGGTCAGCCCCCACCACATGGTCCACCAACTCCAGCAAGCCACACAGGGTTAAAATTTGAATCGCTTCCTCTGTGTAGGCGCCTGTACCGACCGCCATTGGACGTTTGCCATGGTTCAGCTTCGCAAATTCTGCTAATGCCGTCGGTTTAACGTATAAATGCATAGTGTCACGTACTAGGGCTTCTTTATATTCATTCATGGCCTCACAACTGGCCGACGGCGTGACACCAAAATGGGCAATCAAGATCTCTAAGGTGCCTATGGTCGGCACGCCCGCCAAGGAGCGCATCAGGGCCGGATCAATCGGGATCCCAAAGTGCTTTAAGGTTTGTCGCCATGCCTGTTCATGCAACTGACCGCTGTCGACTAAGGTGCCATCCATATCGAAAATAATGCCGTCAAATTCTGTATACATCTGTGTTAACCCTATGAAATGAATGGTTCCAGAAAAATGAAAGCCGCCCGAGGGCGGCTTTGTTCCTGCGCAAGAATTATAACCCTCTTGCTAAACCGTAATAAACGGAATTTTGGCGAAGTTCATTCTTAAACTCGCGGATCTTAGTATCGGCATCGATGATAACCAGTTCAGCGCCGGCCATTTCGGCAAAGTCGACAATCTGATCTGTGGTGATCGCTTGACTATAGGCCGAGTGGTGAGCGCCACCGGCGTGGATCCAGGCTGCTGCCGCTATCGATAAATTCGGACGTGGCTCCCATAGCGCAGACGCTACTGGCAGATTTGGCAGTTCCTGTGGCGGCGTTACCGTATCTAATTCATTGAGAATGATACGGAAACGGTTACCTAAATCGATTGTCGATACGTTGATTGCTGGGCCCGCTTTGCCGGTAAACAACAGACGTGGCACGTCACAACGCACACCAATGGTGTGGCGGTGAACTTCTAAACGCGGTTTTGCAGCAGCAATCGAGGGACACACTTCTAACATGTGGGCGCCGAGGACTTGATCTGTCTCGCCAAAGTTATAGGTGTAATCCTCCATAAAGGAAGTGCCGCCCGCACGGCCTTGGCCCATGACCTTCATAATGCGTACCATGGCCGCGGTTTTCCAGTCACCTTCGCCGCCGTAACCAAAACCGTTCGCCATTAGACGTTGGGTCGCCAGTCCCGGCAAGCCTGTCATGCCGGTGAGGTTTTCGAAGCAGTTAGTGAAGGCGCCAAATTGGCCTTGGGTTAAAAACTGGGTTAAGCCGAGTTCAATCTTGGCTTCTTTTCTTAAACGGTCTAACTGGTATTCATCACCAAATAGCTCGTTACCCACCTGGTATTCGCTGGCGTAACGGTCGAGTTGCGCACTCACATCTCCTTCGGCAATGGCATCGATAGCCTCATTGAGTTCACCCAAGCTGTAGGCATGCACTTCGTAACCAAATTGAATTTGCGCGGCAACCTTGTCGCCTTCGGTCACGGCCACTTGACGCATATTGTCACCAAAGCGGGCGATTCGTAGGTTTTGGCTCTCGTGCCAACCCGCCGCGGCGCGGCACCAATCATCAATCTGTGCCTGCACATCGCTCGATTGCCAGTGACCCACAACCACTTTGCGCTCTTTACGCATACGGGTACCGATAAAACCAAATTCGCGGCAACCGTGGGCACTTTGGTGGGTGTTCATGTAGTTCATATTGATGTCGCTCCAGGGGAGCTCGGCATTGAACTGAGTATGTAAGTGCATGAATGGCTTGCTTAACTCATTAAGGCCAGCAATCCACATCTTCGCGGGAGAGAAAGTGTGCATCCACAGGATAACACCGACACAGTTTTCATCACTGTTGGCCGCTTGGCACACGGCGTGGATTTCCCGTGGGGATTTTACCGTTGGCTTATACACCACTTCCATTGACATGGATGAGGATGCATTGAAGCCATGAACGATTTGTTCACTGTTTTTGGCGACTTGCTCTAACACTTTCGGGCCGTATAAATCCTGTGACCCCGTAATAAACCACACTTGTTTTTGTTTGAAGGCTTTCATATTACTCTCTCTAGTTTGAAATGAGACCCGACTGGCAATTACTTGCTTTGGCCGTAATAAGCATCTTTTCCATGCTTGCGCAAATAGTGCTTATCAATAAGCTCTTGTTTTAACTGACTTATACCTGGTGATAATGTTTTGGTGAGATACGCCATCCGCGCGATTTCTTCGAGCAATACGGCGTGATACACGGATTTAGCCGCATTGGCGCCCCAAGTAAACGGCGCATGGCCCGCCACTATCACCATGGGCGACTCGTTGGGATCTCGGTCGGCGAAGCAATCGAGGATCTGCACGCCGGTTTCTTCTTCGTAGTCGCGGCTTATCTGATCATTGCGCATCACAGCTGTGCATGGGATTTCACCGTACACATAATCGGCCTGTGTAGTCCCTAAGCAGGGAATCGCTATCTGTGCCTGCGCCCACGCGGTGGCATAGGTCGAATGGGTGTGCGTGATGCCACCGATACTCTGCCACTGGCGATACAAATAGGTGTGCGTTTTGGTATCGGATGAAGGACGCATGCGCCCTTCGACGATTTGATTCTCAAGGTCAACAATCACTATGTCTTCAACCTTCAAATCTTCATAGGGCACGCCGCTGGGCTTGATACCAATGACGCCGAGTTGGCGGTCAATTTGTGAAACGTTGCCAAAGGTGTAGGTCACCAGTTTGCGTTTCTCAAGCTCCATGTTGGCTTCGTACACTTCCCGTTTTAGCTCTAAAAAAGACATCTTATTTCGCTCCATCAACATAGTGGCCAAGGGCTAAGTACGCTTGATAAAGCGCTTGATATTTCTGTGCATTTTCAGGATTGGGCTGATAGGTTTTCGCCACTTTTGAGGCCATGGCGGTTTGAGCAGTCAGCACATCGGGATAAACCCCGGCGGCGGTTGCGGCATAAATGGCGGCGCCGAGGGCACAGCTTTGCTCGCTCTCGAGCACGTCGATATTGCAATTCCACACATCGGCGCAGGTTTGCATAATAAAGTCGGACTTTTTCGAGATCCCACCTATGGTGACCACATGGTCAATGCAGACGCCCTCCTGCTTGAAGCGCTCGATAATGGCCCGTGCGCCATAGGCGCTGGCTTCCACTAGGGCTTTGAATACCTGCGGCGCCTGACTGCCCATGGTTAAGCCTGTGATAGCCATGGCCACCGATTGGTCGGCATCGGGGGTGCGGCGTCCGTTAATCCAATCCAGCGCGACGATACCTGTCTCGCCAACGGGGAGCTTAGCCGCCGCATTGCCCAGCACGGTTAAGGTTTCGGACTCTAATTGCTGAATAAGTTTGGCTCGGGTGTCGTCATCAAACAGCGCTGAAGTATCCAGCTGTTGAATCGGCCAAGAGGTGAGTTCCCTAAACCAAGCGTAGAGATCGCCAAAGGCGGACTGACCCGCTTCAAGGCCAATCATGCCGGGCAATACGGAGCCATCGACTTGACCGCAAATCCCTTTAATACAACGCTCACCTATATCCTCATAGCTGGCGACCGTGATATCGCAGGTGGAGGTACCCATCACCTTAGTTAATACGCCGGGCTTAACATTCGCGCCAACGGCACCCGCGTGGCAATCGAATGAGCCAAATGACACTATAACCTCGGTCGATAGCCCCAGATGCTGCGCCCACTCTGGGGTTAGCTGGCCACAAACCGTGTCGGATGTGCAGGTTTCAAGGGGTAGTTTGTCTCTTAAACCATCGAGTAAAGGGTCGATGCCAACGAAAAAGTCATTGGGTGGATAACCATTCCATGACTCGTGCCACATCACTTTATGACCGGCGGCGCAGCGCCCAGCCTTAAAGATTTTTGGATGTGTAGTCCCCGTCATTAACGCCGTGATCCAATCACAGTGCTCGACCCAGCTATAGGCGGCTTGTCTTACCGCGCTGTCATGGCGCAGTACGAATAAGGCCTTTGCCCAAAACCATTCAGAGGAATAAATTCCCCCTTCATATTTCAGGTAATTTTCGCTTGAATCCTTAGCGGCGGCGGTAATTTGCTGAGCTTCGAGAATCGCACTGTGATCTTTCCAAAGCAAAAACATCGCGTTGGGATTATTCGCAAATTCCGGTTTTAAGGCTAAGGCAACGCCGGCTTCATCCACTGCTATAGGGGTTGAACCTGTGGTATCAACGCTTAGGCCACAGACTCTTTGCGCAGCGCCACTGGGGGCTTTGGCCCATAGGCCTTGCACTACTTCTATCAAACTTTCGATGTAGTCGAGGGGATGTTGTCTAAATTGATTCTTTGCGGGCTCGCAAAAAAGTCCCTTCTTCCAACGTGGGTAGTACACCACATTAGTCGCTACTTCTGCGCCAGTTTGAGTATCAACCAATAACGCGCGCACTGAATCAGAGCCGTAATCTAGCCCTAATGCGTAAGAGCCTAAAACATTCGACATTTGCATCCCCGTACATTAACTCTGCGCCCTATTCGGTTCACGCAGCTAGAGTGAATATTGTTTAGTCCTACAATATTACTATAGCTTAATAGTATTACAATATGATTTTAGTTGTAGAGTGATAAAATTTTAACATTCGAACTGAAATCGTAACGACACTAGGGGAATTGGATAACAATGAAATGGCTTGGTTTAGCCGACTAAGCGAGGGAGTTATTGCTTTTTATGATGATTTTTAGGCAGTTTGAATCTAACCGCGAACACGCGGGCTAGTTAATCCCAATATTCCATCAAGTTGGTAGATAAACACATCTCCCGCTTGTGGTTCTTGGCTCAATGCTAAAGGATCAATGGCGTGTTTGGCGCTGGTCACAATCAGTAAGTCTAGCTTTGGGCCGCCAAAGGCAATGCTGGTTGGATGCGTGACGGGTAATTTAAGGATAAGGTCAACTTCACCATCGGGGCGATAGCGCACAACTTGGCCACCGCCCCACTGCGCGTTCCAGAGATAACCGGCACAATCGACATCGGAGCCATCGGGGAACATATTATTGTTGGTGGTTGCAAATAGGCGTTTATGGCTTAACAGACCGCTTCGAATATCAAAATCATATTGATAAATTTGATGTTTAGGTGAATCAGCATGGTAAAGCGTTCGCCCATCTGGACTCCAACACAAGCCATTGGAGATTTCGAGATCGGTTAGACGCTGATGACAATCCCCCTTTTCGTCGATGCAATACAGGGCGGCACATTGCTGCTGATGATCGCGCCTTTCCACCATAGTGCCCGCCCAAAAGCGCCCTTGCCTATCGATACGACCATCATTGAAACGATTTCCCTCAATCTGAGACTCTGGCTGAGCCAGCCATTTAATCTTTTGATGTTCAATATCATAGTGTGCAATGCCTATATCGAAAGCGACGATAAGCATCATTGGATTTGCAGTAAGGCCGAAGGAACCGACACGGTGAGGCATGGGGAGGGTTTCGAGGGTATGGGTAGGTAAATGAAAACGATAAATGACGGAGGATAAAATGTCGGTCCACCAAATCAATTGGTGTAACTCATCCCATAACACGCCTTCACCAAGGCGGTTTCCCACAGGAATGGTCATCAACAACTCGCCGACCGTCACCGTTTGCATGATTGACTCAGAAACCCGCCCATTTATCCCAAAAGCCTTATTCTTAAACAACCTATGGGATGAAGCAAGGACAAAGTAAAAGATAAATGTATCGCAACTCAATTTGTGGCAACGGTACCAAAGGTCATGTTTTAAAAGCTATTTGGCGTCGATTCCGTCATCCTTTGGCGCAAAACGCTTGAGTATCGAGTGACAATTGGGCATCAGGCAATAAAAAAGCACCCGAATGGGTGCTTTTAGTATCGCCAGCTCATGCGGATTATTGATTAGACTCGCCAAATAAATCAGTTACATCTTGTTCAGTAATCGCTTCGTCGTAGAACTTGATTTCATCGATTGCGCCTTTGAAAGGCACATCCCACAAGTTCACGCCTACAGCAAACTTAGTCGTTGGCACAGAGAAGATATTCGGGAAGTTAGCCCCGGTAAACTTCAGCTCGCCGTTGAGATACACCTTCACATCACCGCCATTTACTGTGTACGCGAGGTGTGTCCACTGCGCTTTTGGCATCACAAAATCGGTTTTACCGTCGTACCAAGCCGTGCCTGACCATAACACAACGCGCTCATAATCATTTTGACCACCCGGTAACACGCTGGTCCAGCTGGAATCCGTCGCATAGCCAAACAGTGCCGTGGTGTATTTATTCAGTTGCTCTGGATTGAGCCACATAGATACTGAGTAGGTGTAGTCTTTGATAAGGTTATTTGGCAGCACAATACCAGAGGCACCATCAAAGACCGCCGCTTTACCTACCGCGCCATCGGCGTAGCTGATATTACCGCCGGCAATGCCAATCTTATCACCCACAACCGTACCCGCACCGAAGTTAGCCGTACTGTCGCTAAGATTGTCTTCAAAACTGTAGACCGCTACGGGTGATGGCGGCGCCTTAGACTTAACGGTTGCTGTAAAGACTTTCGTCTGTGTCGCTTGACCGAGTTTTAAGGTTGCCGTTAAGGTCACCACTTTATCTGTATCCTCACGGCCCGGCTGAGTGACTGTGCCACGGGTGTCGATAATCGTTGGCTCGGAAGAGGTCCACGAAATCGCCGAGGCATAGGGGCCCGTTATCGGCAGTTCGATATTATCACGCACCGCCGATAAGTCACCTAGATCAAGGATCGCGGTTGCCGAGGATAACAGTTCACTGTCGGGTAACTTATCGATATCCAGAGCTTTGACTTCTTCGGCACTTAATGCCGCCTCATACACTTTAAGCTCATCGATAAGACCGTTGTATGGCAGATCCCAGTAGTTCACGCCTAGACCGAAAACGCCCTCTGCACCGGTAAAATAGTTGCTCAGGTTACCGCTGCTGAATTTCTCTACCCCATTAATAAAGACTTTTACCAGCCCCTTATTAACCGAGAAAGCCAAGTGCGACCAAGTGTTTTCTGCAATACGTTCCCCTGTCACACCGTCAAACCAGGTTTCAATCACCGAACTGCCGCTGTTATCGATATTGTGACTCCAGAACATGGTATTGCCGTCCCAGCCCTGTGGCAGCAGGCTTACCCAAGTATTGGAAAACTTGCTACCATCTTCTGCGGTTTGCTCATTAGCCGCACCGAAGAATGCGGTGGTAAACCCAGTAATGACGGCCGGATTCGCCCAGAAAGACACAGTGTACTCATAACTTGAGATAATACCGGATGGCAGTAAAACCCCGTGGGCACCATCTAATGACAATGATTGTCCTTCAAAGCCTGTGGCGTAATCTATGGCATCTGCCGCTTTGAAGATACGATCGCCCGTCGGTTGACCTTCGGCAAAGAGTCCTAATGAATCCTTGAGGTTATTCTCGAAGCTGTACTGTGCAATACGGTTATAAGTCTTACGGGCAAATACGGTAATTTGGAAGGTTTTAGTCACCTTCTTGCCATTGACCACAATAGTCGCAGTTAAGGTCACGACCTTATCGCCCTCGCCCACATTGGGCCGAATAATGGTGCCATCGGCGCGGATCACTGACTCATCACTCGATTGCCACGCAATCGTCGCCCCACGGGTGCCTTCGGTCGGTAAGGCGATCATGCCTTCGGTGGCCTCGGTCGGTAGACTAATGCCATTTGCCGCTGCCGATAAAATCTCATCGGTGGTTTTATCGGTAAGCTTCACGCCCCAAATACTCAGCCCTTCATTGGAAATGGCACTAAAGGTGGGCATCAGTTTGTTTTGCTCAGGGTCCCACTGCCAAGCGAGCACGCCTTCGAATGTCCCCAAATCATCCAATGTTAAGGTGATTTGATTGTCATCACCTTGCTGGTACGTGCCGGTGACATCGCCAGACACACTGCCCTTATTAGTCCAAGTGCGTGATAACTTCACATGGACTGATTTATGTGCCGCGGTATTAATATCTTTAGCGTGATTAATAAATTGATAATCACCCGTCACATCGATTTCGTCGACAATATTAGCGCCGTTGATGCTGGCATAACGTTGCGGTGAGGCGACTAACCAACCATCGCTGTTAAGGAACATTTCATGCACACGCACGCTGTGACCTTCACCCATATCGGGGAAACGCGTATGGAATACCAAAAAGTATTTACCCGTTTGTGCATCATAAAAAGCTGAGTTATGGCCGGGTGACAGGTAGCCGTGATCATTACCAACATCGCCGGGATAAGCCACAAATTGGAAACCGCCCATCAGCTTGACGCCATAATCGGCAATATTGCCCGCGGCTGTCGCGCCAATCATATCGAGACCTGCGGCATCGACATAGGGGCCGTTGGGATTTTTAGAACGTGAGATACGGATGTTGTAACCGTCTTTTTGAGCAAAGCCACCAAAGGAGGTAAACATATAATAGTATTCAGATTCTGGGCTATAGATGACGTAGGAGCCTTCAATCGCACTGTAATTGCCCCCCATGATCTTAGTGCCATAGCCTTGATCCGCGAGCGGTTTGCCCGTCGCCGGATCTAACTGCATCACCCAGATCCCGCCAGAATAGGAACCATAGGTCATCCATAGGCCGCCATCTTTATCGTAAAACACGGCTGGATCTATGGCGTTCGGGTCAACAAAACCATTGTAGTTTTGGCCATTAGCGCCGGGGTTTTCTGCCCCAACATGCCCTGATTTTAAGATCAGCCCTTGGTTAACATAGGGGCCTAAAATATTGTCCGAAGTTGCGATCCCCAAATAAGAGCGCGATACGCAATCAACCTTATCTGGGCCACCACAAAAATCGTAATAGAAATGGTACTTACCGTCGGCAAGTTTTATCACATCCGGTGCCCATGAGCCGACAAACCCGCCCGTCCATGTCGTTCCTTCAGCAATTTCAGTGGCATAGGTGTTAAACAGCGTGCTTGTGGCAACACCATCCGAGGCCAGTTGAGTCCAGTTCATTAAATCCGTTGAACTGGCAACGGCAAGGTGGGAGCCGAAAACATAATAAGTGCCATCGGTATCTTTAATGATGGAAGGATCATGAACCACTGCATTTTTATAGCTCACCTCACCTGCGACTTTCGGGTCCGCGGATATCACTGGGGCGGGAGGTGTAAAGGTATTTGTGTCGTTAGCACTGTAGCTGCTGTCGTCCCCACCACAGGCGGCTAGTGCCATGATCAAGCTTGCTGACACGAATGAGCGTTTAAGCACCATGAGCGTCGTTCCTTTTATTGTTGTGTTTGATAGTTAGGGTAATCGTGTATCAATGTATTACTGCATTAATTTAAAAGTAATACAATACTACTGTAACACTAAAGTTACATTAACACGCTAGGCAAAGAAGTAAATATCTTGTGACGGAGATTTATGAGTTTTTACGTGAAGGTCAGCAAAAATGGGGGGATTAAAAACTTCAAACACAGTTGTAACTTCATTAACGACACAAAACAAATCTAAACAACCCACTGTTTTAAAAGTGAATAATACTGATTTATTTAACTTAAAACGCATTTTAAAGAAATGTGACACAACCTTTCCATAACGGCAAACAGTGAGTTGACATAACAATAGTCATACAATATGATTTTAACAGTTTTGATAAGTTATTAACTTCGTCTGCTGGAATGTTACCGGCATACCGAAGTGCAAAGTACGCTACAAAATTCTAAATTTTCAGGGACACAGTGGGGATGTCCGTGACTCTGAAGTGGAATAAAAAAAGACCGGGACGTCAGATGGTGTCTTAGGCTACCGGGTCAAATAATAAACTACCGGAGATTAACTAGATGTTTAAACAGACTTATTTGGCAAGTGCTATTTTGCTTGCTCTTGCCAGTCAAGCGACTTATGCGGCAGATGTTGAAGCCACACAAGAGCGTCAGGTAGAAGAGCCTGCTCAACAAACCGCGCCAAAACCGCAAAATAACAACGAAGAGATGGAGATCATTCAAGTTCAAGGGATCCGCGGCAGTTTAAATAAAGCAGTAGAACTTAAACGCCAAAATATCCAAGTGGTTGATGCCATCGTTGCCGAAGATATTGGTAAGTTTCCGGATAATAACCTGGTTGAAGCCCTGCAACGCGTCACTGGCGTTCAGGTGACGGACCGCGCCAGCGGTGAAACCAACACTGTCAGTATTCGTGGTTTAACGGATGTGACAACCACAGTCAACGGCCGTCAGATCTTCACCTCAACGGGCCGCTCTGTCGCGATTGCCGATATTCCCGCCGCCCTGTTAGGTAGCGTTGAAGTCTTTAAAACCCGTTCATCGGCGCAAGTGGGTAGTGGCATTGCAGGTCAAATTGATATTCGCACCCATAGACCCTTTGATTTTGAAGACAGTAAAGTTTCCGTTGCTGCAAAAGGCATTTATTCCGATCAGCCCGATACTATCGACCCTAACTTCAGTGCCCTAGCAAGTGATCGCTGGGATACTGGCATTGGTGAAGTCGGCGCCTTAGTTAACGTCTCCTATATTCGCACCAACTATAAAGACGAAACCGTGTCTCCCGGTGCTTCTTTCCCTTACTTTGTTGAAGATGGCACTCGCATCACTAGCGGTTGGAACGTTGGTTCTGCCCACGGTATTGATACCAGCGCAGGCGCCACCATAGATGGTAAAGAATATCTACTGGCTCGCGACGCGATGTTTGGTAATGTTCTCGAGGGCGAGCGTGAACGCCCTGCTTTTAATATTTCACTGCAGTGGGCTCCCAATGACACTTCAGAATATACCTTTGAAGCCTTCTACAATGGCTATCGCAATGAAAACTTTAACTCTATGTTGTTTAGCTTTGTCGATTCCTCTGCAAACTGGCAGCAAGTCATCGAGGATGGTATCGAAGTATACGATGGGACAAACGTCGTTAAATCACGTACTGCCTATAATGCCTACAACTTTACCAGTGGCGATTACACGAAAGCCAGTACTGATAGCTATGTGTTTGCCTTAGGGGGTAAATGGGATCTTACCGATGAGTTCCAATTAAAGTCTGAATTTGTTTACCAACAAAGCACCTATGAAAATGAATTTGCTGCAATGCGCGGCGATACAACGGCTTATGGTGTAGCGATTGATGCCAATGCTGACGATGGTATCCCAAGTTGGACTTATTTAGATAATCCAGATACCGCTCTGGATGAGTCTGATATGACTAATCCAGATCTATGGCAAACTGCTGATTTCTTTGATAATGGTAGTAAAGACGAAGGGGATTCCTTGTCTTGGACTATGGATGGCAGTCTGTATGTGGATTACGCTATTTTCACTAAATTGCAATTTGGGGCGCGCTATGAAAAACGCAGTGCGACTAACTTCAGCCGTGCTGTCAGCAGCGCGAAGAAGATTGCCTATGCGGATTTAGACCCTTCCATGTATATGGTGACATCGGGCTTCTTTGAAGGCCGCGCGAATGTGCCTGATGCGTGGGCGGTAATCAATGGCTATAACCTACACAAAAACCGCAGTCAGTATGAGGAACTCTGGGGCTTTGATGCCAGACAGCTACAACTCATGAAGACCTTTGATATTTCTGAACAAGCTTGGGCTGGTTACCTGATGGCCGACTTTGACACTGAAGTCTTCGGTAAGCGTTTAGATGGTCAAATGGGCGTTCGTTACGAAGGCACTAAAGCGGATATGGACTTCTTTGACAATGATGCCAAAGACGCTAATGACAATGTTTATACCGCCGTTAGCAGCGATACCACAGATACGTCCAAACTGTTGCCGAGTTTGGTGATGCGGTACTGGCTAACCGATGATTTAGTCGCTCGCTTTGCCTATACCGAGACTATTCGTCAACCCGCCTTTGCTGATTTGAACTCTTTTACCTATTACGTACCAGACTTATCTAATACGAATTATGGTTCAGCCAGTGGCGGTAACCCTGATTTAGAACCTGTAACCTCGAAAAACTACGACCTAACCCTAGAATATTATTTTGGTAATGGTAATTCGATTTACGGTACCTACTTCCGCCGCGATATCGAAGGACTGGTATATAACTCTCTATCGACCACGCTCTATGACTATGATGGTGATGGGGTTGAAGAAGCCTACATTCTTAACCGCCCCGGTAACACCTCAAACGGTAAGTTGACTGGGGTTGAGTTAGGTGCAGTCTACTTCCCTGATGGTTTGCCAAGCCTGTTAGACGGTTTAGGCACACAGTTAAGTGCGACTCTGCTAGATTCATCTCAGGATATTCCTGAATATGATTCAGACACGGGAGAGCAAATTGGTGTGACAACCCGCGATATGTTTGGGGTGTCCGATGAGTCCTACAGCGCAGTGTTAATTTACGATAAAGAGGTTTTCAGCGCGCGTATGTCTTATACATGGCGTAGCGAGTTCTTAAACTCCTATGATGCGCCTAACTTTGCAATGCCTCGCGGTATTTATCGTAAACCCGAGCAGTCATTGGACTTCCAGTTAAGCTATAACATCACGGATGACTTAGTATTGAGCTTCGATGCGACCAATCTACTGGATGATGTGTATCAGGAATACTACGAAGACTCAGTACTCTTTAACCGTACCAACAGTATTTACACTCGAACCTTTGCACTGGGTGTGCGTTACTCGTTCTAATCAAGCACATCCTTTGTTTAAACCCAAAAAGCTAATCCTAGGATTAGCTTTTTTACTTTTTTAATAAAATCAGTATATTGTTTTTTTCTTGATTATTTTTACGATAGACACAAAAAAGATTAACCCTTTTTAAAGTGACATCCGTTTATAGGAATAGAAACGCGATAATGGGCTGGATTGGCTAGCCCATTGACGAATGATTGGATCGACAAGGAGAACATATGAAACTGACTCATTTATTGGCCGCTGCGGCCCTGCCCTTAACCTTTGCCCTATTGTCTTTTAATGCTACCTCCGTGAGCCCACCACACCCTACAGGATTAAATGCGCCGATGATCAGTGTTGCCAGCTTCAACTCAGCGAACTATGTTCCACAGGAAGTCACTAAAATGTTCCCCGCGCCTAAGCAAGGAATGGTTCAACATATTTTAACTTTACCCACCCTAGAGAACGAGGACGATTATCTCGTTGAAATTCAAATTGGTCAGACTCAGTTAGTTGACTGCAATAAGCATGGACTAAGCGGTGAATTAAAAGAGTTGACCGTAACAGGTTGGGGATATAGCTACTACCAAGTCGATACGGTTTCCCAAGGGCCCAGCACTATGATGGCATGCTTTGAAATGGCGAAGAAGGAAGCCTTTGTGCGGATCCCGGGTGAGCTGAAAATGCGCTACGACAGCCGTTTACCTAAAGTTTTTTACCTGCCAGAAGGCACAGAATTGCGTTTTAGAACCTGGAAAGTGGATTCAACCTACCAGTATGCTAAATAAGCTGCTGACGGTTTAGGCTGAGATCAAATACCCTTCGGATCGCCACTGATATTAGACAGCAACGATCCGAAGGGCATCAATTAAAATCTTTTAATTCTAACCACTTGCATAATTTCGATTTCGAAACCCGCCACCATTTCAGTGTCAGGATAATACACTAGACTCACCTTTTGCCCCTGTAAATCCTTGTACTTTTTTACCCGTCGAAACTTAAAGGGCACATCACAATCATCCACCATGATGGTATGTTGTATCCACTCACCCTTCTCTCTCTGGGTGTGGGAAAGTACGGTTACGCCTTCCGAATGAACTAATCGCTCATGCTTGGCGAGCATCTTTTTTACAGCCTTATTCATGTTCGATCCTTTGCTATCTTAGCGCGTCACCAGCGACGACACTTTCTGTTTTATCTCCGCATATCTTAATTTTTCACAACGACCAAAGCCCTCGAGTTTACGGAGCTGTAATCGACTAAACAGGGGAACGACCATTCCCGCAAGGAAACGGCATTGGGTATCAAGGGACACAGGTGCCCCGCCTTTCGCTTGTACTTGATGCTGTAACTTTTGAAGATCCGCGAGTATCTGGCTTTCCTTTGGCCAAACGGGCTCAGTCGAAAAAGCCAACTTCGCCACCTGCCCACGACACACACTGCAATGGCCACAGTGCTTAGGTGCTGCAATATCGTCAAAATAGCGTGATAAATTGTAGCTGAGACACGTCTCTAACTCGAAAAAGCGTACTAATTGAGCAATTCGTTGAATTTCTTTGTGTTCCTTTTCAACGAAATACCCATAAAGTGTATCCACTAACGAGAGATCCCCTAAGGCAATCTCATTAACCTGATACACATCCGTAATACGCTTAGTTTCAAGCTCAATCAGTTGCTGATCCGCGAGGTATTCTAGCGCCGCTAAAACGCGACCGCGCTCGCTACCTGTAGCCTCATAAAGCGCATTAAAATCTAATATGCCCCAGATCCGCTTCATTTGTGTATAGGTAAAAATCTGTGACAAGAATGCCTGTCGCTCGGGATTAAACCTTGGCAAAATTTCCGATGGCTCGACAATGAAGCGATAGCTAACATCGGCATAGTAGGCATAAAGTGGTTTTATCACGCCATAGATTTCAAGCTGAACTAACAGGGTTTTAAGCGGTAACTGGCGAATATTGCTCGTATTGGACAAGGTATTTAATTGCAGCTCCCAGCGTGCATCATTCTGTTCTTGCTTAATATTTTCAATCAGATATTCAATGGAACCACGTTCAGGTGTATCACCATAAACAAAGTTTTCCACCGTGTTCATCCCATCAAGATTGGCCAAAGTCACACAATGGGACGGTAAACCATCACGACCCGCGCGGCCAATTTCTTGACTGTAATTCTCAATAGATTTAGGTAAGTCATAGTGGATAACAAAGCGGATATTGCTTTTATCAATCCCCATGCCGAAGGCAATTGTCGCGACGACGACCTGAATGCGATCCTGCATAAAATCGTTTTGGATCTGTTGGCGCTTAATATCCTCAAACCCGGCATGGTATGCACTGGCAACAATCCCTCTACTGCACAGCGTCTTTGCCACCTCTTCGGCGGTAGATTGCAAGGTGACATAAACAATCCCGGCACCGGAAAAACGGCTAATCTCCTGGTGAAGCCGTGTGACCTTATCTTGGCTGGTGACTGGCAGCACGTTCAAATCAAGATTGGCGCGGTAAAACCCCGTTTGCACTATGTGCTCGGGCGCAATATCAAACCGCATCGCCATATCTAATTTGACTTTTCGAGTGGCCGTGGCGGTTAACAGCAAGACTAAGGGGATATTTAGTTCTCGGCGATAATCGGGCAACTTTAGGTAATCTGGCCGAAAATTATGCCCCCATTCTGAAATACAGTGCGCTTCGTCGACGACCAACATTGAAATGGCGACCGACTGGATAAACTGTCGAAAGCGTTCATTTTTAAAGCGCTCAACGGACACCATTAAAATTTTTAAGCGGCCAGCTCGCGCGTCCATCATCACCTGTTTGCTCTGCTCGGCATTCAAGGTGGAGTCAATACTGGCCGCAGCTATACCCTTGGCCCGTAAAAACTCGAGTTGATCTTTCATCAATGCCAGTAACGGAGAGATAACTAATGTGAGCTGGGGCAACTGTAGTGCAGTAAATTGATAACAAAGGGATTTCCCTGAACCTGTCGGAAAAATTGCCAAGCTAGAGTGCCCCGCCAACAACTGAGAAATGGTTTCTAGTTGTCCACCACGGAATGCCGTAAAACCAAATTGCTGCTGCAATAATGGCGCATAGTGAGCGCCATCAGCACTGAGTGCCTGAAGTGTTTGGGGGGAATGAACCATGGACTACCCTTTGCTCTATTGGGGCTTAATCACTAAGGAGCCTACGCCCCGATAAAGCCTGCAACGAGCTAACATTGAAATCTGTGGGCTAGTTTACCAAATTCTGCTCGACTTTACGGGCTTAATTGCCCCTATGACTGATGACGAATCCCTAAACCGCTGATATCGATCATGTTTCAGTCAATACTCAGACCATGAACCTCTTGAAAAACATTAAGCATAATTCAATAAAATCAACCTATTAAACTTACAACAAGGTAACTCACGGCTCACTAAGATAAATGTTCTACTTTCTTGCAAGGTACAGATTAATGAGCGAGGTTAACTTATCTTGAAAACGCTCTTCAAATGCGTCTATATCCCGGCCGATTAAGGCAAAATACTGGGTCGACTGTGCATGTGAGAGTAATTTATTTGCCACGCTGTACTGCATTTCCTCTAGGGTTTTATCGTACCTTGGCGTTAGGATCCAAGTGCCCACATCCACATCAAAATGCTGCATTGCCCTTTGCGCCAAGGCACAAAAAGCCTCTATATGGTCACGGCCGTCGGGTCCAAGACAACCGGGTTCCACTCGGCATAATACGGCAATTTTCCTCTCAACCGACATGATCTCTCCCTAAAATAATGGCATTGCAAATGGCACAGCAAGCCGCCTATTAAGCGGCGTTCTAAAGAGTTTACGTGACCGAGAAAATAAGTCACGTTGAACCTTAATCTTAGTGAAATTTAAGATTATTTTTCGCCGTTTGCATCGTTAACATAAAAGAAATTTAGCCCAATTTTGTCGCTTTATTGTCATATGAATTCACCTTTACTGTCATATTGCTATGACAGGCTATGGCTCGATATTTAATTCTATCCTTCAACTGGAGTGCAATATGAGCAAGGCCACCTTTGATCCTACACTTTATAATAAAAGCAATAATGAACCCTTTAACCAAGTGTTGGATAAACATTTATCCCGTCGTAACTTTGTAAAAGGCGGACTCGGTATTAGCGCCATGACCGCCTTTGCAGGTATAGGTTTAGTGGGCTGTGGTTCTGATAATTCTTCAACGCCCAAGCCTGTCGATCCTGTTGTGCCAGTCCCACCCACTAAAAGCAGTGCAAAACTGAATTTCACTTCAGTTGCAGGCTCTCGCTTAGATGCAGTGGTTGTGCCTGAAGGCTATACCGCACAGGTTCTTGCCCCTTGGGGAACACCATTAAATTCAAAAGCTGCCCCTTGGAAAAGTGATGGCACTAATACCGCCGATGACCAAGCAAACTCTGTTGGTATGCACCACGATGGCATGCATTTCTTCCCCCTAGATGACGCAGGTAATGACGGCTTATTGTGCATTAACCATGAATATATCGATGAAATTGCCCTGCATCCTATGGGTCAAACATTTGACCCAACTTCTGGTCTACGCACTATTGTCGATGAAGTGCGAAAAGAAATTAATGCCCACGGCGTGACTGTGGTACGCATCAAACTGGTCAATTCTCAGTGGGAAGTGGTTGCAAATGATGCCCATAACCGCCGCTTTACCGGTGCGACAGTAATGGATATGGCAGGCCCTCTGGCCTATTCTCCGCTACTTGAAACCCGCTATTCACCCGATGGCAGTCAAGCCCGTGGCACACTCAATAACTGTGGCAATGGCTATACCCCTTGGGGCACATATCTAACCTGCGAAGAAAACTGGCCGGGTTACTTTGCTAATCGTGGCACCTTAACTGCCGAACAAGCGCGCATCGGGATCAGCAAAACCAGCACTCGCTACGGCTGGGATGATCTTGCAGGCCACGATGAAGAACGTCTCGATGAATTTGCCCGTTTTGATGTGACACCAAAGGGTGCTAGTGCCCAGGACGATTACCGCAACGAAGCGAATGGTCACGGCTATATCGTTGAAATCGATCCCTATAACCCAAGCTCGCGTGCCATCAAACGTACCGCACTCGGTCGCTTCCGCCACGAAGGTTGTACCTTTGGTAAATTGGTCGAAGGTAAACCCGTAGTGTTTTACTCTGGCCACGATTCTCAGTTCGAATACTTATATAAATTTGTTTCGAATGCGGTTTGGGATGCAAAAGATGCCACCAGCAGCAACCATTTACAAATGGGCGATAAGTACATGAATGAAGGGACGCTATATGTCGCTAAATTCAATGAGAATGGCGGCGGTGTCTGGTTACCTTTAACCTTAGATAGCCAAACTACAGACGGCAAAACTTTAAGCAATAGCTTCGCCACCTTAGCCGACATTATTCTAAACACTGCGGGTGCTGCGGATTTAGTGGGCGCGACACCTATGGATCGCCCTGAGTGGTGCGCGGTCGATCCTTTCACTGGCTCTGTCTATTTGACGTTAACCAACAACTCAAAACGTAGCGAAGCAAATCCTGCAAACCCAAGACTTAAAAACTACTTTGGCCATATTATCCGTTGGGATGAAGGCGATAAAGACACTGAATTTACATGGGATATCTTCGTCTTTGGCTCACCCAGTGATGGCAATGCCGAGACTAACCTTTCGGGCTTAACGGATTTAAACCAATTTGCGAGCCCAGATGGTTTAGCCTTCGATAAGCGCGGTATTTTATGGGTACAAACCGATAATGGCGCGAAGGAAGTCACTGAAAAGACTAACGATCAAATGCTAGCGATTGTCCCTTCGACACTCCTCGATAGTGCTAATAAGCAGGCCAGTGTTACAAGCGAAAACCAAATGGAATTAAAGCGTTTCTTCGTTGGCCCCAACGACTGTGAAGTGACAGGTTTCGCGATTAGCCCAGATTACACTTCTGTATTTGCTAACATTCAGCATCCAGGTAACTGGCCTTATTCGTCCAATGCGGCGCAAGCAACGCCAGCGGGCACAAGCTTACGCCCCCGCGCTGCAACCGTTGTGATTCGTAAGCTAGATGGCAAAGAAGTCGCCGTATAAAGGACGTAAGGGACAAACGCATCTTTGATCAGTGTGATTGTCCCAAGTCACCACCAAGTCACCAATGGAATGGAATGAAATAAAAATCCCCGTTAACGGGGATTTTTTATTGTCATCTGTGCGTGGCCAAATGGGTCAGATCTGCCCTCCTCCAAGTGCCCGGTATAAGGCTACTTTTGCTAATTGTTTATCCCGCAAAATTTCACTATAGGCTAATTGCGCACTAAACAATTGCCGCTGTGCATCCATTAAGTCTAAGGATGTCGCAACACCATTTTGATACCTCAATCTTGCAAGCCGAGCATATTCCTTTGAAGATGCGACTAATTCTTGCTGTGCACCACTCGCAAGCTCGGCACGTTTCAGATTATTTAAGGCATCATTGACATCAAAATACGCATTTAATACCACATGGCGATAATTCAGCATGGCTTGCTTAGAGGTCTCGGAGGCGATATCAAACTGGGCGGAGATTTTACCACTGTTAAAAATGGGCGCCGTAATGCCACCGAGCAATGACCAAGTCACACCATTGGCGTCAAAAATATCCGTTAGATGGTCATTTTCGCGGCCGTACACACCCGAAATAACAAACTTGGGGAAAAATGCAGCCTTAGCGACCCCTACATGGGCATTCGCAGCGATCATAGCTTGCTCGGCAATTTTGACATCGGGCCGCATGCTTAATAGCTGCGATGGGACGCCCGCACTGAGCTCGTCGGGTAAGCCTTTTACTTCCGGCATATTTTGGCGTTCTGGCAGGGGGAAGTCATACTCACCAAGCAAAATATAGAGCTGATTGACTTTAAATTGGCGCTCATAATTCAACGTTGGCAAAGTCACTTTCGCGCTCTGCAATTCCACTTCCGCCTGGCGTACATCTAACCCTGAAATCATCCCATTTGCATGGCGTAATTGGGCTATCTTAAGTTCTTTTTGCCTTAGTGTGACTGTTTCACTCGAGACTCGATAACGCTGCTCCACATCCAGCCATTCATAGTAGCGATTAGCGATATCACTGATAAGACTCACATAGGTTAAGCGAAGCGATTCCACCTCGGATAAGTACATAGCCTCGGTTGCCTCACTCGTGCGGCGATTGGCGCCCCATAGGTCTACTTCCCAGGAGACTGTCCCCTGCAGATCTAAGGTTGTTTCTGGGCTAGGTGAAGTATTAGTGGCTGCGCTATCGAGCGTGCGTTCAAACCCCGCCGATATTGCAACATCCGGCCAGAGAGCACTGTCGGATACTGTTATCTTTGAACGGGCCGCGATGAGACGGGACTGGGCAATTTGCAGATTTAAATTGTTTGCTAATGCGTGTTCAATCAACTGTAAAAGCGCGGGATCTTGATAAAAACTGCGCCAGGATAACGCAGCGATAGCGTTTGGGTCGCTAAGATCCTCATTAGCTGTGCCTTGCACTGAGTATTGTTCGGGTAAATTCAGCTCTGGCCGTTCGTAATCGGGCCCAAGGGAACAGGCTCCAACACTGAGCGCAGCGACAAGCCCTAAGAAAATGGGATTACGTTGAAATCGCCCCATTGAAATCCTGTTTGGTCCCACCATAGGGGAAGCATACGGGTTATTAGCCACGGCTCACCTCCTCGGCGGTATCATGATCTAAAAGCAGTACCTCTTTAGTATCAATAGGCTGCCTTGCTGATTTCTTTTTCACCCAGCCCGCTGTGGTGACAAAAAATAACGGAACAAACACAATCCCTATGGTCGTCGCCAATACCATGCCCCCTAAAATAGGCAGTGAAATAGATTGCCGGCTCACGGCCCCAGGACCCGCGGATAAAACCAAAGGCAATACGCCAAGGATAAAGGCCATTGATGTCATAAGTATCGGTCTAAAGCGCATCGTTGCCGCCTCTAGGGCCGCCTCCAAGCAGGATTTGCCCTGTTGGTGCAACTGATTGGCAAACTCCACAATCAAAATAGCATTCTTCGCCGCCATACCAATAAGTGCGATAAAAGCCACTTGGAAGAATAAATTACTCTCCATGCCGCTGATTAAGGTCGTGATGGCCGCACCTAATAGTGCAATCGGTGCAATAAGCAGTACCGCCACAGGTATGCTCCAGCTTTCATACAGAGCCGCTAAAAATAGGAACACAAATAGCAAGGCTAGACCAATCGCCACGCCCGTTTGATTGGCCGATTGCACCTCTTGGTAGGTAATGCCAGTCCACTCGTATTTAAATTCATCGGGCAATATCGGTTTTGCAACCCGCGCTATCGCCTCGATAACATCCCCGGTGGCATAGCCTGCGGCGGGCGTGACATTAATGGAAGCACTGGAAAATAAGTTGTAATGGGTCACAGAGGCGGGGCCGACAGTGTACTCATATTTCGCTAACACCCCAATCGGCACCATAGCGCCGTTTGATGAGCGCACATAATAGTCTTTAATTTGGTGCGGAAATTGTCGATAGCTTTCTTCTGCTTGAATTTTAACCCTATAGACTCGGCCAAACAGATTAAAATCATTGACTGTCGATGAGTCAGTTAATGTTTTGATTGTACTGTAAATATCACCAACATTAACCCCGATAGCCATGGCTTTGGCTTCATCCACTGACAAATGCAACTGGGGAATCGCACTTTGCAAAGACACACTGGCACTGGCGACTTCGGGTTGGAGCTTTAAGATTTCGACTAACTCATTGGCGGTTTCAACCAAGCCTTGAAAGTGAGTACCAGAGGTATCCTGCAGTTGCATTTCAACACCAGAACCGCTCCCTAGCCCCGGCACAGCTGAGGGTAAATACAGGTTAAATTCGGCCTCTAAAACTTGCTCTAAATCCTTATCAATAGCTTCCATCACAGCTTTAACCGTGGCATTGGTCGCTTCACGGTCAGCCCAAGGTTTAAGTATGACTTCAAATTGCCCATTGGCCTGATTGGCGCCCGAGCGGCGATTTTCACCCGCGAGGGTAAA